>CAZKTF010000017.1:0-12726 GCA_964555565.1 uncultured Planctomycetota bacterium | reverse complement strand
ACCCGTGAGCATCACGAGGCGGAGGCCCTCGGCCCCGCGCTGGATCGCGGCGTGGTATCGGGCCACCCCCGGGTCCTCGATGGGGATGGTGCAGCCCGCCGCGCGCCCGAGGGTGATCTCCTCCCCCTCCACGTCGAGGACGCGGACCACGCTCCCCGTTTCGACTCGGAGCCGGATCAAGGTCGCATAATCCTTCGTTCCCCGGGCTCAGTTCGGCAACGAGGATACCACTCCGATCCCCAGATGCCATCCCCTGCTAACGGCAGTACCGGGGGTCAGACCTTGGGCGTTTGCAAACCGTGGCCTCAGATCCCTCGCGTCGCTCCCCAACGTTTGCAAACGACCGGGGTCTGACCCCGTGCCCCTCAGCACCAGGGGTCTGACCTCGGGCGCCCATAGGGCTGCGCAGCACGTCACGCGAGGCGCCCGGGGTCTGACCCCGTGCCCCTCAGCACCCACCCTCAGACCCCGGGCGTTTGCAAACCGTCGCCTCAGATCCCTCGCGTCGCCTTGCCCCGTTTGCAAACGACCGGGGGCTGACCCCAGGCCCCACTCGCTCCTCAGCACCCACCCACGGAGCAGCGCACTGCGATAGACTTCCTCCGGGGGCCTCCGGGTTGGGAAACCCGGTGGAGTTCGGAGGAACGCGCCCGGGCAGGGTGCCCGGTGTTCGAGGAGGGTCCCGCCGGCAACACGGCGGGGCGGACGAGAGAATGGGAGCCAGGCACCGCCGTCTCATCGTGCCTCCCGAAGCCGGCACGCTCTTCGACGCGCTCCGCGCCGAATCGCGAGGGGACGCTCGCCCCATCCTCGCGTGGCAGACGCTCGGCCGGGTCCAGCTCGCGACCGCGCTCCTGAGGGCGGGCTGGCGAGGACTCGAGATCGAGGAGACCTGCCTCCACGTGGAGGCGGAGGCGGTGAAGGCGGTGAGCAGGGGCCGCGTCATCCGGGACCCCTGCGCCTGGATTGCCACCGTCTGCGAGCGCTATGGCCCGGAGCTGACGATGGGCCCGCAGCTCCCCGCGGGCGTCGCCGAAGGCGTGGCCGCGGAGACGGACCCCCTGGCCCTCGTGGACTCGGAGGAGGAGGCACGTCACATCCGCGGCCGGATCGAGACCGCGCTGGCGGTTCTCCCGCCTGTCCTGGCTGAAACCGTCAGACGACGGGTCCTACTCCGGCGACCCTATCCCGATGTGGTGGCTTGGGTTCCTGTCGCTTGCCGTCGAGGTCCACGGTGACGGCCTGGACCTGGCCGAGGTCGCGCATGATGTCGGGCCAAGAGACCTCGACGCCGGCCTTGTCGAGGCGCCGCTGGAGATCGACCTCGAGCCGAAGCGCGAGGAAGCACCCGACGATGTGGCCGATGGAGGTGTCGTCGTGGTGGTGGAAGATGGGCCGGACCTCGAGCGTGGACTTCGTCGTGCGGAAGCAACGCTCCGCGCGCCACAGGCTCTTGTAGGTCTTGGCGACCTCCGCGGCGGGGAGGTCGGTGTTGGTGCGGAGGACGTACTTGCCGTCGAGCCGAGCATCGCGCTCGACCGCCTTCTCGTCGATGGTGACGCTTCCACGGGCGACCTTCAGGAACCGGGAGAAGCCCTTGTTGCCGACCACGGCCTTGGGGCCGTTGCGGGAGAGCGTCGCGCGGAGCTTCGCCAGGATGGCCTCGCGGGCGAAGGCGTCCTTCTCGGCCTCCCTGCGGTTGAGGCAGATGACGTAGCGGTGGTCCCCGACCCGGACCTCCTTCACGGCCAGCGTCTCGTCCACCGTCTCGTAGCGCCCCGCGCGGCCGAGGACCTCCTCGTTGACCTCCTTCTGCCGGCGCATCCGGCACCCGAGCACGTAGTCGAAGGGCGCGGTCTCGTGGTCCTCGAGGAGCGAGATGCCGTCCCTGGAGATCATCCCCCTGTCGGCGACGACGACGGCGCGGCGGATCTGGAAGCGCTCGCGGAGCGCGGCGACCATCCTGCGGAGCCCCTCGTGGTCGGCGGTGTTGCCGGGGAGGATCTGCCAGGCGATGGGCCAGCCCTCCGTGTCCACCGCCACGCACAACACGAGCTGGGGGCACTCGGGCATCCGGTCCCGCGAGTACCCCCTCTTGCGCATCGGGGTCTCGGTGTCCCGGTAGACGCAGGTGCTCGTGGTGTCGAGGAAGACCAGGTCGAGCGTCCGGTCGAAGAGGTCGCGGTCCTTGAAGAAGAGCCGCGTCTCCAGCTCCTCCCGCACCGAGGCGAGGAAGCCGGCGGTGCGGTAGAAGTGCTGGAGCTGGATCGCGTCCAGACCCGGCGCCTCCACCGTGGGGGCCCAGCCGAAGCCCTGCAGGTCCGACCCGGGGCGGCAGAGGCGCTGGAGCGCCATGGCGAAGGCCACGCGCTCCAGGTCGAACCCGAACATCCGCTTCGACGCGAGCGACCCGAGGACCTCCGGCAGTCCCTGCATCTCCCAGAGCCGCCCGAAGACCAGAGCGGGGCCCCAGGACTTCGAGGAACGCGCCGCCATGGAGTTGGCGATCTCCACCACGCGGAGCCGCTCGCTGTGCTTGGCGAGCCCCTGGATGATGGTGTCCAGCATCCCGGAGGCGACGAGCTCGTCCTTGCGGCCGAGCGTGAGCATGACCTCCTGCCGCACGCGGCCCTGGTCGCGGTAGGAGCGCACGAGCTGGAGGTACTCGTGCTTGCGCTCGCCGGAGCCACTACGCTTGATGCGCACGTACATGGGCGGCAGTCTGCCGCTTCATTCGGGGCTGTCAACGGGATTCCCGGAGGTCCCGTGGATTGTTGGCACGACGCCGCCCGGACCGGCGAACGCGCTCAACAGGCAGCTTCGACGCGGCAACGACTTACGACGGCGCCTCCGTCACCGAGCGCCGGAAGGTGTCGAAAATGAGTAAGAGAGAACCGGGAGGCGAGAGCGGCGGGATAACCTACTCGCAGTTCTTCACGGCTGCTTGCGCCGCAGACTGATTGTCACCGCCACGACGTGATCTGGTGCACGTGAGAGGCCATCGAACGCTCTGGAGACCATCGCTAGCATCTCCGTGGAGACGTCCCCCCCTCCGGAACCCACGGCCGATCGCCGCTCCCCGAAATGTTCGCCTCCTCGTACCTCAATCATGCCCTCGTAGCCGGGCCCGCGGACGCCCCACTCAGCGAGTGCGCTCCTCAGGCCAGTTACTAGCCACCAGTTCCAGCGAGCGCTTTCGAAGGGGATCTTGAATGTGAGAGCCTTGCGCTCCACATCGCCACATCGCATGGACACTGTGATGGTCACCTCCTCGGGACCATCCCCGACAGTCCCCCACGCCCCGCGAGAGCCGAATTGTCGCACCGTCCCGACGATTTCACCGAGGGTACAGATCCGGCCGATTCCATTGCCCGGAGATACCGCCACCGTGGGGGCCCTTGCGAGCGCATAATGACAGTCTGCCTCCTCTTCAAAGTACCCCGGGTTCTGGGTGAAGAGGCACACGACTCTGTGGTCCATGCCCATGGATACAGTTCCGAAGGTTCCCACCCTGACATCGCCCCACACACCGAGCATCGCCACGCTTTCTCCCGGCCTCAGCGCCTTCTGAGAGTTGTCAGTGGTTGGCTCGGTCTCCAGCAGGCTGACCGCGTCCTTCCCAAAGCACGCATCGAGAACCGCCGTACAGGGAGTCGCCATACAGATCGTCTTCTCGTCCCCACCCATGCGGTCGAGCACTATCGCGAAGCAGTGACCCTTCGCGTCGTACACGGGGCTCCCACAGATCCCGACAAACGCGCCGGGGAATCCTGCTGCCTCGGGACCCTCCGCTAGTCGAAGTAATATGAGACGATCCCCGCTCGATCTCCCCCGGACTTCGCCCAGAATTGTAGCGGGGATCGCGAGCACATCGCCTCCGGCCACTTCCGTCCGCACCTCCACGCGCTGTGCGGCTGCGTGTGGCTGTTGCGATGGTGTGGCACAAGATGCCAGCACCATCGCGGCCAATGCCACCTTCGATGTGGCGACTACCATCCGAAGGATGGCAGTCCGGTAGGAGAGTGTCCGCCTCATGCGCGCGCCTTTGCGAACGCCATCTCTTCGGACAACCACAGGGCACAGACCACACTGACGAGAACGGGGCCAATCGGCCAGAGTGTGATGTGTACTGCTGACATGAATCCGTAACCTCCTGGCGTGAGCGGAAGCCACCACGGATCCGAGAGCGCGGCGATAGCGGATAGCAAGACCACTGCACCTAGGACACCCCCGACGGCTCTGGGCAGTCGGCCGCAAATGACCAACGCCGCCGTTCCAAGCTCAATTGCTGCACACACCAGAGCGACGAGAGGGGGGGAGGCCGCTTGCGTTCCCGCGTTCGCCATCAAGAACACGGCGTGATCACCCGGCCTCGCCACCCGCACCGCAGCGCTCCAGACGAGCAGAAGTACTAGTAGGCCGCGCCATGCGAGCAACACGAGCGGAGTCGGGCGAGCGGAAGACAATAACCCAGTGCCCCTCCCGTCTAGGCCGATTCTCGCCTCCAAGGGTTTCGCCATTGCCGCTCCTGAGATCTTGCCCTATTCTGGTTGGAGCTTCACGAGAATTGAATGCGGTTGCGAATGAGTCCCCGTCGCGCGCTTGAGTCCGTCGAAGAAGGCGGTGGTCACTGTTTCGGAGCTCAAGGACTCTAACGTGGCTTCCCACACTGCCGCCCCGTCGCATTCAAGGCCAAGGTTCCACCGTCCCGTGTTTGCGGTCCCCGACAACGAGTGCGTGCCGTCGATAAGCACCTCTCGCATAGACAGATCTCTACCGAATGGGTCATCAGCAATCCAGTACGAATACCCGCGGAGAAGTGCGCCGGCCGCATTGCGCATCTCTAGACATAGGCGGATGACAGGCGGTTGGACTCCAAGGCGCCCGAAAAGACCGCCTTTCCCATCGTAAAAGACGACGCCGACGATGTCCGAGACATCCGCCACCCGTTCTAGGCCCATGTCATGGATCATTGCCCGCACCGGGGCCCTGGCAAGCGCGTACATGCACGGACCGCCACCCTGCCACGGGTGGCCAAGCAGGGCGACCTCGCGCTCCCTCACCTCACATACCGTGCCGAACATGCCCGATGTATAGTCACCCCACGCACGGAGGGCCACGACACTACAGCCGGGAATAATTCTACGCCACGCGTCGGTCTCTGTCGCATTGAGCCCAGGCCCGGGATCTGCGACTGCGCTCGCATACCGCCAGTGCTCCTCGATCCTCTCCTTGGGCAGGACACCCACATACGGATCCTCTGCAAACGAGTACCGGGAGACAACCGCCCCGAGCAGTTGACCGCCATCACTCACGACAGGGCTTCCCGAGATGGCCCCAAAGGAGGCATGCCCGCGAATCCTGGCTACGAGTACGCCTTCCCGGACGCCGAAGGCCTCCCGGCCCAGAATGGAACACTCCCAACGCACCATGCCCCCGTCTGGCAGCTCAGTTAGGAGATAAGGGCCTCCGCGCGATCCCGTGGAAGCGCACCCCCCCACGGTCGCGCCCGCCAGGGCGAACAGCAAGAGCAGCCGACCGGGACAGTGGCGGGGCTCCAGCCTTGGCATCCGAGTCGACCTCACGGGTGTCCACATGATATCACTGCCCACCCTCTCCTCAGGGTCGCCGGACGGCAAGGTTCCGTCCTACCTTGTCGGCGAGGGGACTCGTGTGCCGCGCATTCCCGCAATACAAACACTCAACGACCTCCCGCGATGGATGCGCGAGACTCTTTCAGTACCTCGACGTGAGAGACCCGGTGCCAATATACCATCGGATCCCCCACGAACATGTCGGAGCGCTTCGGCGTATGGCAGGAGGCGCAAAGGGAGAGATCTGGTCGTCTCCGGACAACGCTGATGTCCTGCGGCCGCTCGACATGTCCTGACCCCGGGCCGTGACAGTTTTCGCATCCGATGTTCTCCAAGTCTACCTGCCCCTGGCGGAGCGTATAACCGCCGGCTCGCTCGAAGCCGACCACATGGCACGACACGCAGGCCCTGACGCGATGCCTCTGAACATGGCGCAGCGTGTTCATGGCCGTTGCATGCGGAGTGCCTGCCCAATCCCGGTAGTACTCGGCATGACAGAGCTCGCACCTACCGGATCCCACATAGCCAAAGCCCCGCCGCAGGAGTGGCTCATCTGCTGGCACCATCGTCTCAACATTGCTTTCGATACCCTCGAGCGCGGTGGTCACCCTTCGCCCGATCGGATCATCGGGGCCGAGCCGGTCTTTCAGGAATATCGTCCGCGCACTTGCGTGACCGGACTCGGGAAGCCAACCAACCTCAGTGACACCGTAGTTTGCGGCTCTCGCAAAGACGACAGGGACGCAATGGACCATGCCGTCATTCTGATAGCCGCGTGGTTTCCCGTCGGTGACTCGCGGCACATCGGCCTCGGTGCTTACTATCAGCATCCTCGGGTGCCCGAGTCCCGCGATGGCCGACACATCCGCTGGATGGATGGTACCTGCCACGACCACGTCATACTCGGGCGGCGTCGTTCCAAGGACGCGGGCGACACTTGAGGCCGGGTTCAGGATCTCGAATGCCTCGTCGATGAGTTCGCGGTGACGCAGCCGCACAAGGCGCTGGGTCTCTCCAACGACGCCGATAATACGAAGCGGCGGATGACCACCTACAACCACATCGGCATACGGCCTGAACAGCGTCCCGTCTCCTACCCTCCTGACCACGTTGCAAGCGACGAGCCCCGCGGTCTCTAGCGCAGTAGCGCACGAGCCGCCTCTCGAAAGCCTGAGGAGTTCCTCCGTACCAGGAACCTGCACCACCCCCGGGACCTCGCCGACGAGTCGCACTATTAGTGCTGAGACCTCGTCGTCACACTGCTCTCGTTCTTCGTCCGCCACAATGTTCCCCAAAGTCAACTTTATGTTTTGCGTCGTTGCGGGGGATGACCAATAGTAGAGGACGCTGGACACCCCTCCTGAGGAGCTACTCTTGCAACCGCAGTCCTCAAGGAACCCGAAGAAGTCTGCCGCGATGGACAGTCGGTGAGCATCCGGGACCGCCGGCGTTTCGCTTGACTCCCGGATTGCGGACGATGCTGCTAGACGTTCCCGAACACACGACAGAGGATCTTGGGCGGTGCACATTGACTGCAAGACCGCGCACGGCAGCCTCACCAGCGCACCGATGTCAATGCGTCGCTCTGGCGAGGCCGGCCGCCCGCGCGGCGGCGGATGCCTCGTGCCGGAATTGTCGTTGAGTCCGGCCAACTGTTCCCTGACAATGGGGGCCAAGACTTCGGCAGCAAGAACATATTCGCGCACGGGGTCATCGGACACTACGCCGTCCTGAAGCGCTCGTGGTCCGAACCGTGAGAATGCCTGCAGCGCCCGATCGGCTGCACGGTTTCCGACTAAGGGAGAGGAGTAGCCGTCGCAGTTCGCAAGAGCGAGATCAGCGATCGCGATGCCGAGGGCCGCACACTGCCTGAAGCCCTCCACTTTGTGGGAGGACTTCAGCCGCGAACACACCAGCTGCGTAGCGGCCTGAAGGCGTAGGACGCTGCTGTCTTTCGCGTATGGCCCCGCCAGCAGGTTGGAGAGCGGATTTAGAAGAAGCGGGGCGAGACGCTGCTCCCGACGAGGAATCGGTGAGCCTGTCACAACGATCTTGAGGTTCTCGAATGTATACGCTTCTCCGGCTGCGCGAACGGCGCGGTCCATCCGCTCGACGGCCTCGGCGGCGCAGCGCACCAACGGCGCATCTTCGTCTTGAAGTCCGATTAGTGTCACGCGCCCCCCGCACAATCGAACGACGTTCCGCACGACTCCGCACACCGCAAAGCAGTCAGTGTCCGACCACTCCAATTCTGTTGTTCGACCCTCGCACGAGATCACGGTCCTAAGATCGCGCCGGCCAACGACTGGGCGAGGTAGTGGGTCGTCCTGCATGCTCCAGAGCAATGCTCCGCCGACGCGAAGGAATCCCGCCGACCTGATTGCATGTCCGAGAACTACCGCATGCGGAAGACTCTTGCCGGGAGAGTTCTTCGCCCTAGTGTCAGCCCCTGTGTCAACCAGGAGGAAGCCACGCTCCGCGACCAGGGTAGACGCCCTCGCGCGCTTGATCTCATCCTGGATGCGCCGATCCCCTCCGACGAGAGCAATTCTGTCGTACCGGGTCGTTGCGAGGCTGATGTGCAACTCCTGCCCATTGTCCGTTGATTGGACGGTGACACGTAGCCGCGACTCGGTGTTCAGTCGCGCGCCGAAGAGGCTCGTCAAGATAGTCAGGAATGGGAGGATGAGGTAGATCCTCGGCCAGCCGTCGGCCGGTTCTCCTTCCCGACCTCGGCGGCTCTGCATGCCGTTCATGCCCCCAGCCGCAGTTCTTGCTAGCCTAGCGGTGTTTGGATTCTCGATCTGGCCCGGCGAACCCAACAGGAGTGCCCTCCCGCCGACGACTCATAGGCGAATCCAACCCGGCGGGAGAGCGGCTCCTTTGGCGCGACCTACCAGCCGCCCGTGTTGTTGCCCTTGCAGCGCACCGTGCTCGGTGGCCAGACACCATGCGGGTTGCAGTCCTGGGTGCACCAGTCCTCTGGCGTTCCCGGCAGGCAAAGGCCGCTGGAGACCTGGCAGATCCAGTTCGGATGCTTCGTGTTCGGATCGCAGGGCAGCTGAGGCGGGTTTCCCGGGTTGAACGGCTGCGGCGGGCAGTAGGCCCCGCCAGCGATCACCATCGACGGCATGAGGGCCACTGCAAGCGCAGCCATCGCCGCCGTGGCGACCAGGAACTTCTGCACCTTCGTCATGTGACTTCCTCCAGCGCTTGACGTCCATTCCACCCCGGGGTCGCTCGGCCCCTGACGGGTACAGCCTTGCGTTCTCCTACCGGGGCGCGCCTAATTTCTCGCCCCTATAAGTAAAGAGTATCGAGCGTGCCCAGGGGGCTCAAGAATCTTGGCAATCCCCCGGATTCTGCCCCCCCCCCGCACCTCCGAAGGCCCCCCCCCACGCCGGCACCCCACACCTCCCCCCTCCCCTGTCAACTTGGCAGCCACAGCCACCAGGATATCGCCCAACTCCGCCTTCGTCAGCCCCTCCGCCCTCGCCAAGGTCAGGAGAGCCGCGCTCACCCTCGCCCACATCCTCACCCGGGTAGCGCGTGGTACTCCCGTCCCTCGGCCAGGGATCGCAGCTCGCCCAGACCCCTGGCCCCGGAGGCGCCTTTCGAGTTCCGCGGTCTCGGCCGCCGATCGCCCACCCAGGAACCTGCGGGCGAGGCAGCGGGCGTCCTCAGGGGCCAGATGGCCTGCGGAACCTGGTGCCCGAGGAATGGCATCGAGTTTCAGGTCATCGAGGAGGACGAGCCGCGCGTCGCGCCTGCGGGCACGGACCAGGGCGTTGTGGAGCGCCGAGAGGAGGTAGCCGCGAGACTTGCTTCCATCGACGCCTCTGGGGAAGGCCCGGCGGAACGCCTCGGTCCGGGCAATCGCGTAGAGCACGGAGACCGCGAACGCGATGTCCTCGGAAGTCCACCGCCGCCCTCCATTGGGCGCGAGCCCCGAGTACCTCCTCGCCTCCGCTCGCGCGATGGCCTCCAGGTCCTCGATCGGCAGGGGGGCACCGCCTGGCCGCTCCCGCGGACCTGTCGCGCCCCGTCCCGTCCGCGTCCCCATCGCAGAAACCTCCGGACAGACCTTCCACGACCTCTCTGCCGTCGGGGGAGTCCTGCTGCTCCCTCAACCCTGTTGCGTGATGGTACCACACGAGCGCAGGGTCAAGAGGCCGCATCCATCCCGACCAGGTCTGTGGCTCTGCCCTCCCTCTCGACCTGCCTACACCTCGGCGACCACCCTCGGCGGGGTTGCCACCGGGAGGGGACCTACGACCGGGGCGACGGGGGCTGGTGCGCCGAGAACTCCCGCGGCCGGTGCAGTGGGCGGACCGGCGGCGGCCGTCGCCGTCTCCAGCGCCCGGATCGCCAACACCCCAGACTCGTTTTCGACACGTGCCGGCGCTCGGTGACGGAGGCGCCGTCGTAAGTCGTTGCCGCATCGAAGCTGCCTGTTGAGCGCGTTCGCCGATCCGGGAGGCGTCGTGCCAACAATCCACGGGACCTCCGAGGGGCAGAGGGGTCAGACCCCAGTCGTTTGCAAACGTTGGGGAGCGACGCGAGGAATCTGAGGCCACTGTTTGCAAACGCCTGAGGTCTGACCCCGTCGATTGCTCAGCGTGACTCTCCCACGATCACCAAGGCCGCCACCGCCGCCGTCTCCACGCGCAGCACGGTCGGCCCCAGCGAGCAGGGGAGGAACCCTGCCTCGCGGGCGGCCCTCTCCTCGTCCCCGGTGAGCCCGCCCTCGGGGCCGACGAGGAGGAGCACCACCGCGGGCGACGCCGCCGCGGAGGCGAGCACGCGCGCAAGCGGAGGCGGGTCGCCGAAGGTTGTCGGGAGGAGGCGGACCTCGGCGGGGCCGGCGGGCCGCCCGAGGAGGTCCGCGAGCGGGACCTCCTCCTCGACCCCGGAGACGTCCGCGCGACCGCTCTGGCGCGCCGCCTCCTCCGCCGCGCGCCTCCAGCGCGCCGCCTTCGACGCCCCCGCGCCCCGCACCGCGGAGCGGACGAAGGCCACGGGGACGATCCGGTCCACGCCCGCCTCCGTGGCCATGGAGACGAGCGTTGTCATGCGGCGCCCCTTCGGGACCGCGGTGGCGAGGACCCGCCGCGGCCCGGGGCGCGCCGCGACCGGGCGGGCCTCCCCCACCGCGACCTCCACCTCGCGGGAGGAGACCCTCCGGAGGGTCCCCGGCCACTCCGTCCCCCGCCCGTCGAACAGCACGACCTCGTCCCCCTCCCGCAGGCGCAGGACCCGCGCCGCGTGGCGCGAGGCCGCGGGGTCGAGGCGCGCGAGGCCGCGCACGGGGGGCTCGCGGAGGAGGAGGCGCCGCGCGCTCACCTCGGACCCTCCTTCGCGGGGGGGGGATCGCCGGCCGCCCCGGCGTCGCGCAGCCGCTTCCGGAGGACCTCCAGGAGCGCCTCCACCTTCCGCCGCGTCTCCGGGTCGGCGTCGGCGGGCGCCACGAGGACCCAGGCGGCGTAGGCCCTCTCGGCCCCCCGGTCGTCCCCCTTCCTGTAGAGGAGGGCGCCCAGGTTGAGCCACGCGTCGGCATGGGAGGGGGAGTCGGCGGTGGCCCGGCGGTAGGCCTCCTCGGCCCCCGCCGTGTCGCCCGAGGCCGCGAGCACGACGCCGAGCCCGAACCGCGCCTCGGCGTTCTCGAAGGAACGGAGCGAGGCCCGGAACGCCTCCCCTGCCTCCTCGCGCTTCCCGGCCTTGAGGAGCTCCGCCCCCTCCTCCACCTTCCTCCGCGCCTCCTCGACGAGCCGCGCGCGGGCCGCGGCCGCCTCCGGGCCGGGGAGGGTCCCCGCGGGCTCCGGCGCCGGGGGCTCGCGCTCGAGGAGCCGCCGCACCCCGGAGAGGTCCACGCGGGGAGGGTCCGCCGCCAGCGCGCGGCGGAAGGCCTCGTCGGCCTCGGCGCGCCGCCCCCCCTGGAGGAGCAGGGCGTAGCCGACGTCGCGGTAGTAGGACGCCACGGCGTCGCGCACGTCCGGGTCCCCGGGGGCGAGGCTGCGGGCCCGCTCGATCTCGGCCCCCGCGCCCGCCCAGTCCTTCTTCAGCCGGAGGGCGTGGGCCTTCGCGAGGCACGCCGCGGCGGTGATCCCGCCGAGGGCGAGGGACCTCTCGGCCATCTCGAGCGCCGCGTCCGCGTGCCCCGCCTCCGCCTGGGAGCGGGCGCTCCGCGCGAAGAGCAGGCCCGCCAAGCGCCGCGCGCCGGGGTCGTCCGGGTCGGCGGCCAGGGCGCGGCCCACGAAGGAGATCGCCTCGAAGGCCTTGCCCGTGAGGGCGGCCACCTCGGCGCGCCCGCAGAGGGCCCGGGCGTCGTCCGGCGCGGCGGCGAGCGCCCGGCGGTAGCAGCGGTCGGCCTCCTCGAGGAACGTGCGCTCCCCGCTGTCCCCGGCCTGCGCGCGGTAGACCGAGGCGAGGACCAGGTGGGGCTCCACGCGTCCCGGGTCCCGCGCGAGGACCGCGTTGAGGGCGCGGATCGCGTCCACGGTGCGGCCCTCGGCCACGGCCAGCTCCGCGAGCCCGAGGTCCGCCTCGGTCCGCGCGGGGTCGAGGCGCCGCGCCTCCTCGTAGGCCTCCCGCGCCGCGGCCGCCGCCGCGTCCCCCCCGGCGGCCTCGCCGCGGGCCCGGAGTTCCGCGGCCCGGGTCGCGAGCGCGGCCCCGAGCAGGAACCGGACGCTCCCGTCGGCCGGGAGGAGCGACGCGAGCTCCCGGAGGTCCGCCACGGCCCCCTCGCTCTCTCCCGCGAGGAGCCGGGCGCGGGACCTGAGGACGAGCGTCGCCGGGAGGAGCGAGGCCCCTCCGCCCGCGCGGGACTCACCCGTGGCGTTGGAGAGCGACGCGACCGCGGCGCCGAGATCCCCCGCGGCGAGCGCGAGGAACCCGTCGAGGAGCGGACCCCGCGCCTCGCCCCCCGCGGGAGGAGTAGGGATCCGGGAGAAGCCCTCGGCGATGCGGGGGAGGTCCCGCCCGAGGCGGACCTCGCCGGGGCGCTCGGCCAGGGCGCGCTCCACGAGCCCCCGCGCCGCTTCCGTCTTCCCCCCCGCGCGGGCCGCGGAGGCGAGCCGGAGGAGGACCGCCGCCCGGAGGTCCCGGGCGCGGGCGCCGCCGCCCCGGTCCGCCG
>CAZKTF010000016.1:0-29171 GCA_964555565.1 uncultured Planctomycetota bacterium | reverse complement strand
GGCGCTTCGAGGGGCGGGGGCGCCCGGTCTCCTTCCCCGTCCCGGGGACGCCCGGCCTGCGCGTGGTCGCCCGCCGCTACCTCCACGGGGGACTCCTCCGCGGCCTCACGGGCGGGTTCTTCCCCGGGGCGGGGCGGTTCCTGCGCGAACTGCGCCTGGCCGACGCGCTCTTCCGCCGGGGGGTGGCGGTGCCGGAGCCGCTCGGGACCGTGGTCCGCGAGGCCGCCCCGGGCGTGGCGCGAGGCTGGATGCTCACCCGCGAGGTGGAGGACGCCGAGGACCTCCGGGCCCTCCTCCTCCGACTCCCGCCCGGGGACCGCGGCCGCGCGGCGGCGCTGGCCGCGGCGGGCCGGGCGGTGCGCGCGCTCCACGACGCGGGAGTCCTCCACGCCGACCTCCACGTGAAGAACCTCCTCTTCCCCCGGGGCGGGGGCCCGGCGACGGTGCTCGACCTGGACGACGCCCGCGAGGTGGAGGGCGGCCCGACGCGGGACCAGCGGGCGGCCCAGCTCCAGCGCCTCGACCGCTCCCTGGTGAAGCTCGCGCTGAAGGGAGGGGTGCCGGTCTCGCGGGCCGAGCGGTGGCGCCTCGTGCGCGCGTACCTCGGGGAGGAGCGCCTCCCGCGGGAGGAGCGGGCCCGCTGGCTCCGCCGCCACCGCGCCCATCTGGCGCGCCACCGGCTGGGGTGGCGGCTCGGCGCCGGGTGAGCCGCGAAGCGCCGGGCAGCTCCAACGGCGTGAACCGGCGCTGAAGGTCGAAGAGGCGTCGTTCGACTTGAGCGAGGTCTCTGGTCCGTGAGCGACGCCGGCAAGGACGGTGCAGATACTATCGCAGATCGACGGTCGCATCCGAATCGCCCGCCACGGTGGGAAGCTCTCCGGTCAGATACGTGTCTCCGTAATCCGCGAAGACCCGCAAGGAGTCATCGGCGTGGACCATCAGGGTAACGACCTCCCCCGATGACAAGTCTCCCCGAAAGAGGAACGGGGCCACGCCGCCGAAGTTAGAAAGCGGCTCCCCACGATGATCGACGGGAACCACGGTGAGCCGGCCACTGAACGGCCTTCCGTTGCGGGCGAAGGCGTAGTTCACGAGACGGAGGCCCGCCACGCGGTCAGCGAGACGCTTGGAGTCGGGGGTGCCCGAGTTGATCCAGTACGTCCTCCATCTTGGCCCCGAGATGCTGACTAGGGTTTCTCCGGCGGGTGCGTTCGTCTGAAACTGGCCAGACGCTGCCTGTCCTGGAGAGCCGTCGTGAACAATGCGCGGATCGGAAGGGTCGATGACGGAGAAGGCGGTCAATTGGAGACCGTTTCCAAGTTCCACCATCTGTCTCTCGTGTCTGGTCAGGTCTACGGCGAGCTCGGACCCTGGGGTGATTTGGATCCAGAACCGCGCAGTTTCAGCCCGGCAGAACCACCAGCCGGGTGGAACCCCACTGAGGACATAGACGCCGCGGGATGTGGGCGAGATCGTGCGCTTGCTCTCCAGGCCGAACACCGCGACGCTGCTGATGGTGAGCGGGGCCGACGAGCTGTCAAGCCCGACGACTCGAAGGTTGCAGGAGGAACCCGCGCCCGCCGAAGGGTTGCGTGATGCCTGCTGATCTTGGTTGACCATGGCGATCCGGTCGCCGGTCGAGTCGGAGTAGACTGCCCAATACGTGGCCCCGCGGCGCGGGAGGAAGCCGCTCCCGAAGCCCTCGCCGTTGTCGAAACGAGAGACGAGGCGCGTCGAACCGTCCGGCGCTCTCTCGAGAATGGCGCCGCGGGACGGCCTTGGAAAGGGAGCGGGGAAGAGGTCGTTGCTGGCTGTAGGGATGGGAACTGTGATTGATTCGCCAGGGGGGAAGGTTACGGTGGCCTCGCACGCGATGCCACCCGCGGACTCAACTCGAAGGTACCAGTCACCGGCATCGACTGGGCGCCATTGGGTCGTTCCGTCGGCGGTGGTCTCTCCTCCAAAGGTCTGTCGGGGTGCCGCCGGATCCACGAGCATGCCGGGCGGCGGGAGATGCGGAGCCCCCCGAGGCGCGAGTACGGCGGAATAGGCCCTTCCGCCGCCGCCCGAGGGGTCAGGAAAGCGGAGCCTCCATCGGGCGGCCGGAACAGCCTCTAAGGTCACGACTAACTCGTCAGAGTCCCGAGGCCAGTCGAGCGATTGGCTCGCGAAGCCCGGCATCTCTACGCGAAGGCGGTCCCGCGTCCTGGACCTGCGTAGCAAGCAGTGGCCTTCGGCGTCTGAAATCGCGACTTGCCCGCCGGCCTTCAGCACGGCGCCGTGGAGGGAGGATCCGTCCCTGGAGAGCACCGTGACGTGCACATCCCCTCCGGGGCTCCGGGGCGACGGGACGCGGATCGTCGTATCCCCGGTGATCTCCTGAGCGCCGGACTCCAGGACCAGTTCGGCATCCACCCAAACGCGCACTTGATAGGTCCCGGGCGGGACGGCGCCCCCCGCGACCATCTGGGGACGACCGAGCTGCTCGAGCTGGTAGACGTTCCAGTAGCGATCCACTTGAAGGCTCGAATCGGCGACCTGGAGCCTGAGTTCCATGGGCTCCGGAAGATCGGCAAGGTCGAGCGAGATTCTGCAGCCCGACGCAAGGTCGATCACAAGGTCCTCTTCCCTGGGGGTGCTGAGTCCCTCGACGGAAGTCGGGACGTAGTGGTCGCTTGACACCCGCACGGCGGCGAGAATCCCGTCTGGGAGCGAGCCCGCCGAGAACCGGCCGTCATTGCCCGCAACCGTCCGGACAATGCGTCGCTTCGTGGGCTCGTTCTGGCTTGCCGAACCGACCCAGCTGAAGACGAGCTCAGCTCCGGAAACCCCGCGACCGCTCGGATCAAGAACGAGCCCGCGAATCCCGTGCGGGCCCCGGGGGAGAGACTCCTGCGCGGGGGAGTTGTCGGCTGACCATCCTCCTCGTTGAAGATGCGGCCCTCCGGTGGCGGCAGACGTGGGTCCTGGTCTTCCCTGCGCCTCGCCGCCCCGCCCTACGGTGTCTCGACATCCGGTGCCCCAGAGGACGAGGCCCGCACCCAAGAACAGGAGCAGGGCGAGGACACTCAGGGCCGTGACACGCCGACTCGTGCGGGCCATCGAAGACTCTCCTTCGGAACGCTTCGCGGAGGTTCCGTGTGAGGGCGTGCATGGGGCCCGTCACAGCCCGGTCCTCGCGCGGGATTCTAGCACTAGCTAGCACCAGGCCCTCCGGTCGCTCTACCGCACCTCCGGACGCCGGCTGTCCAAACGGCCGGGCACTCAGGAGAGCGAGCTACGGGATGGTCAAGACCTTGGCCTCGGCGACCTTGTCAAGGACTCGTGGAATCGCAACGCGGACCGTTCTGCCTTCCCCGGGGGATGAAAGGTCTCGCAGGCCCACGTGGACCCTCCCCAGCCATTCGTTCCTGCGGAGACCCTCCCGCCATGGTCCAGCGGCGATGAGGGAGGCGCCGGGACCCTCCACCGCGAGGGCCGCGAGCGCGCTGCGGGCGTCGGCCTGAGGAGGTAGGACGACGCTCGCATCGAAGGCCACCGCCACGAAGTTGTCTGGGG
Source organism: uncultured Planctomycetota bacterium (assembly GCA_964555565.1). Classification (GTDB taxonomy): domain Bacteria; phylum Planctomycetota; class JAJSAM01; order JAJSAM01; family JAKLKS01; genus CAZKTF01. The sequence continues at coordinate 25,613 of CAZKTF010000016.1, read as the reverse complement.
CTTGCGCGCGCGCGACGACGGCCCTCGGAGCCAGGTAGATCCCTGGCGCGACGGCCACGCGTCCCCGGAAGCCGAGACGGACGTACTGCAACGCCTGTCCATGGACCGCAAGGATGGCCCATCCCTCTGCGTCCCGCAACTCTGGCACGACGGTCGAGAGGACGATCCGCGCGCGCTCGCCCGGTGGCAGGTTCTCCGGAGTAACCTGGGCGTTGATGCAGGAGCAGGAGCTGCTCTCGATGCGCAAACGTACGGATGACGCGGTGACGTTCATCACGTCGTAGCTGACCGCGACAGTGGAAAGCGGCCGTTGGTCAACGGTCTCCAAGTCGGTTGGCGTCACGGCCTCGACAAGTGGACGCGCGCTGACGCGCACGACCACCCAAGGCCATCCCGCGGCGATCGCGAGCGCCGCGAGGAAGACCCTCGCCCATAGGGGCCTCATGGATCCACCTTTCGATGCAGAGCCAACCTCCGCCTTCCGGCGACTACGGCGACCACGGCGAGGAGTCCCAGAAGACTGGCCAGGACCGCAAGGAGCCCGGTGTCCGATGAGTTGGCCGTGCCGACGGGAGCGGAGGGAGTCGTTGCCTGAGAAGGCCCTCGCTCGGCCGCCTTTGGTTGAGGATGTCCCGGAGGTGGGGTTCCCAAGTAGACAAGCTCTCTCGTAAGCTCGTCGAGGTAGGAGACAGAGGCACCCGAGCACTCCGGAGGGAGCGCCTTGACATTAAAGCGCTCCGTGTTGCCCAAGTCGTCACCGCGATCCGTGTACGAAAGCCACGACTTCGACCACCCGCTGAAAGGGTAGCAGCAATTGAAGGTCACGACAGTTGGCACAAGGACGCCGCCGACCCGACTCGTGCGTCCCACGGAGTACTCGAACCTCAGTTCCTCGGCGGGGCCGAGTTCATTGGGATTCGCGATGGCTCTTCTGAGCACCGCATCGTGGGCGGGCTCGGTGACCTTCGAGTAGCGGTGCTTGACGGGGAGGAAGTCCGGGCCTTCGGTCGTCTCCACCCTGCTTATGAACATCGCCCCCTGCGGGGTGGTCAGGGTGAAGAGGCATTGCCAACCGGCGCCGGCGGACCTTGGGACGGGGCAATGCATCACCCAGTCCTTGAACTGATGGCTCCGCCACTCCTCCATGAAGAGCAGGGAGCAGTTGAGCGCCCCGGAGCGCATTGAGTACTGGAGATCTCGGTTGAGGGATCCGGACCACTCCTTCTTGGTCGGGGTCCCCGTTCCCACGAGGGACAGCTGACGACCACCATCGTACACGTCGATGTTGGGGAGCATACCCGCGCGGATTCGATCGAGGAGACCATGGATAGGAGGATCGGTGTCCATCGAAAAGACCAGAGGCGGGTTTGCCTTATCGAACATGACCAGCCGCCTGAACCACCGCTCCCTCGGCCTAAGGACATCGACCGTGGTGTCCTCGACCATTCTCACCTTCGCGTGCGCGGGATCCCAGGTGTAGGTCAGGTACTCAACCTGAGAGTTCTTGAGGGCTCGCTCACGCGCCAACGTGCTCTCACGGAAGGCCTTCTCGGTCAGTGGCTGGTCGGGAGTAGCGCACATGCGCGAGGGAAGAATGACGGCGAGCACTCCAAGCATCCGGATGACAAGCATCCTCATCGGTTCTCCTCGTCCGGAGGCCGGGCGACGGGTGCAAACGCTCCGTTGGGTAGGCTCTGGCCGTGATGTACCAGCCGCACGGCTATTGTGCTTGCTACGACAAGAACTGCAGCCACCGAGAGGCGAATGGCGTACGAGTTGAGCCCAGTGAGGACCCCGAAGCAGCCGCAGTCGCCCGTCAGCCCGCGCAAGCCGTCCACCACGGCGAGGACGAAGGCGCCGGAGGAAACAATCATGGCGGAAAGGAGTCCACGCATACGAGTTGCCGGAAGCAGCATTCCTACGGCAACGACGAGCTCAAGGGAAGACAACGCGAGCGTCAGGCGCAATCGCGTGGCGAGCGGGAGCGCAGGGATGCTGTGGCCGAGGCCCTCCACGGCGGGGAACGGATCCATCAGCTTGGCGATTCCAGTCCCGAGTAGGACCGTTGCGAGCAGCGAGATGCACGCCGTCCGGAGATAACGCCAATACCGGTCCCCTGATTGGATCGAGGGTTGCGAAGCTAACCAGTGCGAGGGGAGGGAGCCTTGGCTACGGGTCGATGTGGACATCAATGGTTGCCTTTGACTCGAACGTCGGGGTTGTGGCCACGAACTCAAGCAACGCGTTCTCCGCCGCGCATGTGGGCCCGATGGTGATCGTTGCCGTCGTGGCCCGGATGAACTCGGACGTGGCCCTCCATGCACCTACGTCCTCCAGCCGGATGCCGGCGGGTGACTGGGAGATCTGCAGGGCCGGGGACCCGGAGCCAGCGGGCGCGGCGAACCGAAAGTCGATGACGAACCTCGGGTCCGTCGTGAGATCGCTCCGGTTGAGGCGAACAGTGCGAGGGGCGCAATGCAGGCCGTACAACACCTGCTTGCGAAGCGCGAAGGTGCCTTCGGCCAGGGTCCTTCCGTCGGCATCGAGCGCGCGGATCCATCCCTGGTTGCGCATCCCCTCGGGGGCCGATGTCAGGATTGCGACGGAGAGCAGACTGCCCGGGAAAACGACGCGGGGCTCCCACTGACAAGGCATGAGAGGGCAACTGAGTTGGACCGATTCGACCTCGACTGGGGCGGCACTGGCGTTCCGATACGTGAACTCGATGCGGCTGAGGCCCCAAGGGTCGCTCTGGACCACCTCGCGGTGGGATCCCGAGACCGGTTGCAGTGCAGCAGGTTGCGGAGTCGAGTAGGACAGCAGGAATCCGATGAGCCCTCCACCGACGGACGCCGATAGCGCCCAGCAAAGGACCCTAGATGCTTGCATGGAGGGAGAAGGCGGACTGGTCGGGCGGGGGTTGGCGTCGAGGATGATAACGATGCGGCCAAGGCGGGAGCCCCGTGGAAAGAGAGCTCCCGCCCGCCGCTCCTGGCCTACTGGCACCAGTACCGCGTGCCGCAGCCCGACGGGCTTGTCTGCCAGTTCTTGCAGACCCCGCTCCCGTCGTTGCAGTTGCCGAACTGGTAGTTGCCGCACCCGCTGAGCGTGATGAGGTTCTCGCAGAAGACGCCAGGCTCGTTGAAGGGGATGCATGCCCCTGTCCAGAGCGCTCCGTTCACGCAGGTCTTGCAGCACGGCGGAGCGACGGTGCAGTCGGAACATCCCCCGGCGACGACGTAGCACGTTGACTGGTGCTGGCAGACCCAGCGCTCCCTGACCTCGGCGAGGGCTGAGTCGATGGCCGTGAGCACGAACAGAGCCACGAAGACCGACAAGATGAGCAACGTCATGCGCTTCATGCGTTCCTCCCCGTGGCAGGCCACTGCCACGTAGTCCCGCATCGACGTTCGCCAGTCCCGGATGCTCCGTGGCATCCTCAATGAGGGACTGCGTCGCCGATCCCGGGTGCCTCAAGGTGCGACTTCTCTATTCACTACCCCCGGCCACGCGCGGGGCCTGACGAGGGCGGGTCCTGATTCCTCCTCCCGGGGCCGCACGGCCCCTGACGGGCACGGCCTTGCGTCCTCCTACCGAAGAGCGCCTCAACGCGCGCCTCCATTGAATCAGTCCCGGAAGGGAGGCAGCGCGGACCCGATCCAGGGGTTTTTCCCGGGGAGGTACCGCTGGGGCCACTCTTCGCGGGGGTCCCGACCCGCGATTGCGGCCCGGAACATCTCGACGGCCTCGCGGGCGATCCTGGCGACCCGGTGCCTCCCCACGGGCCGCACGCGGCACAGGACCTCCCGGATCTCGTCGAGCGTCATGCCCCTGACCCATTGCAGGCACAGGACCAGGCCGTAGGGCGGGGGGAGGCGCGGGGCCGCGTCCAGGATCTTGAGGTGCCAATGGGAGCGCTCCTCGTGCTCGATGAGGGTTTCCAAGGGGGATGGCATGCCATCCATCCGGTCCTCCGGTTGCTCCATCCCCCCCTGCTTCTCCTTCTCCTTCTCCTTCTCCTTCTCCTTCTCCTTCTCCTTCTCCTTCTCCTTCCGGCGAGATGCGCACAGCTTCTGCCAGAGGTGGGCGACGGTGCCGGACATCCATGGGATCTCGCCCTCGATGACGACTCTGTTCGCGACGGCGAGGAAGGCTTCCTCGACGAGCCCGTCCGCCAGCCGGTGCGCGTCGTCGGGGCTGCGGCCCCAGGCCCGGAGGACCGCCTCCAGCCGGGGTTGCCTCTCCCGGACCCATGTGCGCACAGGGCCGTCATCCCTGCCCAGGCTCGCTCGGAGGGCGGCAAGGAGCCCGCCGATCCCGTCCGGAAGACTGGGACGGCTCCAGCCAGGCCGCTTCGGGCGCGGACCTCCGGCGCCTCGTCCCTTCCTCGTCCCCATCGCGGCACCCCTCCGGACAGGCCGTCCCTGTCCCGCCGGGGGAGCCCCCCTCTCCCTGCAACTCGCGTAGTGCCGATCCTACGGGAGGGCGTCCGGGGGTCAAGAGGCAGCCGCCGGCGCCCGCGCCCGGGACGAGGGAGGCGCGGGGAGGGGGACCGGGTAATCTCCCCGCGATGCCCCGGCCCCGGGTCTCGGTCTGCATCATCACGAAGGACGAGGAGAGGAACCTGCCGGACTGCCTCGCCTCCGTCCGGTGGGCGGACGAGGTCGTCGTGGTGGACAGCCACAGCCGGGACCGCACCCGGGACCTCGCCGCGGCCTCCGGGGCCCGGGTCATCGAGCGGGACTTCCCCGGCCACGTGGAGCAGAAGAACTTCGCCGTGGACGCGGCGAACCACGACTGGGTCCTCTGCCTGGACGCCGACGAGCGGCTGAGCCCGGAACTGCAGGCCGCGATCCCGCGCGCGCTGGATCGCGCCGACCTCCCGGACGGCTTCGAGTTCGCGCGGCGGACCTTCCACCTGGGCCGCTGGATCCTCCACGGGGGCTGGTACCCGGACCGCAAGGTCCGCCTGTTCCGCCGCGGCCGCGGGCGCTGGGGGGGCGTGAACCCGCACGACCGCGTCCGCGTGGAGGGGAAGGTGGAGCGCCTCGCCGGCGACATCCTCCACTACTCCTACGAGGACCTCGGCGCGCACCTCCGGCAGGTGGACTTCTTCACCACCATCGCGGCGCGCGAGAAGCGGGCCCGCGGCGAGCGGTTCGCGCTCCACCGGCTGCTGCTGCGGCCCCCCGGGAAGTTCGTCCGGATGTACCTCCTCAAGGGAGGCATCCTCGACGGCCTCGCGGGGTTCGTGGTCGCGGTGACGGGGGCCTACTACGTCTTCCTCAAGTACGCCAAGCTCTGGGAACTGGAGCGGAAGGGGGACGATGGCCGGGCCGGCTGAGGGGGTCCCCGTCGCGTTCCACGGGGGCGGCGGCCTCTCCTGGCGCGCGCTGCCGCAGGAGGCGGCCTGGGTGCGCGAGGCCCTGGCGCCGGACCCCGCCGCGGCGGAGCGGCTCCCCGGGGCGCGGGTGGTGAAGCGCAACCCGGTGCGAACCGTGGTCCGGGTCCCGCGGGCCGGCCGGGACGCCGTCTTCGTGAAGCTCTTCCGGCCCCCCGGGCCGCTGGGCGCGCTCAAGTACCTCGTCGTCCCCAGCCGGGCCGAGGCGGAGTGGCGGGCGAGCCGGGCCCTCCGGGCCGCGGGACTCCCGGCCGCGGAGACCCTCGCGGTGGGAGAGGCGCGGACCGCGGGGGTGCTGCGCGCGTCGGTGGCGGTCGTGCGCGAGGTGCCCGACGCGCTGGAGCTGGTCCCCTGGATGTTCAAGCGATTCCGGGGCGGCGCGCCCTTCTCCCCCGCGGACGAGGCGGCCCGCGCCGAACTGTTCGGGCGGCTCGGTGCCCTCCTCCGCGGGGTCCACGACGCCGGGTTCCGCCACCCGGACCTCCACGGCGGGAACGTCCTCGTCGGGACGCGGGGCGAGCCGCCCGCGCTCACGCTGATCGACCTCCACACGGTGAAGCGGACCGGGGCCCCGGGGAGCGGCGCGCGCGCCCTCGACCTGGGGAGGCTCCTCCACTCGATGCTCACCGCGACCTCCCCGCGGGATCGGGAGGCCCTGGTGGCCGCCTACGAGGGGGGGCGGCCCGTCCTCCGGGGCCTGGACCGCGACCCGGCCCTCACCGAGGCGCGGCTGGCGGAGCTGGAGCGCGGGCGGGTGGAGGGGCGCGTGGCGCCCGCGAAGCTCCTCCGCCCGACCGGCCGGTTCGACGTGGCGCGCCGGGACGGGCTCCGCTGGGTGTTCCTCCGCGAGTGGGGCGCGGAGCCCTTCGTCGCGGCCCTCGCCGTGCACGGGCGTCTCGCGGCCTCGGGAGAGCCCGTGGGCGAGCGGGTGCTCAAGCGCGGGGGCCGCTCCACGGTGACCCGCGTCGAGGTCCCTGGACCCCGCGGGCCCGCGCGCCTCGTCGTGAAGGAGACGAGGGTCCGGGGCCCCCTCGACGTCCTCAAGAACGCGCTGCGCCGTCCGCGCGCGGTGCGCTCCTGGTTCGGGGGGAACGGGCTCTGGCAGAGGCACTTCGACGTCGCGGAGCCCCGGGCCCTGGCGGTCCGGGGGCGGTGGCCGCTCCGGCGCGAGTCCTTCATCGTGATGGAGGACGTCGCCGCGGACGGGGAGCGTTTCGACCTGCGGGCCCTGCGCCTGTGGGGCCACGGGCCGCTCGACGCGGCGGGGCGCGCGGGGAAGCGGGAGGACCTGGAGAGGTTCGGCGCCTTCGTCGGCAACCTCCACGCGCGCTCCGTCTACCACGCCGACCTCAAGGCGGTGAACGTCTTCGTCCGCCGCCGCCGCGGGCAGGCGTCCTTCTGCCTCGTGGACTACGACCGGGTGGAGTTCCTCGAGCCCGACCCGCTCGGCCGGGACCGGGCGGTCAAGAACCTCGCCCAGGTCGCGGCGAGCGTCGGGACCTTCGTGAGCCGCGGCGACCGGCTCCGCTGGTACCGCGCCTACGCCGCGCGGCGGCCCGGGACCTGGGACGCGCGGAAGGAGATCGCCTCCCTCGTCGCCGCGGCCTGTGCGCGGAAGATCGTCGTCCGTCGCGAACCCATCGAGTAGGGGAGGGCCGTGCGCGCGTTCCACCTCTTCGCGAACTGGAAGTGGACGGGGCCCGCCGAGCCCGCGGTGAACCTGGTCGCCGCGCTCCGGGACCGGGGCGCGGAGGTGGGCTTCGCCTGCGGCCGTCCGGTCTCGGGCCTCGAGAACGAAATCGAGGGTCACCTGGCGGAGCTGGGCATCGCCGCGAGCAGCGGCCTCCGCCTCGCCAAGCACCGGAACCCGCTGCTCGACCCGCTGGACCGCCGGGCGCTGCGCCGGATCCTCGAGCGGTGGAAGCCGGACCTCGTGCACTGCCACCTCCTCAACGACCACCGGATCGGGCGCGGGGCCGTGGACGGGATGAAGGCGAAGCCGAAGGTCGTGCGGACCCTCTACGACGGGGAGGTCCCGAAGACGGCGAAGGAGGCGCGCGCCCTCCTCGGGCCCCCGGCCGACGCCTGGCTCTGCGTCTCGCGCGCGGTGGCCCGGGACCTCCCGGCGCTGGCCGGCGCGCCGCCGGAGAGGTTCTTCACCGTGGAGGCGGCGGTGGACCTGGGGCGGTTCTCCCCCGGCACGGCGCTGCCGCCTCTGGCGAAGGAGTACGGGATCCGCAAGGAGGACTTCGTCGTCGGCATCGTGGCGCGCATGCAGCGCCACCGCCGGTTCGAGGTCTTCTTCGATGCCCTCGCCCGGGTCGCCGCCGAGGTCCCGGACCTGAAGCTCCTCCTGGTGGGGCGCGGGACCTGGATGGAGGAGGTGGCCGTGAAGCCCGCGGCCCGCAAGGAGCTGGCCGGAAAGGCCATCTTCACCGGGTACCGGCGCGGGGCCGAGTACGTGGACACCCTCCGCTGCATGTCCGTGAAGGTGTACCTGATGCCCGGGAGCGACGGCTCCTGCCGCGCGGTGCGGGAGGCCATGGCGACCGGCGTCCCCGTGGTCGCCGCGCGGCACGGGATGCTGCCGGAGATCGTGGAGGATGGGGCCACGGGGCTGCTGGTGGAGGAGGACCCGGAGGCGCTGGCCAGGGCGCTCCTCGGGCTGGCGAAGGACGCGGGGCTGCGCCGCCGGCTGGCGCAGGGGGCCCGGGAGGCCGCGAGGACCCGCTTCTCGCTGCCGCTCCAGGCCGAGCGCGTCGAGTCGATCTACCGCTGGGTGACCGGCGGCGGGGAGCGGCCGCCGTAGTAGCAAGCGGTACGGTGCCGGGAGCTTCCCTGCTCCTGGGAAGAGCAGGTAGGGGTAGGGGCAAGGGTAGGGGCAGTTCGCGAGCCCTACCCGCACCCTTACCCCTGCCCCTACCCGCCGTTGCCTCGGGGCGATCGGCGGGCCGGCGAGTCCTGCCTACCGCTTCTTGTCGCCCTTCTTCTCTTCCTTCTCCTCGCGCTTCTCGCCGCCCCAGAACACGACCAGGTTCTCGCGCTGGGTCTTGCCATCGCTGGTGGCGACGACGATCGCGAAGGTGTACGCCTCCCCGTGCTTGCCCATCTCCTTCTTGAAGGTGACGTGCGGGAGGCCGTCCTGGTCGCGCTCGACGTCGAGCTGCCGGTTGCGCTCGTGGTAGGTGCGGACCCGCTTCTTCCGGTCGTTCCTCCACCACTGGACCTCGACGGACTTCACGTCCTTGCGGTTCACGCGGATCCGGAACATCTGGATCGGGGCGTGGGCGTTCATGCTCTCGCCGCGGGGAGGGACCTTCTTGTCCACCCACTTCTCGTCCCCCGTGTCGGCCTTCACCCTCCAGCGCTCCAGGGTGCAGAGGTTCCCGACCGGGTCGGCGTCCATGGCCTCGGCCCCGTCCACGAGGTCGCCGTCCTCGTCCGCCTCGGCGGGCTTCGGGGCCGGGCCCGGCGCCCCGGGGGCGGGGGCCGCGGGCTTCGGGGCCGCCGGGGCCTTCACCCGGATCGCGCAGGCGCCGGAAGACTCGGGGTAGGCGCGCACGCGCGCCTCGACGGTAACGGCGAGGTCGGAGGCCACGGCGTCCGGCGCGCGGTAGACCCAGCGCGTCTCGCCCGGGTCCGCGGTGGCCGGGGCCACGGTCCCGCCGCCGCGGGCCGTGAGGTCGAGCTCGGCCGCGCGCACGAGGACGGAGGCCTTCCCGCTCGGGTGGAGCCGGCCGAGGACCTTCAGCTCCACGGTCCCTCCCGGCACGACGGTGTCGGCGGCGGGCTGGACGACCAGCGAGTCGTCCCCGCCGGCCCGCGCGGGCGCGGGGGCGAGGAGTGCGGCGACGACGACGGCGGCGAGCGCGATCGGGCGCATGGGGGACTCCCTCCGAGCCTTGCGCCGGGGATCATACCGCGGGGCCGGGCCCTGGCGGCGGCGGTGGTCAGGAGAAGACCCACCACCGCCGCCAGCGCCCGACGCGACGGAGGGTCTCCGCCTCCTCCGGGGTCAGGGAGCCGGGGAGGAAGCGCTGCTTGTACTTGAGCACCCCCGAGACGTCCACGGGCCCGAGCCAGCGCAGCAGGCGCCTCCCGAGGAACCCCCCGGGGGCCACCGTGAACCCCGAGGAGAAGTCGAGGACGCGCGGGACCCGGTCCGCCGGCACGATCACGTTGCGCCTCTGGCGGAGGTCCAGGTGGAGCACGCCGCGGCGGTGCATCTCCTCCACGGTGGCCCGGAGCCGGTCGAAGACCGCGGCGTCGAGGCTCCCCGCGCGGCACTTCCCGAGGTCCTTCCCCTCGACGAACTCCACGGCCAGGGCGAGCCGCCCCCGCCGCCCGCGCCAGCGCGGCACCCCCGGGACGCCGTCGAGGCGCGCGTAGGCCCGCGCCTCCCGGGCGGTCAGGAGCCAACCGTAGGTCCACCGCCAGGGGAACGGGCAGGGCCCGAAGTCCTTGAGGACCGTGCGCCCGCCCCCCGGCTCCTCGACGAGCGTCACGCGCGGCCGGTACCAGCGCCGCTTCCCGAGCGCCCTGCCCGCGCCGGCCGCGGCGTCCCCGCCCGCCATTAGGCAGTGTCCGAGAACAAGTGCGTCGGACCGAGGCCGAGCGAGGCGGCCCAGGGGGTCCCCGGGGACTTGTCGGGCTCCCTGCGGGAGCCCGACCCCGGGGTGGCGACGCCGACGAAGCCGACCCGAGGGGAGGGTCGGCGAGGAGGCGCAACGCAGCCATGGGCCGCCGCAGCCGGCCGAATCCAGCAATTGTTCTCGGACAGTGCCTTAGCCCCTCTTGAGGATGTCGGGGATGAGGCCGAAGTTCCGCCCGTAGAGAACCCCCAGCCCGAGGAGCACGAGGAGCGCGGTCGGGACCTCGCTGTTATCGACCACGAGGCGCGCGCTGAAGGGGGCCCTCGCGGCGCCCTCCCACGCGGTGATCCGCGGGAGGTAGCCCGGCACCGCGGCGTGGTACCGGTCGAACTCCTCCCCGAACCGCCGCCGCAGGCGGTCCGACTCGACGCGCTCCTTCTTCGGGGTGTAGTAGGCGGTGAAGACGAGGACCCCCGCGGGGAGCAGGTAGAAGAGGACCTCACGGTTCCCCGCCGCCACGCAGAAGCCCACGAGGCAGAGGAAGGTCCCCAGGTAGAGCGGGTTCCGCACGTGGGCGTAGGGGCCCGAGGAGATCACCGCCTTGTTCTTCCGCAGGTGCCCGCAGCCCCAGATCCGCCAGGCCTCCCCCCACACCGCGACCGCCGCGCCCGCGTGGAGCCCCCAGGGCCCGAGCGGGCTCGACCTCGGGTCCGCGAGGACCAGGAGGGCCGCCGCGAAGCCGTAGGCGACGAGCCGTCGCCACGTGGGGATTCTCGAGGCGGGCACGCGCTCCTCCGGGGGGGCCGGGCGGAGTCTACGCGGGAGCCGCGCCCCGGGGGAGATTCCACCGGGCGCGCCCTCCCCGGCGGGAAGATGCACCGTTCCGGCCCCGGAGGGACCCTGCCTGCGGATCGGGATCGACGCCTCGGCCATGGCCAAGAGGGAGCGTACGGGCATCGCCCGCTACGTCCTCTCCCTCGTGGAGGCCCTCGGCCGCGTGGACGGGGAGGACGACTTCCTCCTCTGCTACCGGCTCTCGCGCCTGCGCCGCGCGGCGCACTTCCACCGCGTGCGGCGGCCCAACTTCCGCCTCCGCGTCTTCCAGGAGGGGATGGCGCCCCTCCTCGCGCGCCGGCTCGACGTGTTCCACGGGCCCGACGCGCGCATCCCGCGCCTGGGGCGCGTCCCCTGCGTGGCCACGGTCCACGACGTCTTCTCCATGGACTCGGAGGACTACGCGAAGCCGGGGTTCCGTGAGAAGAAGGAGCGCGTCTACCGGGACCTGGCCGCGCGCGCCCGCGTGCTCCTCTTCGTCTCCTCCTACGCCCGGGACCGCTTCCGGGCCCACTTCCCCGTCCCCGACGAGCGGGTGCGCGTCGTGCCCGAGGGGGTGGACCCCGGCTTCGGCGATGTGCCGGCCCGCGCGCGGGAGGAGACGCGGGCGCGGCTCGGGCTCCCGCCGGAGTACCTCCTCTGGGTGGGCCAGATCGCGGCGCGGAAGAACGTCGTGCGGCTCCTCGAGGCGATGGCCCGGCTCCCGGCCTCGGCGCCGCCGCTCGTGCTGGCGGGACACCGGCGCCACGGGTCCGCGGAGGTGGACGCGGCCGTAGTGCGCCTCGGGCTCGGGGACCGCGCGCGGTTCCTCGGGCACGTGGGCGAAGGGGACCTCCCCGCGCTCTACGCGGGGGCGCGCGCGCTCCTGTTCCCGTCGCTCGACGAGGGCTTCGGGCTCCCGGTCCTCGAGGCCTTCGCCTGCGGCACGCCGGTCCTCGCCTCGACGGCCGGGGCGCTCCCGGAGACCGCGGGCGGGGCGGCCCTCCTCGTGGACCCGGAGGACGCGGCGGCCATCGCCGAGGGGACCCGCCGGCTCCTCGAGGACCGGGCGCTCCGCGGGGACCTCGTCGCGCGGGGGCGGGCCCGCGCGGCGGCCCTCACCTGGGAGGCCACGGCGCGGGGCACCCTCGGGGCCTACCGGGAGGCGGTGCGGTGAGCGCACTGGTCGTCGTCCCCACCTACGACGAGCGGGACAACCTCCCGCGGCTCGTCGAGGCGGTCCTCGCGCTCGGCCCCGACTGGGCGGTCCTGGTCGTGGACGACGACTCCCCCGACGGGACCGGGGAGGCCGCGGACCTGCTCGCGCGCAGGCACGCGGGCCGGGTGACGGCGCTCCACCGCACGCGGAAGGAGGGGCTCGGCCGGGCCTACGGGGCGGCCTTCGCCGCGGCGCTCGCGACGGGGGCGGACCCGGTATTCCAGATGGACGCCGACTTCTCGCACGACCCGGCGGCGCTCCCCTCCCTCCGCGCGCCGCTCGACGCGGGGGACGCGGACCTCGTCCTCGGCTCGCGCTACGTCGCCGGCGGCGGGACCTCGGGGTGGGGCTTCGCGCGCCGCGCCCTCTCGCGCTGGGGGTCCTTCTACGCCCGCGGGGTGCTCGGTCTCCGCACCCGGGACCTCACGGGGGGCTTCAAGGGGTGGCGGCGGGCCCTGCTGGAGGCGGTGGAGCCGGCGACGGCCGCCGCGCGCGGCTACGGGTTCCAGGTGGAGATGACGCTGCGGGCGCACCGCGCGGGGGCGCGGATCCGGGAGGTGCCGATCCTGTTCGCCGAGAGGCGCGCGGGGCGCTCGAAGATGACCCTCGGCGTGGCCCTGGAGGCGGCCTGGCGCGTCCCCCTGCTGAGGCTGCGGCCCCCGCGCGTGCGGCCCCTCGCGGCCGCGGCGGCCCCGGTGCGCCGGTGAGGGTCCTCCACTGCAACACCGAGCGGACCTGGCGGGGTGGGGAGCAGCAGAACCTCTGGCTCGCGGCGGGGCTCCGGGAACTGGGGGAGGAGTCGGAGGTCGTCGCCCCGCCGGGCTCGCCGCTCGCCGCGCGCGCGCGCGCCGCGGGGCTCACCGTGCACGAGGTCCGGATGCGCGGCGAGTGGGACCTGCCGGCGGCGCGGCGCCTCGGGCGCCTGTTCCGCGAGCGCCGCCCGGACCTCGTGCACTGCCACACCTCCCACGCGCACACGCTGGCGGCCCTGGCGGCCCGGGGGGCGGGGCGGCCCCGCCTGGTCGTCTCGCGCCGGGTGGACTTCTCCATCTACCGCAACTTCCTCCGGCTCTCCCGGTTCAAGTACCTCCACATGGGCGTGGACCGGTACGTGGCCATCAGCGGGGCGGTCCGGGAGCAGCTCGCCCGCGACGGGGTCCCGTCCGCCCGGATCGAGGTGGTGGCGAGCGGGATCGACGCGGACCGGATCGAGCGTGCGGCACGGAAGGACCTCCGGGTCGATCTGGGGCTCCCGCCGGGGACCCCCCTCGTGGGGGACGTGGCGGCCTTCGGCTGGCACAAGGCCCAGGAGGTCCTCGTCGAGGCGACGCCGCTCCTCCTCCGCGCGGTCCCGGCGGCCCACGTGGCGCTGATCGGGGAAGGGGAGTGCCGCCCGAAGGTGGAGGCGGTCGCCCGCCGGCTCGGGCTCCTCGGGACGCGGGTTCATTTCTGCGGGTTCCGGGACGATGTACCGGAAGTACTGGGGTCCCTCGACGCCTTCGTCATGTGCTCCGTCATGGAGGGGCTGTGCACGAGCGCGCTGGACGCCCAGGCCGCGGGGGTGCCGGTGGTGGCGAGCCGGGTCGGGGGGCTCGTGGAGGCCGTCGCCGACGGCGAGACGGGGATCCTCGTGCCCCCGCGCGACCCGGCGGCGCTGGCCGACGCCGTGGCCCGGGTCTTGCTCGACAGGGGGCTCGGGGACCGGCTCGGGAAGGCCGGCAGGGCCAGGGTCCGTGAAAGGTTCAGCGTGAAGGCGATGGTGGAAGGTACACGGTCCGTCTACCGCCGCCTCCTGGCGGGGGAACCGGTCCCCGCCCGCCCCGGTGTCCCCGGGGGCCCCCCGGGGGCGTCCCGGTGAACGCCGACCGCCGCGCCGCCCTGCACCTGGTGGTAACCGCCACGGTCGCCGTCGTGGCCGCGGGCCTCGTCTACCTCCAGTTCCGCGGACGCGACGAGCTCCAGCGGGACCAGCAGAACCAGGTCTCCGCGACCCACGAGATGGCCCGCGGCGCCCTCGCGGGGTTCGTGAAGGCGAAGGTCCAGGCCCTCCAGAAGTGGGCCCCGAAGACCTGGACGCCGGACCTCCCTCCCCCGGAGGACTTCGTCGGCGTGGACGTGTACCGCCCGGGCAAGGGCGCCCTCGTCCCGCCGGGCTGCCGCGCGCTGGAGGCGGACTACGACCTCCGCGCGGCCGGCGTCGTCGTCGGGACCTTCGTCTCCGACCCCAAGGACACGCGCAAGGGCCGGACCGTCGTGACCTCCGCCGGGCCCTCGGCGCGCGCGCCGCTCCCGCCCGGCACCATCGGGAACGCCGAGATCCACGTCCAGGTGAGGCTCCCCGAGGGGCTCCCCGCGGGCTCCGAGGGGACGCTCCGCCTCGCGATCACGTCGGGCGACGACGTCGAGGCGCTCGACCCCCCGCTCCGCCTCGTGCCCGGCGAGGACGTCACCGCGACCCGCCGCACGGACCTCCCCGACGAGCGCGCCTCCTACTCCCTGTCCTTCGAGGCGAAGCTCCCCGAGGGCTGCCCTCCCGTCGAGATCGCGTGGACCGCCCGTATCGGGCCGAAGGGGCGCCGCGAGGTCGTGATCGGGATCCCCTACCGCGGCGAGGAGGAGGTCGCCCCCGGGAAGGAGGGCCCCCCCGCGGGGAAGGGGAGCTCCTACCTCCTCGGGAGCATCTCCCTCGACACCGTGGAGGGGGTCCTCCGCGAGACCCTCCGGGAGAGGCTGCCCGCGCGCACCCGGGACCTCGGCGAGCGGCTCTACCTCACGGACGCCACCGGGACCGTCGCCTTCGCGATCCCCGACTTCGACGGGAAGGCCCAGCGCCGGATCGAGGAGGCCGGGCGCGGGGCGCTCGCCTCCGAGGCCACCCGCCGGATCCGGCTCGGGGGGACCCCCGGGGCCGCGAGCTACGAGGGGTTCGCCCGGGTCCTGGTGATCGGGGCCTACGGGCCGGTGGACATCGTGAACGGGGGCCTCGTCGTGGAGAGGGACGAGCACCGCGTGATGGCCCCCTACCGCGGGCTGCAGGCCTGGCACCTGGCGGCGGCGATCCTGGCGATCCTCATGGTCGCGCCGCTCGTCCCGCCGCTGCTGCGCCGCCTGCGGGACCGCGCCGAGCTGCTCCGCCTCTTCGGCTACGCGCGGCCCTACGCGAGGGTGATCGCAGTCGCCCTGGTCGCCATGATCGTCGTCGCCGCCGCCAACGCCGTCCGGGCGGCGATGACCAAGGACCTCTTCGACGACATCCTCCTCGCCCGCGAGCCCGGGGTCCTCGAGCGGCTCTGGACCTTCTGCTGGATTCTCGTCGGCCTCTCCGTGGCGACCTTCGTCGCGTCCTGGATCAAGGACTACCTCAAGGACTCGCTCGAGAACCGGATCACGGTGGACATCCGCTGCCTCCTCAGCGACCGGATCGTCCAGCTCCCCCTCGCCTTCCACACGAGGCAGCGGTCCGGGGACCTCCTCTCGCGGATCTCGAACGACGTGGCGGAGACCAAGCGGGCGCTGGAGATGCTCTTCGGCGACGTCTTCCAGCACCCCTTCATGATCGTGGCCCTGGTGGCGACGGCCTTCGCCACGAACTGGCGGCTCGCGCTCGTCATCCTCTTCGGGATGCCGCTCCTCATGGTCCCGATCTCCTACTTCGGGAAGTCCATCAAGAAGCACGCCCGGAAGAAGGCCGCCAAGCGCGCCGACGTGACCAACGCCATCATGCAGATGCTCACGGGCATCCGCGTGGTGAAGGCCTTCCGCATGGAGGAGCACGAGTCGCGCACGATCCGCGGGGTGTCCGACGAGTTCCTGAAGGAGTCCCTGATCGTCGCGAAGAACCAGGTCACCAGCAAGACGATCCTCGAGTTCGCGCAGAACCTCTCGGGGGTCGTCGTCCTCGGGATCGGCGGGTACTTCGTCCTCCAGGGTTCGGTCACCATCGGCGACCTGGCGGCCTTCGCCGCCCTCATGGGCGGGATCTACAGGAGCGCCAAGGACCTCACCAGCGCCTACAACAAGATGCAGGAGGCGCTGGCGGGCGCGGAGCGCATCTTCCAGGTCCTGGACGCCCCCGACACGATGCCGGACCGCGCCGACGCGCGGGCGCTCGTGCGGCCGCGCGAGGCCATCGCCTTCGAGGATGTCTCCTTCTGCTACCAGGCGGACCAGGCCCCGGTCCTCCGGCGCGTCTCCTTCCGCGTCCCGGTGGGCTGCACCGTGGCCGTCGTCGGCCCGACCGGGGCCGGGAAGACCACCCTCCTCGACCTGGTCGCCCGCTTCTACGACCCCACGGAAGGGAGGGTCACCATCGACGGCGTGGACCTCCGGGACTACAGCCGCACCTCCCTCATGGCGCAGATGGCGGTGGTGACCCAGGACCCGTTCCTGTTCAACGCCACGATCGCCGAGAACGTCGCCTACGGGAAGCCCGGCGCCACGCGGACCGAGGTCGAGGCCGCGGCCCGGGCCGCCTACATCCACGACGAGGTCGGCCGGCAGCCCCAGGGCTACGACACCGTGGTGGGGGAGCGCGGGGCGCGGCTGTCCGGCGGCCAGCGCCAGCGCATCACCATCGCGCGCGCGATCCTGAAGGACCCGCCGATCCTCCTCCTCGACGAGGCCACCTCCTCCCTCGACTCGCACGCGGAGCGGATGGTCCAGGACGCCCTCGGCAACCTGATGCGCGACCGCACCACCTTCGTCATCGCGCACCGGCTCTCCACGATCCAGCACGCCGACATGATCCTGGTGATCCAGGACGGCCGCATCGTGGAGTCCGGCAACCACGAGCAGCTCCTCCAGAGGCCCGACGGCGTCTACCGGCGCCTGCACGACATGCAGTTCGGGTCCCGGCGGGACGAGGGTCCGGTCTCGGCGGCCGGCGAGGCGGGCTAGCCGGGCTCGTCCTGGAGGCGCCCGGGGAGGGCGCGGATCGTCGAACCCTGGCGGGGGTCCTCCCGCCGGTCCGGGTGGCGGTCGGCGTGGGGCGGCTTGAGGAAGCGGCGGGAGTCGGCGCGGAACTCCGCGTCCACGAACTCCGCGAGCCCGCGGAGGGCCTCCGGGTCGCCAGGGCCCGCGCGGGGCGCGAGGAGCGCGTCCGCCTCGCGCTCGGGGATCCTCCCCGTGGCGAACAGCTCGTCCCCGAGATAGACCCGGACCATGAGGGCGAAGCGATCGACCTGGAACTCGAAGGGCCAGCGCCCGAGCCGCGTCTTCCAGACGTGGACGCCGCTCCCCGGGCGGCGCTCCTGAAGGGGGGCGCCGCCGGCAGAGTGGATGCGGCCCACCATGGCGCGGACGGTCTCGGCGTAGTTCATCGCGGCCGCGAATCTAGGCCGCGCGGGGGGGCCACGCCTAGATCCACCCGCGCCGGCGGAACCAGAGGAGCATCCCGATCCCCGTCACCGCCATCACCCCCGCGGACACCCAGAAGCCGTACCCGGTCTTGAGGAAGGGCATCCACTCGAAGTTCATCCCGTAGATGCCGGTGATGAAGGACATGGGGAGGATGAGCGTCGAGACGATGGTGAGCCCCTTGACCACCTCGTTCAGGCGGTTGGAGACCATGGAGAGGTACGCGTCCCGGACCGCGCCGATCTCGTCCCGGAGCCCCTCCACCACGTCGTGGACCCGGATGACGTGGTCGTGGATGTTCCGGAAGAAGTCCCGGGCCCGCTTCGAGATGTTCGTGTGGGTGTCCCGGGCGAGCGTGCCGGCCACGTCGCGCTGGTGGCGGATGGTGCGGAAGAGCCTCTGGAGGTCGCGCTTGAGGATGAGGATCTCGCGGAGGGTGTCGGTGCCGAGCCTCTTGGACAGGATGTCCGCCTCCAGGCGGTCCACGCGGCCGTCCACGTCGTCCACGACCACGTTGTAGTTGTCCACCATGCGGTCGATGATCTCGTAGAGGAGCCAGTCGGGGCCGTGGCCGAGGACGAGGTGCGGGTCCTTGTCCATGCGATCGAGCTGCGCCTTCACGCCGTTGCGCGGCTCGACGTGGTAGGTGACGAGGTAGTTCTTCCCGAGCACCGTGTCCAGTTCCTCCAGGCGCACCCCCTCGGGCGCGCGGTTCCAGGCGAGGAAGACGATGTAGAGGTAGTCTTGGAAGTCCTCCACCTTCGGGTGCTGCTGCGCGTGGATGCAGTCCTCGATCGTGAGCGCGTGGAGGTTGAACACCGCCGGGCCGAGGACCTCGAGCTCCTCGGCGGTCGGGTCGTCCATGTCCACCCAGAGGGCGCCCTTGCGGGAATCGACCGCGGCCTTGAGGGCCGCGCGGTCGAGGTCGCGGACGACCACCCCGTCCGCGGTGAGGTAGAAGGACCGGATCACGCGGGCAGTGTACGCGGCGACGCCTAGAACCCGAGCGCGCTCCCGACCTGGTACACGAGGAAGCTCGCCCCGTAGGCGAGGCCGGTCATCCAGGCGAACATCAGGAGCGGCCACTTCCAGGTGCCGGTCTCCTTCCGGACGACCGCGAGCGTGGAGAAGCACTGCATGGCGAGCACGAAGAACACGAGGAGGGAGATCCCCACGAGCGGCCGGAAGACCGGCCTCCCGGTGGCGGGGTCGCGGTCGGCGAGGATCGCCTCCCGCAGCCGCACCCCATCCCTGTCGCTCCCTGCGGCGTAGACGACGGCGAGGGTGCTCACGAACACCTCCCGGGCCGCGAAGGACGCGATGACGCCGATCCCCATCTTCCAGTCCATCCCGAGGGGCGCCAGGACCGGCTCGATCGTCTTCCCGAGCCGCCCGGCGTAGGACTTCTCGCGGCGCTCCGCGTCCCGGAGGTCGTGGATGCGCGCGTGCTCGGACTCGAGGAGGAGGTCCCTCCCCTCCCCGGCGGGCCGGGTCGCGGCCCGCGCCTCCGCCGCGGCGTGCAGGGCGCCGTAGTCCCGCGCGTAGTCCACCTCGCGCGGGAACGCGGTCAGCGCCCAGAGCACCACGCTCACGGCTACGATCACGCTCCCCGCGCCCTTCACGAAGGCCCAGGTCCGCCGCCCCGCGTTCAGCGCCACCGCGCGGAGGGAGGGGAGGTGGTAGGAGGGGAGCTCGAGGAGGAGCGACGACCTCCCTCCCCGGAGCACGGTCTTCCGGAGCAGCTTCGCCGTCACGAGACCGGCGGCGATCCCGAGGAGGTACATCGCGATCATGACGGCGGCGCCCGTCGGCAGGAACCCGAGAACCGTCCCCGTGGAGAAGAGCGCCCCGACCACCATCAGGTAGACCGGCAGGCGCGCCGAGCAGGACATGAAGGGCGCGACGAAGATCGTGGCGATCCGGTCCTTCCGGTTCTCGATGGTCCGGGTGGACATGATCCCGGGGATGGCGCAGGCGAAGGAGGAGACGAGCGGGAGGAACGCCCTGCCCGGGAGGCCGGCCCTCCCCATGGCGCGGTCGAGGAGGAAGGCGGCCCGGGCCAGGTACCCCGAGTCCTCGAGGATCTCGACCAGGAGGAACATCACCAGGATCTGGGGGACGAAGGTCAGCACCCCCGCGAACCCGGCCACGAGGCCCTTCGCGAGGAACTCCGCGAGGAGCCCCGCGGGGAGGGTCGCGGAGATCCCGTCGGCGAGCGTCCCGAGCCCGTCCCCCACGATCTCCATGAGGGGCTTCGCCCATGCGAAGACCGCGACGAAGACGAGGGAGAACACGCCCAGGAGGACGAGGCTCCCCGACACGGGGTGGGTGAAGGCCCGGTCCAGGCGCTCGCGCCAGCCGGTCCGCTCGCCGCCGCGGCGGACCGTCTCGGCGGAGACGGCGTCGGCCACCCGGTACCGCGCCTCGGCCGTGGCCGTGGCGGTGTCCACCCCGAAGAGCGCGAGGCGCCCCCGCTCCCGCTCCAGGCGCGCGGCGAGGTCGGGGGGGAGCCGGGCCGCCAGCTCGCGGCTCATCCACTCCGACCCCAGGATCTCCGGGAGGAGGCGGCGCGCCTCGTCGCGGCCGCCGAGGTGGGGGGCCAGGGGGGCGGCCAGGAGGGCCGCGGCCCCCTCGATCTCCGGGCGCCAGCGCGGGTGCGGCGGGGTGCCGACCGCCCCCCCGGCCGCGACGGCCGCGCGGAGCTCCTCGACCCCGCGCCCCGTGCGGCCCACGGTCGGGACGACCGGGACCCCGAGGGCGCGGGCCAGCGCGGCCGCGTCCACCCGGATCCCCTGCTCCTCGGCGGCGTCCGCCTGGTTGAGGGCCGCGACGCAGCGGACTCCGGTCTCGAGGACCTGGATCGCGAAGTAGAGGTGCCGGGAGAGGTTCGTGGCGTCCAGGACCAGGACGACGAGGTCGGGCCGGCCCTCCCCGGCGGGTCCGCCGAGGATCGCGGCCCGCGCCACCTCCTCGTCCTGCGTGCGCGCCGCGAGCCCGTAGGTCCCCGGGAGGTCCAGGACCTCCACCGGACCCGCCGCCGTGCGGGCGACCCCGAGGCGGCGCTCCACGGTCACGCCGGGGAAGTTGGAGACCTTCTGGTGGAGCCCCGTCAGGGCGTTGAAGAGGGTGGACTTGCCGACGTTGGGGTTCCCGGCGAGGGCCACGCGCCGGACCCGCGGCCCGGGCGCGGGCACGGGCACGGCCAGGAGGTCGGTCCCGGCGCCGGTCGCGTCGCAGCGCGGCGACGTCACGCATCCCCCCCCGGCTCCACGATCACGTCCCGCGCCTCGTCCACGCGCACGGCGAACCGGGTCCCGCGGACGGCCACCTCCAGGGGGTCCCCGAGGGGGGCGCGGCGCAGGACCCGGACCCGGACGCCGGGCGTGAACCCCAGCTCCGCCAGGCGCTCCCGGAGCAGGGGCTCGCCGGCGAGGCGGAGGACGACCGCCTCGCGGCCGGTCGCGACCTCGGAGAGGGGCATGGGCAGGGGCTTCGCTCCTTTCGCCAGTTGAGACTGAGACTCAGTATCAGGATTGTACCGGGCCCGCGGGGGGGCGTCGAGAAAGGAGGGGGAGGGGACGTGACCCCGGTCACGGGGCTAGAACGGCCAGAGGATCGGGATCCCCACCATGGCCACCACGAAGCAGAGGAAGGTGAGCGGGGCGCCGACCTTGAAGTAGTCGCGGAACCGGTACTGCCCGGGGCCCATGACCAGCGCGTTCGACTGGCCGATGGGGGTGAGGAAGTCCGCCGCGGCGCCGATGGCCACCGCCACAAGCAGCGGGCGGGGGGAGACGTGGAGTTCCCCGGCGAGCCCGAGGGCGACCGGGGCGAGCATGATGGTCAGGGCGGCGTTGTTCAGGAACCCGGTGAAGATCGTGGCCACGAGGTACACGGTCGCCAGCGCGGCCGTGGGACCGCCCGCCCCCACGGTCTCCGCGAGGAACCGCGCCGCCCGGTCGGCGAGTCCCGTCTTCTCGAGCGCGGTCCCGAGCGGGAGGACACCGGCGATGAGGATCACCACGGGCCACTCGATGGCCTCGTAGACCTCCCGCCGCCGGAGCACCCCGCCGATCACCAGGGCCACCACGCCGAGCACGGCCGCGAAGGCCAGCCGCACGGGGGTCGCCGTGGCGAGGAGGATGACGCCGAGGAGGACCGCCACGGAGACGATCGCCCGGCCCCGGTCGAAGGGATGGGCCGGGCCCTCCTCGAGGACCAGCCAGTCCGGGCTCCTCCGCATCCGCTCCATCCCCTCCACGTGCCCCTGCACGAGCACGACGTCCCCGATGCGGAGCCGGACACGCCCGATCTCGGTGCGCAGCGACTCCCCGTGCCGGGCCACCGCCAGGACGTTGAGCCCGTAGTCCCCCGTGATGCCGACCTCCGCGACGCTCCGGTTCACGAGGCGGCTGTTGGGCGCGAGCATGACCTCCGCCAGGACGAGGTCCGCGGTGCGGAGCGTCCGGTCGCCCACGTCCGCCCTGGGGACGACCTCGAGCGCGTGGTCGCGCCTGAGGCGCAGGATCCCCTCCGACTCCCCCTGGACGAGGAGCACGTCGTTCTCCCGGAGCACGAGCCATGGGTCCGGGGCCTCCAGCATGGCCCCGTCGCGGATGAGCCCGAGGACCGTGACCCCGTACCGCTCCCCGAGCCCCGCGCCGTGGAGCTTCGCCCCGACGATCGGGGAGCCGGGGCGGAGGAGGACCTCGGTGAGGAACTGCTTCACCGCGTAGGTCTCCGAGAGGCTCTCCTCCTTCCGGCGCGCCGGCAGGAGGCGGGGCCCGGCGAAGGCGAAGTACAGGCACGCCGTCGCGGCCATGGCGGCCCCGATCCCGAGCGTCTCGAACATCCGGAGGTCCTCGAGGCCGGCCATGCCGGGGTTCTGGGCGCGCTGGTCCGGGAGCCAGGCCGCGAGAGCGAGGTTCGCCGGGGAGCCCACGAGGGTGCACATCCCTCCCGTGAGCGACGCCGCCGCGAGCGGCATGAGGAGGCGGGAGGCGCTGAGCCCCCGGGCGCGCGCCACCCCGATGACCGCGGGGAGGAAGAGCACGATGGCCGCGACGTTCTGGATCCAGGCGCTGAGGACGGCGACCGCCAGGAAGGAGACCGCGATGAGGCCGGTCTCGCTCCGGCCGCCGAAGGCGAGCACCGCGCGCTCGAACCACGAGGCCGCGCCGGTCTTCAGGACGGCGTGCCCGACGACGAACATCGCCGCGATCGTGATCACCACCTCGTTGCCCAGTCCCGCCGTCGCCTCCTGGGGAGTGAGGACCCGGGAGCCGGCCAGCGCCAGGACGACGACCATGGCCGTGATGTCGGGCCGGACCCACTCCGTGGCGAACAGGACCAGCGCCGACAGGAGGATGACCAGCGTCAGCGTGGCCGCGTCGAGCGGACCCCCGGCGGCGGCTGCGGCGAGGAGGGCGGACGGGAGCGCGATGGGGAACACGGGGGGGGTCTGGGGGATTCTCCCGGACGCACCGGGGCGGCGCCAGCGTTTCAGTGCCGTCAGCCCGGCGGCGGGGGCGGCGCGCCGGCGACGGCGACGGCGACGACGCTCGCCGCGTAGTCGCTCCCGAGGAGCCGGTGGAGCCAGCCGAGGAGCCACACGCGGGCCGCCCGGGCGAGGAAGGGGGCGTTGTAGGCCCGCGCCAGCGAGCGCACCTCGAACCCCGCCTCCTCCAGGTAGGCTGCCAGCTCCCAGGGGGAGAAGGGGGTGCGGTGCCCCGCGTCCCGGTGCCAGCGGCCCGGCGTGAAGACGTCCGGCGTGGAGAGGACGATGCGTCCCCCGGGGGCCAGGAGCCCGCGGGCGCGCCGCAGGAAGGCGAGCGCCTCCTCCTCGGGGAAGTGCTCGACGAGCTCCAGCGCGACGAGGAGGTCGAAGGGCCCCCGGGCCTCGGAGAGGTCGCGCCCGTCGTGGGGGTGCGCAGGGTCGGGGTCCACGCTCCGGTAGGTGCTTCCGGGGGCGGCGGCGGCGATGCGGGGGGCCAGCCGGCGGTCCCCGGCCCCGACCTCGAGGACGCGGTCCCCGGGGCGGGTCTCGGCGAGGACCACGTCCGAGGCGCGGCGGACGAGGGGGAGGTGGAAGACCGTGGGCCAGCGGCGCTCGAACCCCCGCCGGCGCGCGTGGATCGCCGACCAGGGCGGGTGTCCCCCGGGCCTGGAACCCCCGGGGACCCCCGCCGCGTCGCTCATCCGGCCTCGCCGACGAGGCGGAGGTCCCCGCGGGCCGCACGCTCGGCCATCGTGTGGAGGTGGTGGACGACGGTCCACCCCTCCTTCTCGAGGGCCCCGGCGAGGAACCGCCGGTGGCACCGCTCCGGGTCCCTCTCGGCGCAGAGGATCGCCGTGGGGGCCTCGAGGGCCAGGGCCTCCAGGCGCGCCAGCCCCTTGCGGAACCCCGCGGTGCCCATGTGGCGCGGGTAGCCCCCCCGGCGGTCCCCGCCGAGGAGGTCGCCCAGGTCGTGGACCTCGATGCCCGCCTCGCGCAGTGCGGCGTGGAGCGCGGGCGCGGCGAGGTGCGCGTGGCGGTCCGAGGAGCCGTAGCGGCGGACGTCCACGACACGGGTCACGCGGGCGCGCCGCAGGAGCTCGAGGACCCGGGAGAGCGGGCGCCCCCCCAGGCCGACGGTGTGGATCTTGCCCGGCACGGCGGGATCGTACCAGACCCCCCGCGGGGTCGGCGCCGACGCCCTACCGCACGGAGTACACCTCCACCGGCCCCGCCTGGAGGACCTTCTCCAGCTCGCCGGGCCGCTCCACGCGGTAGCGGCGGATCGCGTCGGAGAACGCGCCCGGGAAGGAGTCCACGAGGACGAGCCGGACCTTCTCCCGCGCCACGAGGCCCGCCGTCTCGGAGGCCCCGGCGCCCGGGCGGGGACGGACCGCGGGCCGCCCGCAGAGGAGCGCGGCCACGCGCGGGTTGCAGGCGAGGACCGCGCCCGGGGGGAACGCCCCCGCGGGCCCCCGGCGGATGAGGTCGCAGGCGGCGAGGAAGGCCTCGAACCGGGGGGCCTCCCGGAGGAACTGCGCGTCGGGCATGGGCCAGGTGTCGGTGTACCGCGCCACCCGGTGGGGCGGGCGCCCGGGGAGCGGGGTCTCCCGCAGGGCCCGGGGGTAGACCCAGGCGAAGAGGTGCCACCCGTTCGGGAGGGGGAGGAGGAGCGCGAGCGCCGCGACGGCGGTCCCGGCGACCCGCGGACCGGCGAGCCTCCGTGCGAGGTCCCCGAGACCCTCGAAGGCGAAGAGGACGAAGAGCGGGGCGAGGGGGATGGCGAACCGGAGGTCGTGGAAGGGCCAGGCGGCGACGAGGAGGAGGTAGGCGAGGAAGAAGACCTCCGCGGGCGCCGCCCCGCGGCGCTTCCGCAGCCCGAGGAGGAGGCCCCAGCCCGCCGGCAGCCAGAGCACCGTGCGCGCGGCGTCGTATCCCCACCCCGCGGGGTGGAGGACGAAGGACGGGACGAGGGGGAGGTAGTCCCCCCGGAGGCCGGCCAGGACCCGTGCGGGGAGCCCGTCCCACGCGGCGGGTCCGGACCCCTCGAGCACGGAGAAGTACCCCCCCGGGCCCGGCGCGACGGCCGCGCCGTAGGCGAACCACGCCGCGCAGGCCGCGGCCAGGGCGCCCAGGCCGATCCACCCGGCCCTCCCCGCGCCCCGGGGAGCGAGGAGGAGGGCCGCCGCCGCCGCGGGGAGCAGCGCGAGCCCCGCGGTGCGCGTGTAGAAGGCCAGCGCGGCGAGGACCAGCGCGCCGGCCATCCGCCGGCGGGAGGGCCCCTCACCGGGAGGCGCCTCCAGGAGCAGGAGGGCGCCGGCGGCGAAGGCCAGGAAGGGGACGTCCGACAGGAGGTCCGCGGCGCTCCGCATCCAGTAGACGGAGAGCGCGGGCGCGAGCGCCCCGGCCGCGGCCGCCACGGGGGACCAGCCCCGCCGGACGAACAGGAGCGCGAGGAGGCCCACGGCGACGCCGCCCGCCGCGCCCACGAGGAGGTGGGCGGCGAGCAACGACGCGGGCGCGTCGCCGACGAAGGGGACGAGGAGGAGGGGGAACAGCGGCGGGTAGGTCGCGTGGGGGACGAGCGGTCCCGTGCCCCAGGTGCTGCGGTAGCCCGTGCCGTCGCGCAGCGCGCGCGCGAGGAGGACGTACTCCGCGTTGTCCCCTCCGAAGGACCCGATCTCGTCCGAGGCGAGGACCGCCGCCGCGAGGAAGGCCAGCGCCCCCGCGACCAGCGCG
>CAZKTF010000015.1:0-29546 GCA_964555565.1 uncultured Planctomycetota bacterium | reverse complement strand
CCGGGCCGCGGCGGCCTCCTCCGGGGAGGCGACCCCGTCCCGCGTCCGCGACAGCGCGAGGCGCGTCTCCTCGCAGCGATCCCTCATCGGTCCCCTCCGGCGGGGGGCGCGTCTCCCCCCCCGAGGGCGCGGACGAAGGGGGCGAGCCGCGCCCGCAGCCTCTCGCGCGCCCGGAACAGCCGCGACTCCACCGTGCCCGCGCTCAACCGCAGGGCCCGGGCGATCTCCCCGTAGGAGAGCCCCTCGATCTCGCGCAGGACGAGGACCTCCCGGTACTTCCGGGGGAGCGACTCGATGGCCTCGTCGATGCGCGCGCGGGCCTCGGAGCCCTCGGCGCGGCGGTCGGGCCCGGGGGCGCGGTCCGCGGGCATGTTCCCCGGGCGGTCCCCCTCCTCGGAGGGTGCCTCCAGCGGGAGCGGGGCCGGCCGGCGCCGGACCTTCTTGTTGTGGTCCATGGCGGTGTTGGCCGCGATCCGGTAGAGCCAGGTGTAGAAGGCGGAGCGCCCGTCGAAGCGGTCGAGCCGGGCGAAGGCCTTCACGAACGACTCCTGCACGACGTCCTCCGCGTCCTCGGCCTGCTGGACGAAGCCCCGCACGAGCCGCGCGATGCGGCCCGCGTACCGGTCCACCAGGACGCCGAAGCAGTCCCGGTCCCCCGCCCGCACCCGCCGGATGACCTCCGCGTCGTCCACCGAGGCACGCCCCTCCCGGAGTCCCCAGAACGGCACGACGTGGAGCCTACCCGACTCCCGGGGGTACAGACGGACGGACGGCAGGGCACGGACCATCACTGCCCGGGGTTGGACGACGGGGGGGGAGGGGATCCTTCACGGCGAGGGGCAGGGGGAAGGGGAGGGGCAGGGGAAGGAGCACGGCACCGCCGTGGCCCCTACCCTTACCCCTACCCCTGCCCCTACCCTTCGCCGTACCGCGGTCCCCGCCGGGTCGGGCGGGACGTGGTCCGCCGGGCGGGTGCCTGTAGGATGGCGCCCGTTCCCCGGGGTCGGGGGTCGCGACGCCCCGTGCGCGCGCGCCCCGGGGCGAGGGCCGCGGAGGGCGAGCCCGCCCTTGGAACCGATCGAGGACTCTCCGCCTTCGCCCGCCGAGGCCCCCCCGGCCTCGCCGGTCCCCCCCGCGGCGTCCTCCCTCCCGCGGGGAGGCCTCCCGGCCTCCCCCCGCGGCGCCCCGCGGCGGCCCTGGAGGAGGATCGCGGACCGCTGGTCGGCGCGGGGCCGGACGCGGAGCCTCGTCCTCGTCGCCTCCCTGCTCCTCTGCACCTGGGACCCCGCCTGGGCCGCGGCGGGACTCGCCGTCTTCGCCGCCGGGGCCCTCCTGCACTTCGCGGCGAAGGGTCACCTCGTGAGGGAGTGGAAGCTCTGCACCGAGGGCCCCTACGGCTGGGTGCGCCACCCCTTCTACGTGGCCAACCTCCTTTTGGACACGGGGCTCTTCCTCATGGCGGGACTGCCGTGGCTCGCGCTCGGCTACGCCGTGGCCATCTTCCCGCCGGCCTACGGGTTCACCGTGCTCGCGGAGGAGGAGGCGCTGCGGGCCCGGTTCGGCGAGGCCTACGACGCCTACGCGGCGCGCGTCCCCCGGTTCCTCCCGCGCTCCGTCCCCCGGCTCCTCCGGTGGCTGCGCGGCGCGCGCCGGGAGAACCTCGAGAGGGAGAACGAGATCTCGCGGATCCTCCGGAGCGCGGGCTACCCGTTCCTCGTCGCGAGCGCCCTGGCCGCGAAGGCGGCCTGGACGGGCGCGCTCGACCAGGTCTCCCTCCCGCTGGCACTGGCCGCCATGGGGCTCGCGCTGTGGGGCATGGGGAGCACCGTCGTGCACCGGGTCGAGGAGCGAAGGCCCCTGTGGCCCATGGGCGGCTGGGCGGTCCTCGCGCTGGTCGCCCTCCCCTGCCTCCCCTGGCTCGACGACCGGCTCCCGTTCTACGCCTGGCTCGAGATGCACGGGAGGGAGACGCTGCTCCGGGTGGTGGGGGGGACCCTCGCCGGGCTCGGCGCCTGCCTGTTCCTGGCCGGGGGCGGCGGGGCGCGGGCCGTCGGCGCCGGGGTGCTCGCCCTCGGGGGCTCCATCCTCGCGGAGCAGGTGGTCCTCGGTCCGCTCGTGGGGTTCCTCGCCTGGTTCGGGTGGGTGCACGCGGAGATCGGGAGCCCGCGCTGGTCGCGGACCCTCGTGGCCCGGGGCGCGCCCCTCAGGATGCTGGTCGTCGCCGCCTTCGTCGGCTGCTGGGTGCTCGAGGAGGCGCTGCGGTAGCCGATTGGGGTCAGACCTCAGGCGCCGGCGAGCCACTCAGCACGTCGAGCGCGCTCGGCACCTGGGGTCTGACCCCTAGCGTCGCCTAGCCCGGCGGGAGGATGTGCCCCAGCTTCTCGCGCTTGGCGGCGAGGTAGCGGGCGTTCTCCGGCCGCGGGGGGAACGCGATGGGGACGCGCTCCACGACCTCCAGCCCGAAGCCCTCGAGCCCGTAGAGCTTCTTCGGGTTGTTGGTCATGAGGCGCATCTTCCGCACGCCCAGGTCGAGGAGGATCTGCGCCCCCACGCCGTAGTCCCTCTCGTCCGCGCGGAAGCCCAGGCGCTCGTTGGCCTCCACGGTGTCGAGGCCGTGCTCCTGGAGGTGGTAGGCGCGGAGCTTCGCCTCGAGGCCGATCCCGCGCCCCTCCTGCCGCATGTAGAGGACGACCCCGCGGCCGGTGTCGCGGATGCGGCGCATCGCCTCCCGGAGCTGCGGCCCGCAGTCGCAGCGCAGCGAACCCAGGATGTCCCCCGTGAGGCACTCGGAGTGGGCCCGGACGAGGACCGGCTCCTCGTGCCGGAGGGTCCTCCCCTTCTCCGGGGTCGGCATCCCCACGGTCAGGGCGAGGTGCAGCGGCTCGTCCACCAGGGAGCGGTAGAGGTGGAGGTCGAACTCCCCGAGGTCCGTCGGGAGCTTGACGGAGACCTGGTGCTCGACCAGGTGCTCCCGCTCGCGGCGGTGGCGGACCACGTCGGCCACGGAGCACATCCGGAGCCCGTGCCGCGCCTGGAACGCCTCCAGGTCGGGCAGGCGGGCGGCCTCGCCGTCCTCCCGGAGGACGACGCAGATGACCGCCATGGGCTCGAGGCCCGCGAGCCGGCAGAGGTCCACCGACCCCTCGGTCTGCCCGGTGCGCACGAGCACGCCGCCCGTGCGGGCCCGGAGCGGGTCGATGTGCCCCGGCCGGCGGAGGTCGGGGGGGCGGCAGTCGGGGCGCGCGGCGGCGCGGATCGAGACCGCGCGGTCCCGGGCAGTCTCGCCCGTCCCGACCCCCTCGCGCGCGTCGAAGGAGACCGCGAAGGCGGTGGCGTGGAGCGAGGTGTTCCGGCTGACCTGCATGGGCAGGTGGAGCTCGTCGGCCCGCTCCTCGGTCATCGCAAGGCACATCTTCCCCCGGGCCTCCCGGAGGATGAAGTTGACGATCTCCGGCGTGACCTTCTCGGCCGCGACGACGACGTCCCCCTCGTTCTCGCGGCGGGGGTCGTCCTGGAGGATGACCAGCCTCCCGGCGCGCAGGTCCTCCAGGATCTCGGGGACGGGGGAGTAGGGCATGGGAGGCTTCCTCGGGAGGGCACCCGCCTCCGCCCCCTTCCACCTTCGCCCTGCGGGCTGCGGTGGACAGGTCGGGGGCTTCGGCGGGCAGGTCGGAGGGCCGATCCTAGCCCGGGGTCCGGGCCGGGCGGGGAGATTCCATCCCCGGGGAGGCGAACGGCGGGTAGGGGTAGGGGTACGGGGAGGGGTACGGGGAGGGGGACCGGCGCTCGACGGTCGGCCTTGTCCCTACACCCCTACCCCTCCCCCTTCCCCTTGCCCTTCGCTTCCCGCTTCCCCTTCCGTTCCAGGCATTGGTCCCGGATGGGGCCGGTGGGCATCTGCGGGCGCGGGCGCGAAACGGGGTGGGGCCCTCCTTCGGCGCCACTCCGCGCGCGTCCGCGCATGGGCTGACCTCCACGGGAACCGTACCACTCCGGCGCAAGGTGTGTGCCGGGGAGGACGCCCGTCACGTGTCTCCCCCATGCCCGACGGGTGGCCTCGGCAGGGCCGGCGGGGTGGACACGGGGATCCCGGTGCCCGGACGCCTGTCAACGACCGTTGACAATTGCCCGGGGGGAGGGGGGGGGCCGCTACCATGGGCTCCCGGGGCCCGTTCCCGGAGGCGGCGAGCGGGGTACCCCGGGAATGCGTCGTAACCTGGGAGGAGCCATGAGGATGCTCGCGTCGAGCCTGGCGGCGGCCCTGCTGTTCGCGGGGGCCCCGGGAGCCTGGGCCGGGGACGGGGACGCTCCCGCCCACGCCGGGGGTTGCTGCAAGCCGGCCGGGGATCCCGCGGTCCCCGGCAGGGACGGCAAGGCCGCCGGGGACGCCCCCGCCTGCAAGGGGGAGGGCGCTGCGGCCGGCAAGGACGGCGGCGCCGGGTGCGCTGCGTGCGGCTGCGCCGGGTGCAAGGAGGCGGGGAAGGACGCCGCCGCCTGCGCGAAGTGCCTGGAGGCGGCGAAGGCTGCGAAGGCAGGGACCGCCCCCTGCGCGAAGTGCGCCGCGAAGAAGTCCCTGACGGAGGTCTCCCTGGCCCTCCTCGAGGAGGGCGGCGCCGCGGCGAAGGCCGCCCTCGACGCGATCCCCGCCGAGGCGGCGAAGAAGATCGCCGACGCGCGCACGCTCGCGCGGGAGGCCGTGGAGAAGATCAAGAAGGCGGCCGCCGCGGCGAAGGCGGACCTCGAGAGCGCCGTGGCCGACGCGAAGGAGGCGGGCGCCGAGCTCGCCTGCGAGGTCCGCGCGACCTTCGAGAGCGACATGCAGACGCTGCGCTCGAAGGCCGCGGACGCGCTGGAGAAGCTCTCCGGCGTGGTCTCCGAGGTCCTCGCCCCCGAGAGGCTGGCGGACGCGGCCGACCGCGTGGCGAAGGCCCGCGAGGCGGCCAAGGCCGCGCTCCGCAAGGCGGCCGAGACGCTGCGGACGGTCCGCCCGGCGGGGGAGACCGTCATCTACCGCTGCGGGTGCTCGAAGAAGACCTGGACCCAGGCGACCTCCGCGCCGAGGGCCTGCCCCTTCTGCGGCCCCGCGATGCCCGACTGCGGCGAGAAGGTCGATCCCGGGGAGAAGGCCGAGACGAAGCCGGAGAAGAAGGACGAGACTCCCGCCGCGAAGTAGTAGGGGCGGGGTTTACCCCGCCCGCCGTTGTTGCGGCAGGCCCCCGCCCGCCGTTGTCGCGGCGGCCCCCCGGCCCGCCGTTATTGCGGCGGGCCCTCGCCCGCCTTTCCGTCCGCCCGCCGTTGCCTCACCCCTCCCGGCGGTCCCGCCAGGAGAGCAGGAGCGAGGTGAGGACCGCGAAGGCGACGGAGAACCCCGCCAGGCCGGACCAGAGGAACACCATCCGGTCCCTGCGGTGCTCGTAGCCGAGCGCGAGTCCCACCGGCTTCGACACGGCGGAGTCCACCGGGGTCTTCATCCCGTTGATGTCCAGCTGCACCCGGAGGGACCACTGGCTCTCCGCGTCCAGCCGGGGGAGGTCCACGGTGGAGCCGAGGGCCTCGAGCGTCCACCGGGTCACCATGGCGTAGGAGGGGGGCTTGGCCGGCTCGGGCAGGGGGAAGATCGTCCCGGTGAGGAGGATCTGGGCGAAGACCACGAGGAGGACGAGGTAGATGACCGTGTTCGCGTTGGGGGCCAGCGCCGAGAGGAACAGGCCCATGTGGATGCTGGCCAGCGCCGCCAGGAGGAGCGTCACGTACATCTCGAGGGGCGCCGGGAGGATCACCCCCGACCTCGGGAACTCCACACGGAGCATCAGCGCCCCGAGCAGCGCGGCGCACTGGATCCACGCGAACCCGAACAGGACCAGGACCTTGGAGGCCAGGTAGGGCCCGATCCGGAGGTTCACCATCCGCTCGCGCCGGTAGATGCTCCGCTCCTTCACGACCTCGTAGGCCGCGCCGAAGAGCCCCAGGAGCACGATGGACAGCGCGGTCATGAACAGCAGCTTCTCGCTGTCCTTCACCACCGCGTAGGGCGCCAGCGCCGGTTTGCCCGCCTCCCCCTTCGCCAGGTTCGTCGCGACCTGCGCGGCGATGTCCGCCGCGAGTTCGTCCTTGATCGTGGCGGGGGACTTCCCGACCAGCTGGTGCGGCTTCGCCATCCCCGCGAGCATGAGCCCGATGGCGGGCATCACGGCGAGCAGGATGGTGAGCAGCAGCCGGTCGCGGATGACCAGCTCGAGGTAGCGCCGCGTGAGGATGCCGAACTGCCGGAGCGCCCCGGGGGCCTTCTTCTCGTGCCCGGGGTGCGCGCGCGTGACCGAGGTGGTGGTGGCGGCCTTCCCCGAGACCGCCCTCTGCCGCCCCGCGACGTACTTCCGGTGGTGCTCCGATCCGCGGAACTTGCGCTCGAGGCCCTCGGGGTCCTTCTCGATCTCCGAGTAGATGTCCGAGAAGTCCCGCACGCCGAAGTAGGCGAGCGCTTCCGCGGGCGGCCCGAAGTAGACGAGGCGGCCCTGGGAGAGGAAGGCCACGTGGTCGCACTGCGTCACGTTGGCCGTGGCGTGGGTGACCATCATGATCGTCCGGCCCCCGTCGGCGAGCCGGCGCATCATGTACATCATCTTCTTCTCGAGGCCGGGGTCGAGCCCGCTCGTGGGCTCGTCCAGGAAGAAGAGGGACGGCTCGGAGAGCATCTCGACGCCGATGGAGACGCGCTTGCGCTGCCCCCCCGAGAGCGAGCGGACCAGCTTGTCCCGGTGCTTCGTCATCTCCACGTCGTCGAGGACCCGGTCCAGGTGGTGCTCCAGCTCGGCCCGGCTCGTGTCCTTCGGGAGCCGCAGCCTGGCCGAGTAGCGGAGCGCGCGGTCCACGGTGAGGTCCCCGTGGACCACGTCGTCCTGGGGGACGTAGCCGAGCATGGTCTTCCACGCGTCGTAGTTCGCGAGCAGGTCGTCCCCGTTCACGAGGACCGCCCCCTCGACCCGGATCACCCCCGCGAGCGACTTCACCAGCGTGGACTTCCCGGCCCCGGAGCCCCCGACGAAGGCCACGAACTCCCGCGGGAGGATCGAGAGAGAGACGTCGTTCAGGATGACGCGCGTGGACTTCCCGCGACCCACGACGCGGCGGAGCTTCACGCCGTCCACGCGGACGCGCCCGGCCGAGGTGGACGAGGAGAACCCGCCCGCGGTGTAGTTGATCCGGTAGGGCCCGATCTGGATCACGTCCCCGGGCTTGAGCATGCGGCGCCCCTTCAGGGCGTCGCCGCTCACGAAGGTCCCGTTCGTGCTCCCGAGGTCCGTGATCGCGTGGCCGTCCCCGACCCGGTCCACGCGGGCGTGGCGCCAGGAGACCGCGGAGCCCTCCAGGGGGACGTCGCAGGTCGGGTCCCGCCCGAGGATGAAGGAGGGCTTGTCGCCCGTCTTGAGGCGCCCGAGCGCGACGGAGCCCAGGGCCGCGAGCGCCTCCGCCCCCGCCTCGCGGTAGGTGAGGGAGACCGAGTTCCCCTCCCCGTCCCCGATGCGCACGATGTCGCCGTCGCGGAGCCGGTGGGGCGCGGTGAGGTGCTTCCCGTTGACGAAGGTCCCGTTCTTGCTCCCGAGGTCGGTGATCTCGTAGGAGGAGCCCTTCCACTCGACCCTGGCGTGGCGCCCCGAGACGGTGGGGAACTCCACCAGCAGCTCGCAGCCGGGGCTCCGGCCGAGCACGACGCCCGACGCGGGGAGCGTCTCCTCGCGCGTGACGCCGCCCGGGAGCGCCACCACGAACCACGGGCGGCGGAGCATCCGGGTCCCGGCGGGCCCGGCCTCGCGCGGGACCACCGTGGCGCCGCACCTCTCGCAGAACCGGGCCCCCTCCTCCAGGTCCGCTCCGCACCCGGAGCAGCGCCCCTCCTCCTCCTCCCCCGCCTCGTCCCGCAGCGACTCCACGGCCTTGCGGAGGAGGGAGGGGGTCATGTCCGAGGCGGCCACGGTGCGGCCGCTGTCGAAGCCCGGGGGCGGCTCCCGGTGCGCCGGGGGAGGGGCCTCGTAGACGAGCCCCATCGACCCGAGGACGATCCGGTCCCCGTCCGCGAGGCGCTGCCGCCCGGCCGCGGGGACCTCGTTGACGAGGGTCGGGTTCCGCGCGCTCCGGTTCTCGAGGAAGACCCCGTCGGGGCCGCAGTGGAGGACCGCCTGGGTCTTGGAGACCGTCTTCTCGGGGAGGTGGATCCGCGAGGAGGGGTCCCGGCCCACGGTGTGGGTGCCGCCCTCGAGGTCGAACCCCTTCCCCGCCGAGGGACCCTCGACGACCCGGAGCCGCCCGCACGGACCCACGCGCGCCCCCTCTCCGCCGCACCCCGCCCCGCCCCGGGCGGGATCCCCGTGAGACTACCCGCGGCGGGGGGCCCGGGGGAAACCTCGTCCGGGAGCATGCCTCGCCGCGCGCGGCGTCGTAGGATCGCTCTCCACGGTCGGGACCGGCGCGAGGCCGGACGTGCGCGGGCCCGGACTCGACACGGACGCGGAGGTCGCCGTGGACATCGAGGAGCACGAGAAGTACAGGGACCAACTGAACGCCAGGACCGTGGGCGCAGCCGGAGGGCTCGTCGCGCTGGTCGTGGGCTTCTCCGTGGCGACCGAGGGGTGGTGGCAGGGCCTGCGGGATGCGATCCTGCCCGCATCCGGCCTGGTGGCGTTCCTGCTCCTCCTGCGGTGGTTCGCCCTGTGGCTCTACGCCGTAGACGAGCCGCGCTGGCCCTGACCGCGGCGGCGGGAGGCTACGGCACCACGCTCCACACGCACTTGAGGTACCGCCCGCGCGGGTGGAGGAGCGCGAAGGGGTGGTCGGGGCCGGCGCCGCCGACCTCGATCACGCGGGGGTCGCGGCCCGAGGCGCGGGCGGCGCGGGCCAGCGCGGCGAGGAACTCGTCCTCGGGGACGAGGCCGGCGCAGGAGCAGGAGAGGACGAGGCCCCCCGGGGCCACCTTCTGGAAGGCGAGGCGGTTCATGTCCTCGTAGGCCCGCAATGCCGCGGGGACCTCCTCGCGGCTCGCGGCGAGCTTCGGGGGGTCGAGGACGACGAGGTCGTGGGCCCCGGCCGCCGCGTCGCGGAGCGCGTCGAAGGCGTCCGCGTGTTTGAAGGAGACCTGCCGCGGCGAGCCGTTCCGCTCCGCGTTGGCCACGGCCCCGGCCACGGCCTCCTCGTCCAGGTCCACGCCGAGCACCGCCTTCGCGCCTCCCGCCGCGGCCGCCAGCGAGAATCCCCCCGTGTAGCAGAACAGGTCGAGGACGCGCCGGCCCCGCGCCCGCTCGGCCGTGCGGCGGCGGTGGTCCCGCTGGTCGAGGAAGAAGCCGGTCTTGTGCCCCCCGGCCGGGTCCACGAGGAACCGCACGCCGTGCTCGCGGATCTCGGTCCGGGCCTCCCCGGCCTCCCCGAGGACGCGGAAGCCCTCGATCCGCTCGATCGCGGGGTCGGCGCGGAAGAGCATCGCGCGGGGCCGGAGGAGGTCGCGGAGGACGTCCTTCAGCTCGACCGCCCGGCGGAACCAGCCCAGGGACTGGACCTCGATGCAGAGGACCCCGGCGTAGCGGTCCACCACGAGGCCGGAGAGCCCGTCCCCCTCGGAGTTCACGACGCGGTAGGCGTCCGTCACCCGCTCGAGCCCGAGCGTGTCCCGCCGCAGCGCCAGGGCCGTCTCCAGGCGGGCGCGGAGCCAGGCCGCGTCGAGGTCCGGCCCCTCGCCGCGCTCGAGGATCCGGACCGCGATCTCGGAGCGGCGGTTGAAGAAGCCCCGGCCGAGGATCTTCCCGCGGGAGTCCTCGACCTCGACCGCCTCCCCGTTCCCCGTGCCCGGGTCGGCGGAGTCGATCATCTTCCGGTAGACCAGAGGGTCGCCCGTCTCCCGCGTCGTCCGGAGGCGGACCCGCTTCACTTCTTCTCCGGGGTCGGGGACGGGGCCGGGGGCGGGGCCGGCGGGACCGGGGCCGCGGGCTCCGGGGGCGCCCGGAGAGTGGCGACCGA
This sequence comes from uncultured Planctomycetota bacterium, assembly GCA_964555565.1. Classification (GTDB taxonomy): domain Bacteria; phylum Planctomycetota; class JAJSAM01; order JAJSAM01; family JAKLKS01; genus CAZKTF01. The sequence continues at coordinate 19,544 of CAZKTF010000015.1, read as the reverse complement.
GATCCGCTCCTCCCCGCCCCGGCTCCAGCGGAGCGTGACCACGCGGCCGGCCCGGGCCCCGTCGAGGGCGAGGCGGAGGTCCACGAAGTCGCGCACCGGCGTCCCGTCCAGGGAGAGGAGGACGTCGCCGGGCCGGAGCCCGACCTCCTCGGCGGCGGACCCCTTCGCGACCTCCTTCACCGCGCCGTCCCCGCCGCGGAGCCCCACGCCGAGCCTCCCGGGCTCCCCGCCCGGGGCGTCCCCCGTCCACCACACGAAGTCCGCCCGCCGCGCGGCGCCCGAGGACGTCGCCCCCTCGGGCTCCCGCGCGCGCTCCAGGGGGACGACGGTGAGGTAGGGGAGGCCGTTGCGCCGCCGCGCCCGCTCGGGGATCGCGTGGAAGTCGAGGACGTGCATCGCCCCGGCGAGCACGACGATGGCGGCGTCGGGGCGGCCGTCCTCCGCGAGCGCGCGCACCGCGCTCTCGGCCATGGTCTCGTCCCACACGCACTGGCCCTCGTACATCCTCTGGAGCATCGCCTCCCGATCGACCCCCATCCCCGGGTGCCCGCCGAGGACGGAGAAGATCGACTTCCGGTGGGCCCCGTTCGAGAGGTCGATGTCGGCGGGGACCTTCGCCCGGAGCCATGGGTCCAGGTCCGCGAGGCCCCCGCGGCCCACGGCGCTCGAGACCGCCTTCTCGGCGTTCAGGGCGACGACGCGGATCCCGCGGGAGCGGGCGAACCGGAGGAGGTCCCGGTAGAGGCTCCAGTCGGAGTTCCACCCGGTCCCCACCCCGCCCTCCCGGAACCACCCGCACGCGCGCAGGAACCGCCCCTCGTCGAGGTCCCCGGCGACGAAGCGGTCGAGGACCGGCTGCACGGGGCGCTCGAACATCTCCATCCCCAGGAGGAGGTGCGGCCGGCGGTCCGCGAGCGCCCGGAGGACGCGGAGCTGCGCATCGTGGTGCTCGGGGTTGTCGTGGGACTCGCCCACGAACACCATACGGACGCGGGCGAGGTCGTCCGCCATCGCCTCGAAGGAGACCGCGCGGCCCGACCGCGCGTCGAGGATGGGGCTCCCTCCGGGGCCGCCCCGGGAGGCGCAGCCCGCCGCCGCCGCGCCGAGGAAGAGGACCGCCGCCGCTCTCATGTCGCTCCGCTCCGCCGATCGCCGGCGATCGTGGGGGAGGCCCGGTTCCGGCCCCGTGGTTATTCCCGGGGTTGACGGGATCGCGGACCGGGTTATGCTCCGGCGAACGGGAGGTGTTCCATGCGGGGAGCCTTCGTCGCGACGGGTCTCGTCTTGATCGCGGCCGCCGCCTTGGCGGGCGAGAGCGCGCCCGGCCCCGTGGCCGGGGCGAAGAAGGACGCCGACGCCGGTTCCGACTACCGGGAGCGCTCCCTGGCCGCGAAGGACGGGCGGGACCGCTTGGCCCTGGGCCTGTGGTGCCGCGAGCGCGGGCTCGTGGGTGAGGCGGCCTCGGAGTTCCGCGCGGCCCTGCGTCTCGATCCGGGCATCGACGCGGCCCACGAGGCCCTCGGGGACCAGAAGGTGGACGGGCGCTGGGTCCCCTCCCCGGAGGCGATGCGGGCCAAGGGCCTCGTCCTCCACGAGGGGCGCTGGGTCCTCCCCGAGGAGCGGGACGCCCTGAAGGAGCCGAGGGACGAGAAGGCCCGCCGGGTGCGCGAGGAGGACCGTGCGCGGCGCCTGATCGAGACCCTGGCCGGGGCCGACGAGCGCGGCGCGCGCCTCGCGCGCGAGGCGCTCTCGGGCATCGAGGACCGCTGCAAGCTCTCCCCGCTGGCCTTCGCGCTGCGCGCGCGGGACCCCGCGGTGCGGCTCCACGCCGCCGCCGAGCTGGGCCGGATCAAGGACCGCCGGTCGCTCCGGCCGCTGGTCTTCCGCGCGCTCCGCGACACCGACGCCCGGGTACGCGCGGCCTGCGTGGACGCCGCGAAGGCCTTCGCGGACCCCGAGGTGCTGGCCCCCTTCTTCGACGCCCTCCTCCGGAACCCCAACCCCGAGGTCCGCGCCGCGGCCGCCGACGGGATCGGCCGGCTCGGCGACCCCCGGGGGGTCGAGGTCCTCATCTGGCGGATCGAGGGGCACGGCGGCGGCCTCGGCCGCGCCTACATCTACACGGCGAACCAGCTCTCCTTCATCCAGGACTTCGACGTGGAGGTGGCCCAGACCGCCTTCATCGCCGACCCCATCGTGGGCATCCTCCAGGAGGGGGCGGTCCTCGACGTGAAGCTGGTCTCCAGCGAGTGGCACGCGACGCTCGTCGAGAGGCGGGCCATCGGCGGGGCGCTGCACGCGCTCACCGGCGCGGACCACGGCGAGGACGCGGCGGCGTGGCGGCGCTGGCAGAAGGAGAGCCGCGAGACGGCGGCCGCGAAGGCGCGGTAGCCCCGCCCCGGGTTCCGGCGACAGGTCGGGGGGGGTCCGTCCGTTCCTCCGTGGGACGGAGCGCGCGCCGGGAAGCGCGTCTCCCCCGCGGTGAACCATGCGACTCGCGACCCCCCCGCCGCCCTCCCTCCTCCTCCCGGCGTTCCTCGGTCGCGACCCGCGGGTCGCGAGGGCGCTGGAGATCGTGGAGCGGCTCGCGCCCACGGGCCAGCCGGTCCTCCTCCTCGGGGAGACCGGGACCGGGAAGGAACTGCTCGCCCGGATGCTCCACGGCCTCTCGCCGCGGGCCGGGGGCCCCTTCCGCGCGCTGAACTGCGCCTCGATCCCGCCCGGGCTCCTCGCGGCCGAGGTCTTCGGCGCGTCCCGGGGGGCCTACACCGGCGCGGTGGAGGCGCGGGGCGGCCTCCTCGAGGACGCCGACGGGGGGACGCTGTTCCTCGACGAGGTGGGGGACATGCCGCCCCCGCTCCAGGCGGCGCTGCTCCGCGTGCTGGAGGACGGCCTCACGCGGCGCCTCGGGGAGACCCGCGAGCGCCGGTCCGACTTCCGCCTCCTGGCCGCCACCAACCGGGACCTGGACGCGCTGGTCGCGGCGGGGACCTTCCGCGCGGACCTGCGGTACCGGCTCGGGAGGGCCGTCCGGGTCCCCCCCCTCCGCGAGCGGCGCGAGGACATCCCCCTCCTCGCCGCCGCGTTCCTCGCCGAGGCGGCCGGAGGCCTGCGCCCCAAGCGCCTCGCGGCGGGGGCCGGGCGGGCGCTCCTCGCCCACCCCTTCCCCGGGAACGTCCGCGAACTCCGCGCGATGCTGCTGGCCGCCCACGCCCTCGCCCCCGGGGACGAGGTCACCGCCGCCGACCTCGACCTGGAAGAGGAACCCTAGGGGACGAGGACGACTTTCCCGAAGACCTCGCGGGCCTCGATCCGGCGGTGGGCCTCGCGGACCTGGGCGAGGGGGAGGACGGAGTCCACCACCGGCCGCAGGCGCCCCGCGTCCACGAGACGGAGGATCTCGTACAGTTCGCCCCGGCTCCCCATGGTGGAGCCGAGGAGGGAGAGGCTCTTGAAGAACAGGAGCCGCGCGTCCGTCTTCACCTCGAAGCCGCTCGTGGAGCCGCAGATCACGAGCCTCCCCGCCTTCGCCAGGGAGCGGAGGTTCCCGTCCCAGGTGTCGGGCCCCACGTGGTCCACGATGACGTCCACGCCCCGCTTCCCCGTGAGCCGGCGGACCTCCGCGGCGAAGTCGGCCTCGCGGTAGTCGATGACCTCGTCGGCGCCAAGCGCCCGGGCCTTCTCCACCTTCGCCGCGGAGCCCACGGTGGCGTAGACCCTCGCGCCCATGAGCTTCGCGATCTGGATCGCGGCCGAGGAGACGCCGCTGCCGGCCGCGTGGACGAGGACCTCCTCGCCCGCGCGCAGCCCGGCGCGGACGACCACCATGTGCCAGGCCGTGAGGAACACGAGGGGGATCGCCGCCGCGCGCTCCGGCGGGAGGGACCGCGGGTGCGGGAGGAGATTCGCGGCGGGGACGACGACGAGGCCCGCGCAGCCGCCGTCCCGCGTCTCCCCGAGGATCCCGTAGTGGCGGCAGAGCTGGTCCTGGCCCGCGGCGCAGGACGCGCAGGCCCCGCAGGAGACGCCGGGGGCGACGAGGACGGGGTCCCCCGGCTTGAAGGAGCCGGCGGCGCCGGGGCCCAGGGAGTCCAGGGTCCCCGCGATGTCGCACCCGGGGACGAGCGGGAGCGGGAAGGGGTGGCCGGGGACGCCGCGGCGGACCCAGATGTCCAGGTGGTTCAGCGCCACGGCGCGGACCTTCACGCGGGCCTCGCCGGGCCCCGGCTCCGGGACGGGGCGCTCCTCGAGGAGGAGCTTCTCGAACCCGCCGTGCTCGCGGACGACGACCGCCTTCATCGGCGGGACTTCGCCCTCGCGCGCGGTGTCCGCCCGCCCCGCGGCCGGGCCGCCTTCCGCCCGCGCCGCCTCCGGCGCCCCTCGCCGTCGTGGTTGCGGTAGCGCCGCCCGAGGGCGTCCAGCGCCCGGACGGCGCCCTGGATGTGGTTGAGCGTCTCCGAGAGGTGCCCCCAGAGGCCCCAGAGGAGCGCGCCCGGGTCTCCGTGCTCCGCGCCCGGGTAGCGGCAGGACCGGACCGCCTCGCGGAGCTGCGGCAGGACCGCCTCCACCTGGGCGAGGTGGTGCGCCGCGTCCTCGGCCTGCGAGCGCCCGAGGGCGTCGCCCTCCGGGACGAGGGCATGGAACACGCGGTGGAGCCCGCGGTTGCTGAGGCGGTAGGTCTCGAGCGCGTCGTCGGCGTGGCGCCGTGCGGCGTGGACGCGGTGCACCCGTCGTGAATTCATCGCGATTCTCCCGTGGCGGGGCCGCCCGACCAGCGGGGCGGCCGCTTCTCGATCCACGCCCGGATCCCCTCCTCCATGTCGGGCATCCGGGCGAGCGTCTCCAGGTAGGACTTCTCGGCCTCGGCCAGCGCGTGCTCGAAGTGCGGGGCGGCGAGCCGGCGGCCGAGGCGGACGGTGAGGCCGAGGACCGAGGGGCTGTGCGCGGCCACCGTCTCCGCCAGCGCCAGCGCCTCCTCCTCCGATCTCCCCGGCGGGGCGAGGCGTGAGAGCAGGCCGCGGCGGTGGGCCTCGGCGGCCTCCAGCGCGTTCCCCGTGAGGCAGAGCTCGGCGAGCCGCGGCCCGTAGCGGGCGGAGAGCGCGGCGAGCCCCACGGGCGGGTAGCAGGCGAGCCGGATCTCCGGGAACCCGATCCTCGCGCCCTCCTCGGCCACGACCAGGTCGCAGGACAGCGCCAGCTCCGCGCCCCCGCCGAGGCAGGCCCCCCGGACCGCCGCCACGGTCACGAGGCGCGTGGCGTGCATCCTGCGGAAGACCCCGTGGAAGGCGCGGAGCATCCCGGCGAGCTTGTCCGGCGTGTGGTCCTTCACGTCCACGCCCGCCGAGAAGGCCTTCGTGCCCGTGGAGCCGATCACGAGGACCGACGCGGGGGACTCCTCGACCGCCCGGAGGGCGGCGTCGAGCGACCCGATCATGGGGATGTCGAGGACGTGCAGCGGCGGGCGGTCGAGGCGCAGCACCGCGACCGCCCCCTGCTGCGCGAGGCGCACGCCGGGGAGCTCCGGTCCCGCCACGCTACCTCCCCCGGAACGCGGGCTTGCGCTTCTCGACGTAGGCCGCGATCCCCTCGCGGGCGTCCTCGCTCTGGAAGAGCTGCTGCTGGAGCTCCCGCTCCAGCGCGAGGCCCGCCTCGAGGGGGACCTCCGCGCCCGTTTGCACCGCGCGCTTGATGAGGCCCACGGCCTTCGAGGCCCGGCCCGGCGGGCAGTAGGAGCGGGCGACCTCGAGGACCTTCGCCATGAAGCCGTCCACCGAGTCGGCCTCGAGGACCTGGTTCAGGATCCCGAGCTCCCGGGCCCGCCCGAAGTCGAAGTTGCTCCCCGAGATCATGATCTCGATCGCGCGGGACTTGCCCACCAGGCGCGCGAGCCGTTGCGTCCCGCCGGTCCCCGGGAGGACCCCGAGGGTGACCTCGGGGAGGCCGACCTGGGGCGGCTTCGCGCCCGGGGCGGTGGACTTCCACCCGAAGCGGAGGTCGGCGGCCAGGGCGATCTCCAGCCCCCCGCCGACGCAGTGGCCGTTCAGGGCGGCGACGACGAGCTTCGGCGTCTGCTCCAGCCGGAGGAGCGTCTCGTTCGCGTGGAGGCAGAAGTGGTACTTGAAGTCCGGCGTGACGCGGTCGAGCATCGCGATGTCCGCGCCCGCGCAGAAGAAGCGGTCCCCCGCGCCGCGGAGCACGATCACGTGCACGGCCTCGTCGAAACGGGCCCGCAGGATCGCCTCGTCGAGCTGCCGGTTCAGGTCGTAGGAGCAGGTGTTCGCCGGGGGGTTGTCGAGCACGAGGACGGCCACGCCCCCGGCGGCCTCGTAGCGGACCAGCGTCTTCGCGTCTCCCATCGTCGGGTCCTCTCCTGGCCCGGCCAGTCTAGGAACCCCTCCGGGGGCGTCTGAGGAATCCAGGGGGGCGGAGGGCGACGGGAAGCGCCGGCGCCCCGGCGCGCGGGCGCTCCCCCGTATCGGGGGCTACGCGGGGCCCTCGGCCGTCGGCGCCGTCCAGTCGGGCGCGACCAGGCGGCGCTTCCCGTCGGCGGAGAGCGGGACCGCGGGGTCCCCCCGCGCGAACTTCCGGTCCCAGAGCTTGCAGGTGACCTCGCGGTGGCGCTGGTCGAGGCCCTCGCAGTAGTTGGTGAACACGCACCGGCGCACGAGGCCGCCGAGCCCGAGGCGGACCTTGAGGAACCAGTCCGGGTCGGCGAGCGACTGGCGCGCCGAGGCCACCGCGTCCGCCTCGCCCCGCGCGAGGATCCCCTCGGCCTGCTCGAAGGTCGCGATCCCGCCCGAGGTCACGACCGGGGTCGCGCGGCCGGCCGCGCGCACGGCGCGCCGGATCGCCGCCGCGAGCGGCACGTTCCGCCCGAAGGGCCCGCGCGCGTCGGAGAGGACCGTGGGCATGCACTCCCGCCCGCTCTCGCCTGTGTAGGGGTAGGCCGCCTCCCCGACCCGCGGGGGTTTCGCGTCCTCGAACTTCCCGCCCTTGCTGACGGAGAGGTAGTCCACGCCCGCCCGGGCGAACTCCACGCCGAAGGAGACCGCGTCCTCGAGGTCGCTCCCGCCGGCGATCGCCTCGTCGCCGAGGTAGCGGATCCCGACGCAGTACTCGGTACCCACCCGCGCCCGCACCCCGCCAAGGACCTCCAGGGGGAGCCGCACGCGGCCCTCCCGCGTGCCCCCGTAGCCGTCCCCGCGCACGTTCAGGCGCGAGAGGAAGGAGGCCATGGTGTAGGCGTGGGCGTAGTGGAGTTCCACGCCGTCGAAGCCCGCCGCGCGGGCCCGCTCGGCCGCGTCGGCGAAGAGCCCCGGGAGGACGCGGGGGAGGTCGCGGACGTGGGGGAGGTGGGTGTCGGAGACCCGCTCCCGGTGGCCGAAGTCGAGGGCCTCGAGCTCGCGCGGCGCGAGGACCCTCTCGACGGTCGCGCGGTCGGAGGCGAGGAGCCTCTCGCGCACCGCGGCCTCCGGGAGCGCCCCCCAGGCCGCGTCGCCGGTGGCGTCGGCCGCGCGGCGGCGGAGGTCCCCGGTCACCTCCAGGAACCGGCGGAAGTACTTCTCCGGCTCGGGCCGCCGCCGGATCGCGAGGAAGTCGATGACCTGGATGACGAACCGCGTGTGGCCCCCGCTCGCCTCGCGCACCGCCTCGACCAGGGAGCGGAGCCCCGGGAGGAACCGGTCGTGCCCGATCCGGAGGAGCGGCCCGCTCGGCACGTCCCGGATCCCGGTCGCCTCCACGACGAGGACCCCGGGCCTCCCGCGCGCGAACCGCCGGTACCAGTCGAGGACCGCCGGCGTGACGAACCCCTCCTCCGTGGCCCGCCAGGGGACCATGGCCGGGACCCAGGTGCGCGTCTCGGCCATGACCGTCCGGCCGAGCCGGAGCGGGGAGAACCAGAGGGAGCGCTCCGCCTCCTGCGCGGAGGGCCAGCGCGCCGCCGGGATCGGGTGGCGGGTCCGGGGGGGCGCGGGGGCGGGGTCCATGGGAAGGAGTGTGATGGGGACGTCCGCAAGTTGTCAAGGTGCGTGCGCCTGCGAGGTGTGATGGGGACGTCCGCAAGTTGTCAAGTAGCGTGCGCCTGCGACGTGACCCTCCCCTGCGGTACTTGACTACTTGCGGACGTCCCCTGCCCTCCCCTCCCCTGCGGCACTTGACTACTTGCGGACGTCCCCTGCCCTCCCGGTTTACCATCGCCGCGCCATGGGAAGGGCGAAGGTCGCGTTCGTGAGCGGGGGCGGCCGGGGGATCGGCCGCGAGGTCGCGCTCCGCCTCGCGCGGGACGGGCTGGCCGTCGCCCTGGGGGCGCGCACCGAGTCGGAGTGCCGCGCCGTGGCGGCCGAGGCGAGCCGGCACGGCGGGACCGCCGTCGCGGTCCGCGTGGACGTCCGCGACCCGGAGTCGGTCGAGGCCGCGCTGGAGTCCGCGGAGACGGCGCTCGGGCCCGTGGACGTCCTCGTGTGTGCGGCGGGCGTCGCCGCCTCGGCGAAGCTCCTGGAGACCGACCCGGCCTCCTGGAACGAGGTCCTCTCGATCAACCTCACCGGGACCTACCTCTGCATCCGCGCGGTCCTCCAGGGGATGATCGAGCGCAACTTCGGCCGGATCGTCGCGATCGGGTCCACGGCCTCCCTCCGGGGCGGGCGCTACGTCGCCGCCTACGCCGCGAGCAAGCACGGGGTCCTGGGCCTCGTCCGCAGCGTGGCCGCGGAGGTGGCGCGGAAGGACATCACGGTGAACTGCGTCTGCCCGGGGTACGTGGACACCGCGATGACCGGGGAGTCGATCCTCCGGATCTCCGAGCGGACGGGGAGGACGGTCGAGCAGGCCCGGGCGGATCTGGAGGCGACCAACCCCCAGGGGCGGCTGCTCCGCCCCGAGGAGGTCGCCGACGCCGTGGCCTGGCTCGTGCGCGAGGAGACCCGGGGCGTGAACGGGCAGGCCGTCGTCCTCGGCGGGGGCGAGACGGGGGCGTGACGCGGAAGGGGGGCCGCCACGTGGGGGCGCCGTACCGGGGCTTCGGCTGGGAGGTGGTGGACGGCGTCGGCACGGTGACGCTCTCCCGCCCGGAGAAGCTCAACGCCCTCACCTTCGAGGTCTACGACGAGCTGGTGCGCCTCACGGGCGAGGTCGGGGCCGACCCCGCCGTGCGGGTCCTCGTCCTCCGCGGCGAGGGGAAGGCCTTCTGCTCCGGCGGCGACGTGAAGGAGATCATCGGCGACCTCGTGGGGCGGCCGCTTGAGCGGCGGCTCGCCTTCACGCGGACGACCTGCGCGCTCGTGCGCAACCTCCGCCGCTGCCCGCAGCCGGTGATCGCGTCCCTCCACGGGGCCGTGGCGGGGGCGGGGGCGGTCATCGCGCTGGCCTGCGACCTCCGCGTCGCCGCCGCCTCGACGCGGATCTCGTTCCTCTTCACGAGGGTGGGGCTCGCGGGGGCGGACATGGGCGCGGCGTGGCTCCTCCCGCGCGTCGTCGGGCACGGCAGGGCGAGCGAGGTCCTCCTCCTCGGCGACCCCGTGGATGCGGCGGCGGCGGAGCGCATCGGGCTCGTCAACCGGGTGGTCCCCGACGACCGGCTGGCCGCGGAGACCGCCGCCTGGGCGCGGCGGGTCGCGGACGGGGCGCAGGAAGGGATCCGCGCCACCAAGCGGCTCCTCCGGGAGGAGCAGGACATGGACTTCGAGTCCGCGCTCGAGGCCGAGGCGGCGGCGCAGGCGGCCCTCCTCGGAGGGCCGGACCACCGCGAGTACCACGCCGCGTTCACCGGGAAGCGCCCCCCCGACTTCCGGCGGAACGGCTGAGGAGGCGCCCTTGGACCTCTCGCTGACCGCGGAGCAGGAGGCGGTCCGCGACCTCGCGCGCCGGCTGGCCCGCGAGGTGGTCGCCCCCGCCGCGAAGCGCGCGGACGAGGAGCGGCGCTTCGACCGGCAGGTGATCGCGGCACTCGCGCGCGAGGGGGTCCTCGGGGGCCCGCTCCCCCGGGAGCACGGCGGGCGCGGCTGGGACGACCTCTCCTTCGCCCTCTGCTGCGAGGAGCTCGGGCGCGCGGACGCCTCGGTCCGCGGCTTCGTCTGCGTCCACGTGGGGCTCGTGGCGCGCTGCATCCTCGACCACGGGACCCCGGGGCAGCGCGCGCGCTGGCTCCCCCGGCTCGCCTCGGGGGCGTGGCTCGGGGCCTACGCCCTCACCGAGGAGGGGGCGGGGTCGGACGCGGCGGCGGTCGCGACGACGGCGCGGGAGACCCAGGACGGCTGGGTCCTCGACGGCGAGAAGGTCTGGGTCACCAACGGGAACGTGGCCGACCTCCTCATCGTCTACGCCACCGTGGACGCCGCGAAGCGCCACGACGGGATCACCGCCTTCGTGCTGGAGCCCGGCGGGGAGGGCCTCGAGCGGCGGCGCATGGAGGGAGTGGAGCTCGGGCACCGCGGGGCGGACCACGCGCGGCTCCTGCTCCGGGGCGCGACGGTCCCGCGGGAGAACGTCCTCGGCCCGGTGGGGGGGGGCTTCAAGGTTGCCATGGCGGCGCTCGACCACGGGCGGCTGGGCGTGGCGGCGGGGGCGGTGGGCCTCCACGCGGCCTGCCTGGACGAGGCCCTCGCCTTCGCGCGCCGGCGGCGGCAGTTCGGGAAGCGGATCGGCGACTTCCAGATGGTGCAGGAGCGGCTCGCCGACATGGCCGCGGACCTGGAGGCGGCGCGCCTGCTCGTCTGGCGGGCCGCCTGGACGCGGATGCAGGGGCGGAGGAACACCGCCGAGGTGGCCGCCGCGAAGCTCTTCGCCGTGGAGGCCGCGCAGCGGGCCGCGAGCGAGGCGGTCCTCCTCCTCGGCTCGCGCGGGTACAGCAACGCGGTCCACGCCGCCGAGCGCCACTACCGGGACGTCCAGGGGCTGCGGATCTACGAGGGGACGAGCCTCGTCCAGCGCGTGATCCTCGCCCGCGAGCTGCTGGGGCCGCCCGCGAAGGAGTCCCGCGATGGGGCCTGAACCCGGGCGGCGCGGCCGCCCCGGGCTCGCCCCGGGACGCAGAAAGGGGTGGACGATGGGGTCCGGACCGGTCCGCGGCGTCGCGCTCGTCCTCGCGTGCCTGGTGTCCCTTCCCGAGGCCGGATGCGGAAAGGTCGCGGCCACCGGGCCGGGCACGCTGGAGGTCACGGGGTCGGGGAAGGAGAGCTACGCGCTCTCCGGCTCGAAGGGGGAGTACCTCGGGGGGTTCCCCACCGGTTCCGTCCGGGAACTCGCGGCGGGGACCTACGCGGTGAAGCTGGGCGGAACGACGAAGGTCGAGGTGCGCGCGGGGGAGCGCACGACACTCGCGACAGGGACGCTGGAGGTGACGGGTCCCGGCAAGGAGAACTACGCCCTCTCGGACGAGTCGGGCGGGTACGTGGGAGGCTTCGTGACGGGCTCCGTGAAGGAGCTCGTGCCCGGCTCCTACGCGGTGAGGCTCGGGAACACGGCGAAGGTCAAGGTGGCCGGCGGGGAGCGCACGACGCTCGCGACAGGGACGCTGGAGGTGACGGGTCCCGGCAAGGAGAACTACGCCCTCTCGGACGAGTCGGGCGGGTACGTGGGAGGCTTCGTGACGGGCTCCGTGAAGGAGCTCGTGCCCGGCTCCTACGCGGTGAGGCTCGGGAACACGGCGAAGGTCAAGGTGGCCGGCGGGGAGCGCACGACGCTCGCGACAGGGACGCTGGAGGTGACGGGTCCCGGCAAGGAGAACTACGCCCTCTCGGACGAGTCGGGCGGCTACGTCGGGGGCTTCGCGACGGGCTCCGTGAAGGAGCTTGTGCCCGGCTCCTACGCGGTGAGGCTCGGGAACACGGCGAAGGTGAAGGTGGCCGGCGGGGAGCGCACGACGCTCGCGACCGGGACGCTGGAGGTGACGGGTCCCGGCAAGGAGAACTACGCCCTCTCGGACGAGTCGGGCGGCTACGTCGGGGGCTTCGCGACGGGCTCGGTGAAGGAGCTCGTGACTGGCTCCTACGCGGTGAAGCTCGGGAACACGGCGAAGGTCAAGGTGGCCGGCGGGGAGCGGGCGACCCTCGCTACGGGGACGCTGGAGGTGCCCGGCACCGGCAAGGAGAACTACGCCCTCTCGGACGAGTCTGGCGGCTACGTCGGAGGCTACGCGACGGGCTCGGTGAAGGAACTGGTGCCGGGCCGCTACACCGTCAAGCTCGGCGAGAACAGCCATCGGGTCGAGGTCGTCGCGGGAGGCAAGGCGACGCTGGCGCGGTGAGCGACCCCGGCGGACCTCCGCGGGGAGCGGCCCTCGCGCCTTGACGCCGCGCCGCACCGCGGTAGTCTCGGGGACGCGAACGGGAGGTTGCCATGCGGGACGGCTTCGCGGCGCGGCTCGGCGGGACCCTGGCGACGGCGGCCCTCCTCCTCGCTGCCGGGGCGGCGCCCGCCGAGGCGGGGGACCGCGGGGCGAAGGCCCCCGTCGTGCCCGTGGCAGCGGCGGCGAAGCCCTCCCCCGTCGAGTGGAAGGCCACGCTCGACGAGGCGCTCCTTGCGGCCCGCCCGGCGAAGGGCGAGCGGCGCCCCGTGTTCCTCCTCCGGGTGATCGGCCGGCGCGAGGGGTGCACCTGAGCGGCGGGCCACGCGGTGAGAGCCGGGTCGCTCTCCGACGACATGGTGGCCAGCATCCTCCGCTCGGAGTTCGTCTCCACCTGGAAGGACATCTCGAACGAGCCCGGGGCCGCGAAGGCCTTCCTCCTGGACCCCGACACGCCGGCATTCCCCCTCTTCCGCGGCGTCGCCCCGGACAACGTGCAGGTCCTCGTCCTCACGCCCGAGGGGAGGATCCTCTGGGCGATCGGCGGGTACGTGGGCGCCGCGGAACTCGCGGCGGAGCTGCGCCTCGCCTGGCGGCTCTTCGAGGGGGTCGAGGCGAGCGCGACGCCGGCCGACGCGAAGGGCCTGGTCGCGGCGGTCCACCGGGCGGCGGCGGACGCGCTCGCCGGGGACGCGGGGCCCGCCGGCTTCGGGCTGGAGACGACGCGGCAGAAGGGGATCCGGAAGTCCGCGCAGGACCGGAGGCGCCACGACCACCGTTTCGTCGCGGAGAAGCCGCTCCTCCCGGTGGAGGAGTTCCGGATATCCGACTTCGCCTACCGGGTCGTCTCGGGCCCGGGGCCCTCGCCCGGGACGGCGCATGCGGACGCGCAAGGACCCGCCCTCCGCGGATGGAGGGACCTCCTGCGCGACCTGTACCGGGGCAGGTAGGCGGGACCGCCCGGGCCGTTTCTCGCGCCGGGGCCGCCGTCGCGGTATTCCTCCCCCCATGGACGTCCCCTACCGCCGGATGTTCTTCGTCTGCACAGGCGGGAAGACCTGCCCGACGCAGGGCTCCGAGGCGGTCCGCGCGGCGCTCAAGGACGCGACCGTGCGCGCCGGCATCCACGAGCAGGTCCGGGTCACGAACTCGGGCTGCTTCTCCCAGTGCGGCCACGGGCCCATGATCGCCGTGTTCCCCGAGGGGCGATGGTACTCCGCCGTGCGCCTGGAGGACGTCCCCGAGATCGTGCGGGAGGACGTCCTCGGCGGGAGGCCCGTGGAGCGCCTCCTCTACGTTCCGGAGAAGTCCGGGAAGAACGTCTGCGTCCCCGGGGCGGCTCCGGGGACAATCGCCCCCTTCGTGCCCCCCGCCCCCCCGCCGTCCCCGCCCCCCCCGCCGCGATGACGCGGCGCCCCGCCGTTCCCTTCCCGGACACGGCCGGGCGCGTCGCGCGCCCGGTGGACCTCCCGTCGGCCTGGGAGGGGATGTACGCGGCGGGCGAGGACCGCTGGGACCTGGGAGGCGCCTCGCCCCCCCTCGTGGCGGCGCTGGGGCGGGGCGAGGTGGCGGGCCCGGGCCGCGCCCTCGTCCCGGGCTGCGGTTTCGGGCACGACGTGCGCCTGCTGGCCGCGCGCGGCTTCGACGCGCTCGGGATCGACTTCGCGCCGCGCGCCCTGGCCGGGGCCCGGCGGCTCGCCGCGGCGGCGGGGGTGCGCGGCGCGCGGTTCGAGCGGCGCGACCTCTTCCGGCTCCCGCGGACCTTCGACGGGGCCTTCGACCTCGTGTTCGAGCAGACCTGCTTCTGCGCCGTGCACCCGGGGCGCCGCGACGAGTACGCGCGCGCCATGGCCCGCGTGCTGCGCCCCGGGGGGCTCCTCCTCGGCCTGTTCTTCCTGATCCGGCCCGAGGAGGGGCCGCCCTTCGGCACCACGCCGGGGGAGGTGCGGCACCGCTTCACGGGATCGGGGCTCTTCGCGCTCGAGGAGGCCCGGGTGCCGGAGGAGTCGGTGCCCCCGCGCCAGGGCCGCGAGTGGCTGGCCTTCCTCAGGAGGATCGGATGACCAGCTCCTCGGCCGCCCCGGACCCCCGCATCGGGAAGGTGATCGCCGACTGCCTCGTGAAGAAGCGCGTGGGGGAGGGGGGGTTCGGCGTCGTCTACCGCGCCGAGGACCGGAAGGGGGGAGGGACGGTCGCGCTGAAGCTCATGTCCCGCGACCAGGCCTCCCGCGAGGACGTCGTGAAGAAGTTCCTCCGGGGGGCCATCGCGGCCGCGCGGCTCCAGCACCCGAACCTCGTCCGGATCCTGCGCGTCGGGAAGGACGAGGCCGCGGGCGTGCACTACGTGGTCATGGAGTTCCTGGAGGGGAAGACCCTGGCCCGGGTCCTCGAGGACCGCGGCCCGCTCGCGCCCGCAGAGGCCGTGCCCCTCATGCTCCAGGCGGCCGGGGCGCTCGGCGCGGCGCACGAGCGCCACGTCATCCACCGGGACGTGAAGCCCGAGAACCTGATGCTCATCGGTCCCCGGCTCGCCACGGTGAAGATCACCGACATCGGGCTCGCCAAGACGATGCACGGCACCGCGAAGACCACGAAGGTGATGGGCACCCCGCACTACATGCCCCCCGAGCAGTTCCAGGGCAAGGGCATGGACGGGCGCACCGACATCTACGCCCTGGGCGTGACCCTCTACCACGCCCTCAGCAGGTCCTTCCCCTACGACGGCGCGAACTCGATGCAGATCGTCTACCAGATCCTCACCTCGGAGCCGCAGCCGCTCCCGGCCGTGGCCCCGAAGGTCCCGGCGCGCCTCTGGGAGATCATCCGGAAGATGATCTCCCGGGAGCGCGAGGACCGGCACGCGTGCTTCGCGGACGTGATCACCGACCTCAAGGCCTGGCAGGGGACGTCCGGAGGCAAGTAGGACAGAGGGGTCAGACCCCGGGCGCCTCGCGCAACGTGCTGCGCTGCCCTGTGGGCGCCCGAGGTCAGACCCCTGACTTCCATCGCCCTCCCCTCCCGGGTACCCTTCCCCCGACGCGGGCACGGGAAGGGGGGCGCCATGGGTCGGACGCGGGCGGTCGCGGCGGTTCTGTCGGTCGTCCTCGCGGCGGCGGGGTGCTCGAAGGTGGGAGGGACCCCGGGAGGGGCCGACCCGCAGGACTGCTTCGCCCGGCTGAAGGAGGCGCAGGCGAAGAAGGACTGGGGCGGGCTCTACGACCAGATGTCCACCGAGACGAAGCAGACGATGCTGGGCTCGATCCTCCTGTTCCCGATGATGGCCATGGCCATGGGGGGGACGGAGCAGGAGAAGATGAAGCCCCTGAAGGAGATCTTCGCCCGGCACGGCCTCCCGACGGAGCCGACGAAGGGGGAGCCCCCGGGAGGACCGGACGCGGGGGCCAAGAGGCTGGAGAAGGTCGCCGACCGGCGGGCCCTGTTCGTGGACGTCTTCGGCTGGGTCGCGAGCCAGCCCGACTTCAACATGGACGAACTCGTCGAGCTCCAGGACGTGAAGGTGGAGGGGGACCGCGCGACCGCCACGGCCTTCACCGCCGCCGGCAAGCCCCCCGACCGGAAGAGGAAGTCCGAGACCTGGAAGTTCAAGCGCGAGGGCGGCCGCTGGTTCGCCGACATGGGCGCGACACCGAAGTAGGCGGGAACTGGAGCCTAGGGCCTCCACTCCAGCAGCGCCCGGCGCGCCTCCAGGCATGTCGCGAAGCGGTCCTCCGGGCGGCGCGCCATCATCCGGCGCACGGCGGCGAGGACGGGCGCCGGCAGCCCGGGGCGCTTCGCCTCCAGGGGAATCGGCGTGCCGGCGAGGATCGCCTGGAAGTGCCCGAAGGCCGATCCGTCGTCGAAGGGGGACTCCCCCGCCAGGGCGTAGTAGAGGGTCACACCGAGGGCGTAGATGTCGGTCCGCGGGTCCACGGCGCCCCCCTCGACCTGCTCCGGGGCGATGCAGGAGGCGTACTTCCCCGCGAGGCGGGAGGAGGGCGAGGCGCGGGTGAGCGCGAAGTCGGTCACCTTCGCGCCGTTGCGGGAGTCCACGAGGATGTTCTCCGGCTTGAGGTTCCCGTGCACGAGCCCCCGGTCGTGGGCGGCGGCGAGCGCGGAGCAGACCTGGAGGGCCACTCCGACCGCGTCGGAGGGGGAGAAGGGGCCGTCCTCCACGACGCGCTCGGCGAGCGTGCGCCCCTCGGGCATCTCCTGGATCACGTAGTGGACGTCGCGCTCCACGTCCTTCCCGATCTTGTGGATGGCGACGATGTTCGGGTGGTTGAGCTGGGCCGCGGAGATCGCCTCCTTCACGAAGCGGTCCACGGCGGCCTGATCGCGGGCGAACCAGGGGAAGAGCACCTTCATGGCCACCACGCGGTGGAGCCGGGCGTCCCGGGCCCGGTAGACGGCGCCGGAGGACCCCTCGCCGATCTTCTCGAGGAGGTCGCAGTCGGAGATCCGGGCCCCGAGGAACGGGTCCGCCACGACGGTCCCGAGTTCCCCCTCCGTGGACGCGGGGGCGTCCGTCGCCGCGGCCGGCGGCGCCGCGGGGATCGGCCCCGCCTCGCGCAGCGCCGCGGCGCAGGAGGCCGCGTCGGGGAACCGCGCCTCCGGGTCGGGGGCGAGGAGAGTGCGGACCGCCGCCGCGAACCCCTCCGACAGGTCGGGCCGCAACTCGCGCGGGTCGGGCGCCTCGGCCCCCGGGGAGGCCTTCGCGAGCGCCACCTCCGGGATTGACCCTTCGAAGGGCAGGCGGCCCGTGGCGATCTCGTAGAGGAGGCAGCCGAGGGAGTAGAGGTCCGCGCGCCCGTCCACCTTCCGCCTGAGAAGCGTCTCCGGGGCCATGTACGCGGGGGTCCCGGCCACCGCCGAAAGGGAGAGCCGGGAGGAGGCGTCCGCGAGGACCTTCGCGAGGCCGAAGTCGGCCACCTTGGGGAGCCCGTCCCCGTCCAGGAGGACGTTGGCGGGCTTGACGTCCCGGTGCAGCACCTTCTTCCCGTGGGCGAAGCCGAGGGCGTCCGCGATCCCGGCGCCGAGGCGCCGGCACTCCTCCTCGGGGAGGGCCCCTTCCCGGCGCAACCGGTCCGAGAGCGACCCGCCCGCGGCGTACTCCATGACGAGGAACGAGGTGTCCCCGTGGCGCTCGAAGCCGTAGAGGGCGAGGATGCCGGGGCAGCCGCGGATCTTCGCCGCCGCCCGCGCCTCGCGCCGGACCTGCTCGAGGGCGTCCGCGTCGGAGGCCAGCTCGACGGGGAGGACCTTCACGGCGACCTCGACGTCCAGCTCCGCGTCCTGGCAGAGGAAGACGCGCCCCATGCCGCCGCGCCCGAGGAACCGGAGGACCGGGTAGCGCGGGGGGAGCGACGGCAGCGCCCCGGCGAGGCCCGGCCGCGCCGTGAAGGGGGAGATCGGGATCGCGGGAGCCCCGCACCCGGGGCAGAACTTCTCCCCCTCGGTCATCATCGTGGCGCAGGTCGGGCACGGGACGCTCATCCGCGGGGTCCCTCGTTCCGGGGGAGAGAGCCTAGGGTCACCCCCGCCGGGGCGCAAGGGCCGCGCCGCGGGTTGCGCCGGCGGGCGGATCCGACGAAGATCGGGGCATGAACCGCGGCGGGCGCACGGTCCTCCTTCTCCTCGCGGCGATCCTGGTCGCGGCGATCCTCGCCTGGGCGTTCCGGGCGGGAGAAGAGCGCCGCGCACGGGAGACCCCGACGGCCGGGGCGGCCGCGCGACCCCCGGCGCCGGGGGCCGGGACTCCGTCCGCCCCTCCGGCAACTCCCGCGGCACATCTCCCCCCGCGCGGGAACCCCGCGCCGAAGCCGAAGGAACCGGGGGTGGCTCCCGCGCCGGCGTCCCCCGAGCGCGCCGCCCCGATCCGGATACGGCTCCTCGACGCGCGCACCGGCGGGCCCGTCCTCTCCTTCAACGGGGTCGCGCGCCTGGAGGCGATCGTGCCGGAGGGCGTCGGCGGGACGCGCGGGGGCGAAGCGTTCCGGCCGCGCACCCTGGTCCTTCAGCCCGCCGGGGGAGGCCGCCGGATCCGATCCCTGCTCCCCGGGCACGAAGGGCTCCTGGAGGAGGGCCGGTTCACCGTCCCCGGCATCTTCCTCAGCCCCGGGCCCGGCCCCGCGCCGGCGACCTGCCCGGCAGAGATCTCCGTGCCCGGCTACGCGCCGAAGCGTATCGACCTCGCCGCCCTCGGGAAGGAGGCGGACGTCGCGCTCGAGCCGATCCCCGGGAACCTGCGCGGGGCGCTCGTCCTCCCCCCCGGGTACGAGGGCGGGTTCGTGGTCGCGGTGGTCCTCCCGGCGGAGGGCGGGGACGCGCCCGACGGGGTCCGCGGCCTGCCCACGCGGGGCGGGGCCTTCGTCGTGGACGGCCTCGGCGAGGGGGAGTGGGAGTTCCTGGCGCGCGTCAGCGCCGCGGGGCGCGTCCGCTGGGCCGTCCGGACCTTCGCGTGCCTGGTAGGCACGGCGGACCTCGGCGAGGTGCGCGTGGACGCCTGGTCCGGGCTCCGGGTGCGCGTCGTGGACGCCAACGGGCGCCCGGTCCTCCAGGCCTCGCTCGAGGTCTCGGAGGCCGGGGCCGCGGGGAGGATGGGACGCCACGCCGAGCTGGACGCCTCCGGGGAGTGCGTCGTGGACGACCTCCCGCCGGGCCGCCCGTACCGGGTGACCGCCCGCGCGGGGGCCGAGACCCTCGAGGCGGACGTGCGTACGCCCGGGACGACGGGCGAGGTCCGGCTCGTGACGCTGCGCACGGAGGCGCGCCTCGTCTCCTGCCGGCTCCGGTTCACGGTGGAGGGGGCCGAGCCGTCCACCTGGGGCGACATCCTGGAGTTCCCCGGGAAGCCCCCCGCGGGGGCCTGGAGGAAGGACGGGCGGCTCGAGGCCACGCTCCTCCCCGGTGTCTACCGGGTGGGCGTGAACGCGGTCCGGAGTCCTGACGAGCCGACCCGGACTTGGTGGGGGACTCTCGAGGTCCGGGCGGGGCAGGAGACCGAGACGACGGTGGACCTCCGCGCGGAAGCCCCGGCCGAAGACGGCGAGAGGAAATGAGACGGCCCGCGGAGGTTGGCCGTCGGCGCTAGACTCGAAGCCATGGGGAAGCGCGGGCTCCTCGTGGTCCTGGCCGTCGGCGTCGTCGCGCTCGCCATCCTCGGGGCGTGGCTCCTCGGCGGGGACGCGGGCGCGCCGGGGAAACCCGAGCACGCCGCGACCCACGCGCGCCCCGCCCCCGCCCGCGCCGCGGAGCCGGCCCC
>CAZKTF010000014.1:23654-30923 GCA_964555565.1 uncultured Planctomycetota bacterium | reverse complement strand
GCGCCCGCGCCGAGGAGCCGCCTCCCCCCGCCGCCCCGCCCGCCGCCGCGCCCGCCCCGGCGGAGGCGGGAGCCGCGCCGCGGGAACTGCGCCTCCGCCGACTCGAGGCCGTGGCCATGGCGCTGCGCAACAACCTGGAGCTGCGCGTCTCCGGCTTCGGGCCCGCGATCGCCGAGACCTCGATCGCGGAGGCGGAGGCGCTCTTCGATCACTTCCTCACCTCCCGGGTGAGCGGCGGGAACCAGGAGACCCCCGTCGGCTCCTCCCTCCAGGGGGCCACGGGGCTGTTCTCCGAGGACACCGCCCACGCCGAGGTCTCCCTCAGCCGCCGCCTCCCGAGCGGCGGGTCGATCTCCCTCGGGACGGCGATGGACAGGACCTTCTCGAACTCCTCCTTCCAGCTCGTCAACCCCCAGTTCGACTCGACGGTCGGCCTCGCGCTCCGGCAGCCCCTCCTGCGCGGGGCCTGGCGCGCCTACAACGAGAGCGGGATCCGGGCGGCGAGGGAACTGAAGGACATCGCCGACCTGGGGCTCCGGGCGGCGACCGAGCAGCTCGTCCGCAACGTCGAGGGGCTCTACTGGAACCTGGTCTTCGCCCGGGGCGCGGTGGAGGTGCAGGAGAAGAGCCTCGCGGTGGCGGAGGACCTCCTGCGGGTGGCCCGCGCGCGGCTCGAGGCCGGGGCCGGGACCCGGGTCGAGGTCTCCCAGGCGGAGGCGAGGGCGGCGCTGCGGCGCGTGGACCTCCTGCGCGCGAGGAACGATCAGCGCTCGGGGGAGGATGCGCTCCTCCTGCAGGTGCGGCCGGCGCGGCCCGAGGCGTCGCTTGTCGAGGCGGTCCGGATCGTGCCGGCCGACGACCCGGCGGCCGACCTCCCGCTGCTGCCGGAGGGGGGGGAACGGGACGCCGTCGAGCAGGCGCTCGTCGCGCGGAGCGACCTCCGGGCCCTGCGCGGGCAGGTGGGGCTGGCCGAGATCGGGGTGCTCCGGGCCGCCTCGGAGTCGAAGGTGGACCTCTCGGTCGTCGCGAGCGCCCGGTACTCCGGCCTGGCGGGGAACCTGGGGCTTTCCTACAGCGACAGCATGGCCTCCCGGGAGTTCCTCTCCTTCGACGTGGGGCTGGTCCTGGAGGTCCCCCTGGGGAACCGAGCCGCGAGGGCCCGGCTCACGCGGGCGCAGCTCGTGAGGTCCCAGGCGGAGGCGCGCCTTCGGGCCGCGGAGAGCGCCGCCGCGACCGCCGTGCGCGACGCGCTCCGCGACCTCGAGTCGAGGCGCCGCCAGATCGACGCCGCCGCCGAGGCCACCCGCCTCGCCGTGGAGCAGCTGGAGGCCGAGCGCGAGAGGCTCCGGGCGGACAAGAGCACCACCTACCAGGTCCTCCTCCAGGAGGGCGACCTCACCCTGGCGCGCAACAGCGAGCTCCGGGCGCTCCTCGACTACCGGGTCGCGCTGGCCCGGTACGACTACGAGCGGGGGCGGATCCTGGAGTCGCGGGGGCTGCGGTAGGGGCTGCGCGGCCCTACCGTTCACCGCGCGACGCGAGGTCGGCGGCCGTCTCGGCGGCCTCGGCGCGGGCGACGGCGAGGACCTCCTCGCGCGAGACCCCGAGCGCCGCGGAGACCGCGACCCCCTCCGCCTCGCCCCGGAAGAGCCGCTCCGCGAGCCCCTCCACCTCCGCGGCGGTCTCGAGGCGGACCACGGCGGCCCGGAAGGCCCGCGACCCGGCGACCCCCGTGGCGTAGTAGGGGGCGTACTTCCGCATCCTCCGCACCGCGAGCCACTCGCCCCCCTCGGCCACGAGGCGCGCGAGGTGCTCGCGGAACTCCCCGAGGCGCTCCTCAGGCGTCGGGCGGGGAGGGACGACCCCGTCGCGCAGCAGGGCCGCCGTGGCGCGGAAGATCCAGAGGTTGCCGATGGCGCCGCGGCCGATCATCACGGCGTCGGCCCCCGTCCGCTGAAGGACGGTGCGCGCCTGCTCGGGCCCATGGACATCCCCGTTGGCGACCACGGGGATCGAGACGGCGCGCACGACCTCGGCGATGAGGTCCAGGTTCACGCGGCCGGCGTACTGCTGCTCGCGGCTCCGCCCGTGCACGGACAGCGCCGCCGCGCCGGCGTCCTCGAGCGTGCGCGCGAGGAGCGGGGCCGAGAGGCAGTCGTCCTGCCACCCGGCCCGGAGCTTCGCCGTGACCGGGATCCGGACGGCGCGCGCCATGGACTCGACGATCCCCGCCGCCCGGGAGGGGTCGCGGAGCAGGGCCGCCCCGCAGCCCCGGACCACGACCTTGCGGACCGGGCACCCCATGTTCACGTCCACCACGTCCGCGCCGAGGTCCTCGCAGATCCGCGCGGCCTCGGCCATGACGGCGGGGTCGGAGCCCATGAGCTGGAGGGCCATCGGGCGCTCCTCCGGGACCACGCGGTGGGCCTCCCGCTCCTCCGGCCGCTGCCGCACGAGGAAGTCGGCGGAGAGCATCTCGGTGGCGGTGAGCGCGCACCCGTTCCGGCGGGCCATGACCCGGAAGGGGCGGTTGGTCACCCCCGCCATCGGGGCGAGGAGGACGGGCGAATCGAGGGGGAGGTCGCGGATCCGCATGGGGTCGGGCCATGCTACGGGTGCCGCCAGCCCCGGCCCGTACAATCCGGCGATGGCACGGACGACGGCCGCGGCGGCGCTCCTCGCGGCGGCGCTGCTGGCGGCGTCCTGCGGGGACCCCCCGGCTCCCGCGGCCCCGCCGGGGACCCCCGCTCCGGTCGCGCCCTCCCCCCCCCCGCCGCCGCGCAGGGAACCCCTCCCGCCGCCGCCCGCCGGCGAGGAGGCGCGGCGCGCGGGGCTGCTCCGCCTCCTGGAGTGGGGGGACATCGACCAGGTGACCTTCGCGCAGGACACGCTCGCCGCGGACCCCGACCCCGAGGCCGTGGCGGCGGCCCTCCGCCGCGCGGTGGACCTGAACTTCGTCGCCAACACCGACATGGTGTGGAACGCGCTCGGCTGCGTGCGGGACGCCCGGCTCGCGGTGCCGCTGCGGGACGCGCTGCTCCGCTGCCTCTTCAGCACGAACCCGATCGTGCGGCGGCGCGCCGTGGAGGTCCTCGCGGCCCACGTGCCCGGGGTCCCCCCGGAGACCCTGGCCGAGGTGGCGACGGCGCCCCTCCTCCCCGTGGCCGGCGCGGCGATGGCCGCGCTGGCCGCCCGGCCGGATCGCGCGGAGTCCGCGGCGGCGCTGCGGGCGGTCCTTTCGCGGGTGGACCGGTCCGCCCGTCCCGGGGCGCTGCTCGTCCTCGCGCGCCTCGGGGACGCGGGGTCGGTCCCGGCCCTGGGGGAGGCGCTGCGCTCCACGGACCCGGCGGACCGCGTCCACGCGGCGGCGGGACTCCTCCTCCTCGGGCGGGAGGAGGGGCTCGGCCGGCCCATGCGCGCCCCTCCCGCACGCGGGCTCGCCCCGCTCCGCGAGTGGGCCCTGGGGCTCCCTCTCTCCGTGCCCGTGGGCTCCGACGTCGAGATGGTCCTCGTGGATCGGAAGGACCCGGGGATGCTCCGGCGGCTCCTGGCGCAGGCCCGCACCGCCCCGCCCGAGACCGCGGCCATCGCGATCCAGCGGCTCCTCCGCTTCGCCCCCGACGAGCAGGCCGTGGGGGGGATCCTCGAGGCCATGGCCCGCACGGAGTGGGAGGTCCGCCTCGAGGTCCTCGCGGCGCTCCGGGGGCTCGGGCGGCCCGACGCCCTCGTCCGCACGCTCGCCGCGCTCGAGTCCCCGGACCCCTCGCTCCGCCGCGCCGCCGTCCTGGCCCTGGGGCGGTTCCGGGACCCCGCGACGGTGGAGGCCCTCGCGCGGCGGATGGCACGGGAGCCCGAGGAGTTCCTCCGCTCCAAGATCGCCGACGCGCTCGGCGCCCTCGGGGACGCGCGCGGGGCCCCGGCGCTGGTGGCGATGCTCCGGAGCGAGACCGAGGCCGCCCCGGAGCTCGCGCTGCGCGCCTGGACGGCCCGCTCGAACCTCCGGGCGGGGCCGCTCGCCGACGCGGCGGCCCCGGCCCTGCTCGAGACCCTCCGGGGGAACCCCGCCCCCGGGGTCCTCGCCAACGCGGTCCGCGTCCTCGGGCGCGCCCCGGGGTGCCCCGGGGCCCGGGAGGCCCTGGAGGGGTGCCTCTCCCACCCGAACCCAGCGGTGCGGACGCAGGCGGCCCTGGCCATGGGGGACCTCGGGGACCGGGCCGCGCGCCCGGCGCTCGCGGCGCGGTACGGGATCGAGCCGGACGACGGCGCCGCGGAGGCGATGCGCGATGCGGTCCTGGTCCTGGACTACGGGAGACCGCACTAGGGAGAGCCGCCTCCGGGCGCGCCGGCCCGCCTCCCGCCGGTAGAATGGAGCCCGTGGAAACCCGCTCCCTCCCCCGCGGTCCCTGCGTCCTCCTCGCGGCGATCCTCGCCGCGTGCGGCGGCGGGGGCGGCGGCGGGGGAGAGGGGTCCGCGGCGGGAGGGGCGGGACTGGTCGTCTCCTCCGTCAACCCCCCGGACGGGGCCGAGGGCGTCCCCTCCGCCAGCGCGGTGGTCCTGCAGTTCCGGACCGACATGGCCCCCTCCCCGCTCGAGTCCGGGGCGCTCCTGCTCACCCCGAGCGGGACGCTCGCGCCGGTCTCGGCGACGGTGACGGTCTCCCTGGACCTCCGCACGGCGACGCTCACCCCGCGCCAGCGCCTCGAGGGGGGCCGCTACTACCAGGTCCTCCTCGGGACCGCGGCCGTCACCGCGGGCGGGAAGCCCCTCCGGCGGCCCTGGCACTCGGAGTTCCGCGTGGAGGCGGGCGGCGGGGGCGGCGGGGGCGGGTCTCCCGTGCAGACCGGGACCGTCCGGCCCACGGGGGACCTGGAGAGGGGCCGCTCGGGCCACGCGGCGGCGGCGCTCTCCGACGGGCGGGTTGCCGTGTTCGGGGGGTTCGCGACGGACGCCTCGGTCACGGGGTCCATCGAGAGCTACGACCCGGACACGGGGCTCTGGACCACGGCGGGGGCGACGCTCTCCCCGGCCCGCGCCCGCCTCACCGCCACGGCGCTCCCCTCGGGGCTGGTCCTCCTCGCCGGCGGCGAGACCGCCGGCGCCGCGAGCATCGGGGAGGACCGATGGGAGCTCTACGATCCGGTGCTGGACGCCGTCGTGGCGAGCGGGACCCTCCAGGAGCGGCGCACCGGCCACCAGGCCACGCTGCTGGCGGACGGCCGCGTGCTCATCGCCGGCGGGTCGCGGACCGACTCCCCGGGGGCGCCCAACTACTCCCGGACCTCGGCCGAGGTCTTCGACCCGGGCCCGCGGACGACGGCGGCGCTCCCCGCCATGGCGGTGGCGCGCGCCGGGCACCGGGCCACGATGCTCGGGGACGGGCGCGTGCTCGTGACCGGGGGCCACGGGACCGACGCGAAGGCGGAGGTCTTCGACCCGGTGGCGGGGAACTTCGCGCTCGCCGGGACGATGACGACGCCGCGGCGGGAACACACGGCCACGCTGCTCTCCGACGGGAGCGTCCTCGTGGCCGGGGGCGGGGGCTTCACCGCCGAGCGCTGGATCCCCTCCGAGACGCGCTTCCTCCAGGTCCAGAACCTGGGGGACGTCCGCTCGCTCCACACGGCGATCCGGCTCCCCAACGGGCGGGTCTTCGTGGCGGGCGGCGAGAAGCCCGGGCCGGGCGCCGGGACGATCTTCCACGTCGCGATCGAGTTCTACTCCCCGCCCACCATCTCCTTCCTCTATTCGGGGCTGCAGCTCCTGGCCCCCCGCAGCGGCCACACCGCCACGGTCCTCCCCGACGGGGAGGTCCTGATCGTCGGGGGCAAGCACCCCGCGCCCGGCGCGAACGCCCTCCGCTCCTGCGACCGGGTCCACCTCGATCCGTAGCAGCCCGTCGCGCTCTCGCCCCCGACCCGGTCGAAGCGCCGCGCGCGACGGGTTGCCATAGGGTCTTCGCCCCGCGCCAGCGACACCGCGCCGTGCGCCGGCCGTCGCTTCCGGCGCGGGGCGTCGGCTCGCCCGGTGCTCCGGTGCCGTTGCCTCGCGCCGGGAAGGGGCTGCGGACCGGGACCGGCGACGCCCGGCGCGAGGCGATGCCCCTGTGCGGCCTCGACGAAGTTCCTCGATGCCGAGAGAGACGCGGGGAGGGTGCGAAGGAACTTCGTCGAGGCTGCTACGCGGGCGGGGCCGCGGGGGCCGGGCGCCGGCGTCTGAGCGCGCGGTAGAGGAGGACGCCGCCCGCCAGGACGAAGAGGGAGACGAACTGGCTGAAGGACGGCTTCCAGAACCCCAGGTCCACGGAGCCGCGGTCGAAGTCGCCGCGCCACGTCTCGAGGACCCCGCGCGAGACGGCGTAGAGGACGAGGTAGGTCGCCGCGAGCCGCCCCGGGAAGGCGCGCCCCGTGCGGCGGCGGTCGATCCACCAGAGGATCCCGAAGATCAGGAGGTTCGCGAGGGACTCGTAGATCTGGGCCGGGTGGAGCCAGATCGGCTCCCCGCGGAAGTCCACGCGCTCCGACTCCGGCACGAGGGACTCCTTCAGGTCCTTCGGGAAGTGGACGGCCCAGGGGAGGGACGGGTCGGCCCGTGTCCCGTAGTCGCAGCCCGCGAGGAAGCAGCCCCAGCGGCCCACGGCCATCCCGATGCAGGCCGCGAGCGCGAGCGAGTCGGAGACCGCCCACACGTCCTTCCGCTGCTTCGCGAGCCGGTACCACCCGTAGAGCGTCCCGGCGATCGCGCCGCCGTACCAGACGAGCCCTCCGTCCCAGACCGCGAGCATCTTGAGCGGCTCCCCCTCGAACTTCTTCTCGTTCTGGAGGACGTAGAGCATCCGCGCCCCGGCGAGCCCCGCGAGGAGGATGTAGAAGCAGAGGTCGAAGGAGGAGTCGTCGTCCATGAGGCCGAGGCGCCGGTTTCGGGCCTGGACGATCTTCGTCCCCGCGAGGAACCCCAGGACGACGAGGATCCCGAACAGCCGCACGGGCCAGGGTTCGACGACCCCCGAGAACCCCTTCACGCCGAGGAGCGCCGCGGCCCCCGCCCCGAAGACCGCGGCGGTCCACCAGGAGGCGGTGTCCGTTCGGTCCCGGAGCGCGAGGACGACGAACACCGCCGCGATCACGGCGAGCACGGCCGCGCCGAGCCAGGCCGGGAAGGGCGGGAGATGGAAGAGGATCGGGTGCATGGGGGTCGCCCGCTACCTCGCGGGCACGGCCTCCGGCTTGGCGGCCGCCGGGGAGGAGGGGGGAGCGGACGGGGCGGGGGACC
>CAZKTF010000014.1:0-23644 GCA_964555565.1 uncultured Planctomycetota bacterium | reverse complement strand
GCTCCCGGGCCGCCCGCACCTCGTCCAGCCGCGAGACGGGCCTCGTCGCGGGGGCCGTCGTGACGCGCGCCGGGTCCTCGGAGGCCTCCCGGACGATCTGCTTGAGCGCGTCGGCGAAGGCGTCCAGCGTCCCCCGCGCCTCGGTCTCCGTGGGCTCGATCATCAGGCACTCGGGGACGGTGAGCGGGAAGTAGATGGTCGGGGGATGGAAGCCCAGGTCGAGGAGCCGCTTGGCCACGTCCAGGGCGCGCACCCCGGTGCGTTCCTTCAGCCCGCTCGCCGAGAGGACGAACTCGTGCTTGCAGAGGCGGTCGTAGGGGGTGTCGAAGACCCCGCGGAGCGCCGTGCGGAGGTAGTTGGCGTTGAGGACCGCGTTCTCGGCCACCCGCCGGACCCCGGCGGCGCCGAGCGTCCGGATGTAGGCGTAGGAGCGGAGGATCGCGCCCGTGGACCCGACGAAGGAGCGGACCTGTCCGATCGACTTCGGGCGGTCCCGGTCGAGGCGGACCCGGGAGCCCTCCCTGACGATCACGGGGACCGGGGCGTAGGGCGCGAGCGCCTCGACGAAGCCCACGGGCCCGGAGCCCGGCCCGCCGCCCCCGTGGGGGACGGTGAAGGTCTTGTGCAGGTTGATGTGCATGCAGTCCGCGCCGAAGTCCGCGGGCCGCGCGCGGCCCACGATCGCGTTGAAGTTGGCGCCGTCCATGAAGAGGAACGCCCCGGCGGCGTGGAGCGCGTCCGCCAGGTCGTGGATCCCGCTCTCGAAGAGCCCGAGGGTGTTGGGGTTCGTCACCATGGCGGCCGCCGTGTTCGGGCCGATCCGCGCGCGCATGGCCTCCAGGTCGAGGAGCCCGTCCTTCCTCGAGGGGACCGGCACCGGCGTGAGGCCGCACATCGTGACCGTGGCGGGGTTCGTCCCGTGGGCCGTGTCCGGGATGAGGACCTCCAGCCTTCCCGGCGCGTGGTCCCGGTGGTAGGCCCGGATCATCATGAGGCAGGTGAGCTCCCCGTGCGACCCGGCGGAGGGGTGGAGGGAGACGTGCGGGAAGCCGGAGAGCTCCTCGAGGAACCGCTGCATCTCGGCGAGCATCCGGAGCACCGGCTGCACCCCCTCCTCGGGCTGGTAGGGGTGCGCGCGGCGGATCGCGGGGCCGGAGACGAACTCCTCGTGCCTCTTGGGGTTGTACTTCATCGTGCAGGAGCCGAGGGGATAGAAGTTCGTCTCGATGCAGAAGTTCTTCTTCGAGTTCCGCACGAAGTGGCGCGCCAGCTCCCCCTCGGTGACCTCGGGGAGGCCCGGGGGCTTCTTCCGCCGCATGGAGGCCGGGACCGCGTCCCCGGGGACCGGGACCTCCGGGGCGGGCATCCGCACGGAGCGCAGCCCCGGCCGGGACATCTCGTAGAGGAGCGGGTCGTCGCGGTGGTTCCCCACGGTCAGGACTCCTTCGGGAGCGCGGCGAGGGCCTTCACGAGGGCGTCGATCTGCTTCCGGGTCCGCGTCTCGGTGACTGCGACGAGGAGGCGGTTCGGGCAGCCGTCGAACCAGCGCGAGAGCGGGACCCCCGCGAGGATCCTCTTGCGCCGGAGGAGGGACACGACCCGGTCGGCGGGGAACGGGCCGTCCACCGCGAACTCCTGGTAGAAGGGCCGCCCGGGGAAGGCGAGCCTCCAGCCGGGCAGCGCGGCGATCCGCTCCGCCGCGTAGTGGGCGTTGGCGAGGCAGAGGTCGGCCGTCTCGCGGAGCCCGCCCGGCCCCATGGCCGCGAGGTACACGAGCCCCCGGAGCGCGATGAGCCCCTGGTTCGTGCAGATGTTCGAGGTGGCCTTCTCGCGCCGGATGTGCTGCTCGCGCGTCCCGAGCGTGAGGACGAAGCCGCGCCTGCCCTCGTGGTCCACGGTCTCCCCGGCGATCCGGCCCGGCATCTGGCGGACGAAGGCCATCCGCGAGGCGAAGAACCCGAAGTAGGGCCCCCCGTAGTTGAGGTCGCTCGCGAGCGGCTGCCCCTCGCCGCAGACGACGTCGGCGCCCCAGGCCCCGGGAGGCTCCAGGAGGGCCAGCGAGATCGGGTCCGCCGCGACCAGCAGCAGCGCGCCGCGCGCCTTCGCGGCCGCCGCCAGCGCGGGCCCGTCCTCGATCACCCCGAAGAAGTTCGGGACCTGCACGAGGACCGCCGCGGTCCTCTCGTCGGCCGCCGCGGCGAGCGCCGCCGGGTCGGTCGCCCCGTCCACGGCGGGGAGCTCGACGAGCTCCACCCCCTCCAGGTTCTGGAGGTAGGTGCGCACGACCGCCCGGTACTCGGGGTGGACGGCGCCGGAGACCACGACCCGCGGCCGCTTCTTCCCGTTCACGCGCAGCGCCATGAGGACCGCCTCGGCAGCGGCCGAGGCCCCCTCGTACATGGAGGCGTTGGAGACCTCCATGCCGGTCAGCTCGCAGATGGCCGTCTGGTACTCGAAGATGAAGGTCAGGTTCCCCTGGCTCGCCTCGGGCTGGTAGGGGGTGTAGGAGGTCACGGTCTCCACGCGGTGGGCGAGGTGCTGCACGACCGCGGGGATGAAGTGGTCGTAGACCCCCGCCCCGAGGAAGGAGTTCATCCGGTCGGCGGACTCCGTCTTCGCGCCGGCGGCGGCGATCTCCCGCTGGAGGGTCAGCTCCGCGGCCGGGGGCGGTAGCTTCGGGCCCCGCTTCCAGCGCAGGCGCGGCGGGACGTCGGCGAACAAGTCGTCGATGGACCTCGCGCCCACGGCCGCCAGCATGGCGCGGACGTCCTCCTCCGAGTTCGGGACGTAGGGCATGGGCTAGCCCGACCTATTCATGAGGGCACACGGTTCCGCGGCGTCCTCGCGCCGATCCCTGCGTCGGGGCGCGCGGGGAGCGGCCTTCGGCCGCTTCCCGCGCTCCGCCTCGCCTACCCTCATCGGGTATGTCTTCGGCGGCCCTCCTTGGCCTCGGCGCGATGCCGCTCGCGGAACAGCCTGTCCGTCCGGTCTGCCCTTCCATGCCTGCCGAACCCCTTTCCACGACCTGCCTTCCGTCTTCGTTGCGCGCACCCTCATGAATAGGGCGGGCTAGTGCTTCTCGGACGCGCAGTGCTTCTCGTAATCCTCCGGGCCGAGCAGGGCCTCGAACTCCTTCCCGTCCGGCACCTTCCCCTTCGCGATCCAGCCCTTCCCGTAGGGGTCGGAGGCGAGCCAGTCCAGGTTGTTCGGGAGGTCCTCGTTCACCTCGACGATGTCGGCGGAGACCCCGCCGTAGATGTTCGACACGGCCTTCACCGACTCGACCTCGCCGTAGGGGTGGTTGATCTCCATGAGCTCGCCCACCTCGGGCAGCTCCACGTAGACGAGGTCGCCCAGGGCCTTCACCGCGAACTCGGTGATGCCCGTGGTCACGATGTTCCTCTCCTTCTGGAGGCGCACCCACTCGTGGGTCTTCGTGAACCGCAGGTCCTTCGGGACCATCCCTCCTCCTTCCTCGTGTCGCCGGAGCCGGAGCCGGCCCCGGACGCTAGGGCCTCTTCCTCTTGTAGAACGGGAGCGGGATCACCTCCGCGGGGTGCTCCTCCCCGCGGATTTCGACCTGCAGGCGGCCGCCGGCCGCCGAGAGCGCCGTCGGCACGAAGGCCATGGCGATGCTGGCGTCGAGGGTGGGGGAGTGGGTCCCGGAGGTCACCTTCCCGACGGGCTTCCCCCCGTGCCGGACCTCGGCGCCCGGGCGCGCGATGCGCCGGGTCTCGAGGCGGAGGCCGACC
Organism: uncultured Planctomycetota bacterium; assembly: GCA_964555565.1. Lineage (GTDB taxonomy): Bacteria > Planctomycetota > JAJSAM01 > JAJSAM01 > JAKLKS01 > CAZKTF01. Next base: position 19,892 of record CAZKTF010000014.1, on the reverse strand, counting down.
AGCCGCCGGGCGAGCCCCTTCTCCTTCGAGGCCCGCAGCGCCGCGGCGCCCGGGAACGCCTTCCCGAGGTCGATGCCGAAGGCCAGGCCCGCCTCGAGCGGGTTCGTGGCCTCGTCCATCTCGTGGCCGTAGAGCGGCATCCCCGCCTCGGTCCGCAGCGTGTCGCGGGCCCCGAGGCCGATGGGGCGGAGGTCCTGCCCCTTCCCCTTCGCGAGCAGGAGGTCCCACATCGCGCGGGCCTTCCCCTTCGCGAAGAAGAGCTCGAAGCCGTCCTCGCCGGTGTAGCCGGTGCGGGAGAGGAGGCAGGGGACGCCGGCCACGTTCGCACGCGTGAAGCGGTAGTAGCCGAGCGCCTTCAGGTCGGCGTCCGCCAGGGGCTGGAGGAGCGCCTCCGACCGCGGGCCCTGGAGGGCGAGCATCGTCTGGTCGTCGGAGAGGCTCGCGACCTCGCACTCGAAGGGGCCGCAGGTCTCCTGGACGCGCCGGAAGTCCCGCTCGCGGTTCCCCGCGTTGACGATGACGTGCACGAGGTCCCGGTCCCGGTAGACGAGGACGTCGTCGATGACCCCCCCCGCCTCGTTGCAGAGGAGGCCGTACTTGCAGACCCCGAGGGGGAGCTTCCCCGTGTTGCAGGAGACCGTCGCGTCCACCGCCGCCACCGCCTCGGGTCCGCGCACCTCGAGCCGCCCCATGTGGCAGAGGTCGAAGAGGCCCACCGCGGAGCGGACGTGCTTCGCCTCCTCGAGGATCCCCGCGTACTGCACCGGCATCTCCCAGCCGGAGAAATCGACCATGCGGGCGCCGGCGGCGACGTGGGCCTCGTAGAGCGGGGTCCGGCGCAAGGAAATCCCTCCGGGACGGGCGAAGAAGGGGCCAAGTCTAGGAAGGGGCGCGAGGGCCCGCAACGAATCGGGGCGCGGAAGGCTTGACGGGGGCCGGACCCCGGTCAGAATGGTGTCCGGGGGGCGTGGCCCCCGGGAGGTCCCCATGCGCGACGCGGGTCGTCTCGCCGCCGGTCTCGCCCTGGCCGCCGTCGGGGTCCTCGTCGCGCCCGACCCCGCGTCCGCGGGCTGATGCGGCGGGGGAGGCGGGTCCGCCTCCACCGGCGCGTCGGTCCCCACGGGGGGCGGGTCGGGTATGCGCCGCGTCTCGAGCGGCCCCTCGGCCCCGAAGAACGAGATCGACTGGACGCCCGAGATCCTCCGCGTCCGGACCGCGACCGCCGCTCCCGCCGCGACGGACGCCCCGGCGGCGAAGGGCCAGGAGCCGGCCCCGGCCGCCGGTGCCGCCGGCGCCGCGAAGGCGGACACGGTCCTCCGGGTGCGCGGGCTCGAACTCCCGCGCGGGCTCGAGCGGCCCGTCCTCCTCTATTTCCACTGGCCCCACGAGGACGGGGCGAAGGGGAAGGAGGTCCGGAAGTTCTGCACCGGGCCCATCGACGACGACGTGTTCTGCCGCGCTGCCAGGCTGTTCTACTGCGTCGAGGTGAACGCGAAGGAGTCGGACGCCCGGATCCTCGAGGAGCTCAAGGTCCAGGCCCCCCCGGCGCTGATGGTCTGCCGCCCCGACCTCTCGGTCGTCTGGCGGTGCGAGGACCGCTCCGTGGGCGGCAGTCGGCTCGCCGCGGCGGTCACCGAGATGCTCAGGAAGGAGTTCCCCGCCTTCTGGAAGCGCGTGCAGGAGGACGAGGCCGGGCAGGCGAAGGAGGTCGTCGAGGCCGAGTCCCTCCTGAAGAAGGGCAAGGTCGAGGACGCCACCCGGATCCTCGAAGGGATCCTCGGCTCCGACGTCCGCATCGGCAAGTCCTGGGACGACGCCTTCGATCTCCTGAAGAAGGCCAGGACGAAGGACGAGGCCGGGAAGACCGACAAGTAGCCGCCCGGGCCGGACCCGGCAGGCGCCTTTCCTTGGGCCGCCCGCGTTCGCGGGGCTAGGTTCCTCCGCATGGAGCCGGCCCAAGGGACGGGCGACGCGATCCTCGCCCGGCTCCGCGTGAACGGGGTGGACCGCGAGGTCGCATTCCCCCCGCAGAAGACGCTTCTCGAGGTCCTCCGCGAGGAGATGGGCCTCACCGGTACCAAGCACGGCTGCGAGCTCGGCGAGTGCGGGACCTGCACCGTGCTCCTGGACGGGAAGCCGGTCCTCTCCTGTCTACTGCTCGCGGTGCAGGCCGAGGGGCACGAGGTCCTCACCGTCGAGGGGATGGCCGACGGGCCGCGCCTCCACCCGCTCCAGCAGGCCTTCGTGGAGCTCGGCGCGGCGCAGTGCGGCTACTGCACCCCGGGGTTCCTCCTCGCGGGGAAGGCGCTCCTCGAGGAGAACCCGGACCCCACGCGCGCGGAGGTCCGTGACTCCCTGGCGGGGAACCTCTGCCGCTGCACCGGGTATCTCAAGATCTTCGAGGCGGTGGAGCTGGCCGCCGCGCGGATGCGGGAGGAGGCGCCGCGTGCCCGCGCGTAGGCTCATCGGGCGGTCGCCCCCCCGGGTGGACGGCCCGGCCAAGGTGACGGGGCAGACGGTCTTCGCGGACGACCTCTACCTCCCGCGGATGCTCTGGTGCCGCCTGCTCCGGTCCACGGAGGCCCACGCCCGGATCGCCTCGGTGGACGCGGCGCCCGCGGCCGGGATGCCCGGGGTGCGCGCCGTCCTCACGGGGAAGGACCTGCCGGTGCCCTTCGGCATCCTCCCGGTCTCCCAGGACGAGCACGCCCTCTGCCCGGACCGGGTGCGGTTCATCGGGGACCCCGTGGCCGCGGTGGCGGCGGAGACCGAGGACCAGGCCTTCGAGGCGGCCCAGGCGATCCGCGTCGCCTACGAGCCGCTGGCGGAGATCCCCGGGATCGAGGAGGCGCTGGCGACCCCGGAACCGCGCATCCACGACTACGGGGACGAGGGGAACGTCCACAAGAAGGTCCACCTGGAGTTCGGGGACCTGGAGGCGGGCTTCGCCGAGGCGGACCTCGTGCGCGAGGACCTCTTCTTCTACGAGGGGAGCACCCACCTTCCGATGGAGCAGCACGCGGCGGTGGGGGTGCCCGAGCCGGACGGGAGGGTCACGGTCTGGTCGAGCACGCAGACCCCGCACTACCTCCACCGGGCGCTGGCGAAGGTCCTCGGGATCCCCGCCGCGCGCATCCGCGTGCGGGCCACCCCCAACGGCGGGGGCTTCGGCGGGAAGAGCGACCCCTTCAGCCACGAGATCGTCGTCGCGAAGCTCGCCCTGGTCACGGGGCGGCCCGTGAAGATCACCCTCACCCGCGAGGAGGTCTTCTACTGCCACCGCGGGCGCCACCCGACGCTCATGCGGATCCGCACCGGGGTGAAGAAGGACGGGGCCATCACGGCCATGGACTTCGAGTCGATGCTGGACGGCGGGGCCTACGGGTCCTACGGCGTGGCGAGCACCTACTACACCGGGGCGCTCCAGACGGTGACCTACAGGGTCCCGCGCTACCGGTTCCGCGGGCTCCGCGTCTTCACGAACAAGCCCCCCTGCGGGCCCAAGCGCGGCCACGGGACCCCGCAGCCGCGCTTCGCCCTCGAAGTCCACCTCGACCGGATCGCGGAGACCCTCCGGATCGATCCCTTCGAGATCCGGCTCCGCCACCTCCAGCCGGCGAACAGCCTCACGGCCAACTTCCTCAAGGTCGGCTCCATGGGCCTCGGCGAGTGCCTCCGGCGCGTGCGCGAGGCGAGCGGGTGGGCCGCGAAGTTCCGCAGGCTCGGGCCGGGCCGGGGCGTGGGCCTCGCCTGCTCCTCCTACATCAGCGGGGCCGGGCTCCCGATCTACTGGAACGCGCTGCCGCACTCCGGGGTCCAGCTCAAGCTCGACCGCTCGGGGTGCGTGACGGCCTTCTGCGGCTCCACGGAGATCGGGCAGGGCTCCGACTCGGTCCTCGCCTTCTGCGTGGCCGAGGTCCTGGGCCTCGACCCCCTCGACGTCCGCGTGGTGACCGGGGACACCGACCTCACCCCCGTGGACCTGGGCTCCTACTCGAGCCGCGTGACGCTCATGACCGGGAACGCCGCGATCCAGGCCGCGGAGCGGGCCCGGGACCTCCTCGCCGCGGCGGCGGCCGGGAAGCTCGGGGTCCCGCGCGGGCGGCTCGTGTTCGCCCAGGGCAGGGTCTTCGACTCCGCGGACCCCGCGAAGGGGATGGAGTTCCGCGAGGCGGTGGTGGCCGCGGAGGCGGAGCACGGGACGCTCGGGACGGTGGGCTCCTACCGGCCCCCGGCGTCGCCCGCCCGCTACAAGGGGGCCGGCGTCGGCCCGTCGCCGGCCTACTCCTACACGGCCTGCGTCGCCGAGGTCGAGGTGGACGCGGAGACCGGCTTCGTGCGGGTCCCGAAGGTCTGGATCGCCCACGACATCGGGCAGGCGATCAACACGGTGCTCGCGCTGGGGCAGGTCGAGGGCTCGGTCTACATGGGCCTCGGCGAGGCGCTCATGGAGGAGATGTCCTACCGGGGGAACCGCGGCGTGGTCCACAAGGCCCCCTCGATGCTGGAGTACAAGTCGCCGACGACGCACGAGATGTGCGAGGTGGAGACGATCCTCGTCGAGGACCCGGACCCGAACGGCCCCTTCGGCGCGAAGGAGGTCGGGCAGGGGCCGCTCCTCCCCGTGATGCCCGCCGTCGCGAACGCGGTGTACGACGCGGTGGGCGTGCGCGTGGACGAGGTCCCGATCTCGCCGCCGAGGGTCCTCCAGGCCCTCAAGCGGAAGGCCGCGGGGCTCGAGCCCCGCGTGGGGCCCACGCGGATGCCGGAGACCACCTGGCCGGAGCCGGTGCGGGTGCGGCCCCCCTGGGAGGGCGGGGACGGGCGGGACCTCCGCGAGGGGGGCGAGGTCGGGCACGGCGGCGTGCGCGGCCGGATCCCCGGGGGCCGCTGACCGTGCTCCGCCTGCCTCCCTTCACCTACCGGCGGCCGGCCTCGGTGGCGGAGGCGCTCCGGATGCGCGCCGACGCGGGGCCTGCGGGGTCGTGGCTCGCGGGGGGGACCGACCTCTTCCCCAACATGAAGCGCCGGCAGCAGACCCCCGCGGTCGTGGTGGACATCTCCGCGCTGGCGGAACTGCGGGGCGTGGCCGCCGGGAAGGGCGGGGGGCTGCGGCTCGGGGCGGGCCTCAGGCTCTCGGAGATCGAGCGGCAGCGGGACCTGCTCGCCGCCTACCAGGCCGTCACGCACGCGGCCGCCACGATCTCCACGCCGATCCTCCGCAACATGGGGACCCTCGGCGGGAACCTCTGCCTCGACACCCGCTGCAACTACTACGACCAGACCTACGAGTGGCGCCACGCGGTGGACTTCTGCATGAAGCGCGAGGGGACGGTCTGCTGGGTGGCGCCGGGGTCCCGGCGCTGCTGGGCCGTCCAGTCGAGCGACCTCGCGCCCGTGATGGTGGCGCTGGGCGCCACGGTGACGCTGCGGGGCCCGGCGGGGGAGCGGGAGGTCCCGGCCGAGTCGCTCTACCGGAACGACGGGATCGAGTACCTCTCCAAGCGCCCCGACGAGCTGCTCACGGCGGTGACCCTCCCCGCGCCCGACGGCTGGCGCGCCGTCTACCGGAAGGTCCGCCGCCGCGGCTCCTTCGACTTCCCCGTGCTCGGGACCGCGGTGTGGCTCCGGTTCGCGGGCGGGAAGCCCGGGGGCAACGGGAAGCCCCCCGTGGTGGCGGAGGCGCGCGTCGTGCTCGGGGGCGTGGCGTCCTGGCCGCTTCGCGTCCCCGCGGCGGAGGCCGCGCTCCGCGGCCGCCCGCTGGACGAGGACGCCGTGCGCGAGGCGGCCAACGCCGCCCACAAGGCCGCGCGCCCGCTGGACAACACCGACTTCACGATCCCCTGGCGGAAGGACCTCGTGCGCCCCGAGGTCACCCGCGCGCTCCGCGCGACGCTGGCGGTGTAGGACTCCCGCCGCCATGCCCCACGCGCTCGTGGTCGGCGGGACGGGGATGCTGCGCAGGGTGGTCCTCGAACTCGCGCGGGAGCACGAGGTCACGGTGCTCGCCCGCGGAACGCAGAGGCTCGAGGAGCTCGCGGCGGCCAACCCGCGCGTGTTCCCTGCGGCCTGTGACTACGCGGAGCGGGAAGCGCTGGAGGCGACGCTCGAGGCCGCGGTCCGCGCCCGGGGGCATCCCGCCCTGGCGGTCGCCTGGATCCACTCGGGCGCGCCCTCGGCCCCCGTCATCGTGGCCCGGAGCGTGCGGGGCCGCTTCTTCCACGTCCTCGGCAGCACGGCGGCCGACCCCTCCCTCCCCGACCCGGGGCGCCGCGCGGCCTTCGAGGCCCTCCCCGGCCTCTCCTACCACGAGGTGATCCTGGGGTTCCTCCAGGAGGGCGCGCTCCCGCGGTGGCTCACCGACGCGGAGATCGCCTCGGGGGTGCTGGGCGCGATCCGCGTCGGCGCTCCGCGGACCGTCGTCGGGGCCGTCACCCCCTGGGAGGCGCGGCCGTCCTAGGGGGGGGGTTACCCCGCCCGGCCTTTCTCGGGCGTCGCACGGCCGGGCGGCCTGAAGGCCGCCCGTACAACGGCGGCCGCGTCCGCCGCGGATCGTGGCCGTTGTAGGGGCGGGTTTTACCCCGCCCGCCGTTCCTACGGCGCCTCCGCGAGGAGTTCGTCGCTCCCGACCCAGTAGAAAAAGTAGGGCTCCTTCGCGTCCTTCTCGATCAACGCGAGGAGGAAGGGGCGATCGAGGACGAAGTCGGTGCGCTCCCGGGAGAACCCTCCCCCGAGCGCGATGCGCACCTCCGATTCGAGGATCGCCCCCGCCTCCGTCAGCTCGAACCGGATCCGCTGGCGGGCCTCGAGGATGATCTGGCCCTTGAACTCGGGGTTGAGCGTCGGGGCGCCGAGGAACTGCCCGTAGGCGTGGCCGAGGTCGAACGCCATCCTCGGCACCGCGAGGGTCCCCTCCCCGGGGAACGCCCGGGGCTTCCCGGCGGCCACGCGACCGGAAGCGTCCCTCCAGGTCGCCTCCAGCGTCGCCTCGCGGGGGATGCAGGCGAACAGGAGCCGGTCGCGGCCGCCCTTGGGCCGGATCTCGATCACGAACTCGTGCGGGTAGTCGTTCCTCTCCCCCTCGTGGTCCTCGGAGGCGAGCACCGTGACCTGGCTGCGCATCCGCGCGTGCACCTCCTCGTGCTGGCTCGCCCGGACGCCGAAGGCCGAGACCCGCCTCGTGCCTCCATGGAAGGGGAGCGGCTCCGGCAGGACCTCGAAGGGGGTCTCGAAGGGCAGGCGCTTGAGGAGGTACGCGTAGCCCAGGGCCGTGGATTCAGGGGGGAGCGGCGGCTGCCCCGGGTCGGGAGCCCCCGCGCCGAACTTCTCCCGCAGCTCCTTCCGGAGGCGATCGAGGACCCCCTCCTTGAGCCACCCCCCGCCCGCCACGAAGGAGGCCGGGTCGAGCGCAGACCGGGGGAACTCCCTGCGGTTGAGCGCGCCCACGAGCGGCTGCGGGGCCGGGGGTCCCAGGAGCAGCGGCCCCCTGACGGTCCCGTCGCAGAGACCGTCCCAGGCGAGCTGGAAGGTCGCGCACCAGAGGACCCCCTTTGCGGGGGGCATCGGCTCCGACGGGTGGGCCGCGAAGACCGTGGCCTTCAGCTAGGGGGAGTCGGCCCGGATGACGGGCACGGACGCGGCCGCTCCCGCGCCGCCGGCGCAGCCGGCCATCCCGAGCCCGAGCGCCCCCGCCCAGAGACCCCGCATGGAGCCTTCCCGCAAGCCCTCACCATACCTCGGACGCCGCTGCCTGCCGCCCCGTTCCCGTGGTCCGGGCACCAATCACCGGGCCAGGGCGTAGGATCGGGGGACCCGTGGAAGGAGGAGCGATGATCGCCCGGAGTCTCGGATGCTGGGCGCTGGCGGCGGCGGCTGTCCGCCCGGGCTGCACGACGCTCGCGAGGGGCGGGGCGGACGGGCTCGTCGTCGCGAGTTCCCCGCTGCACCTGCTGACGATGCCCGTGGAGAAGACCGCCGCGCGGGTCCGGCGGGGTCCCGCGGGCGAGGCGTGGCTCGTCCCGGTCCGCTGGGTCGGATACCTCTTCGAAGACCTCTCCCTCACGACGATCTCGGCCGTGGACATGGTCCTCACGCCCGCCTACGCGCCCTTCGGGCTCGGCCCCCTCGGGGTCTACGACTTCGAACGGTTCCCGCCGGTCCCAAGGAGGGAGAACGCGCGCGAGGTGGAGGCCGCCGTCCTGAAGGGGCTGCTCTTCGGCGGGGTCTTCGGCGCCTGGGCCATGGCGTTGCACGACGACCCCGGCGGCCTCACCCAGCCCACGGACCCCGCGCAGGCGGTCCCGGGGACCCGCTGAGCCGCGGCTCGCGGACGAGGCCCGGTTCCGCCTACTTCGCCTCCGCGAGGAGTTCGTCGTTCCCCACCCAGTAGAGGAAGTAGGGCTCCTTCGCGTCCTTCTCGACGAGGGCGAGGAGGAAGGGGCGATCGAGCACGAGGTGGGGGATCTCTCCTAGACGGGCGGCCCCCGCTGCCGGGGCCCGGGCCTCCGACTCCAGGACCGCCCCCGCCTCGGACAGCTCGAACCGGATGCGCTGGCGCGCCTCCAGGATCATGAGGCGATCGACGCCGGGGTTCAGGAGCGCTGCGCCGTCGAACTGCCGATAGGCGTGCTCCAGGTCGAAGCCCATCCTCGGCACCACGAGGGCGGCCTCCTCGGGCACGGGCTCGGGCCTCCCGCGGAGGACGCGCCCCCGGGCGTCCTTCCAGGTCGCCTCCAGGGTCGGGCCCGGCGGGAGGCACGCGAACAGGAGCCGGTCGCGTCCCCCCTTCGGCCGGATCTCGAAGACGAACTCGTGGGGGTAGCCGTCGTCCTTCTCCCGGTCGGTCTCGTAGGAGAGGATCGTGACCTGCCGCCGCATCCGGTCCTTCGCGTCCTCGGACGCGTCCCCGTGGATCCCGAAGGAGGAGACCGGCTTCGTCCCCCCCCGGAACTCCAGCGGACGGGGCAGGACGTTGAACGGAGTCTCGAAGGGGAGACGCTTGAGGAGATAGGCGTAGCCGAGCGCCTCGGTCAGGGGCGGCAGCGGCGGCTGTCCCGGGTCGGGCGCCCCCGCGCCGAACTTCTCCCGCAGCTCCTTCCGGAGGCGATCGAGGACCCCCTCCTTGAGCCACCCCCCGCCCGCCACGAAGGAGGCCGGGTCGAGCGCAGACCGGGGGAACTCCCTGCGGTTGAGCGCGCCCACGAGCGGCTGCGGGGCCGGGGGTCCCAGGAGCAGCGGCCCCCTGACGGTCCCGTCGCAGAGACCGTCCCAGGCGAGCTGGAAGGTCGCGCACCAGAGGACGCCCTTCCCCGCGGGGATCGGCTCCGACGCGTGCGCCGCGAAGACCGTCGCCTTCAAGGCCGAGGAATCGGCCTGGAAGACGGGAAGGGGGCTCGGCCCGCCCCCGCAACCCGCGACCACGACCGAGAGCGCGGCGGCGGCGAGCCTTCTCATGGGAGCCTCCCTGCCACGATAACCCCTCGGACGCGAGCCACGCGCGCGCGGTTCCCGTCGGAGTCCGGGCCCCCGGTTGGCTACGATTGGGGGCGCAGGGACGGGGCCTGGGACAGGGGGACCATGGCGCATCGCGGGGCGTGGACCGTCGTCCTCGCGGCAGGCGCGCTCCTCGCCGCGGCCCCGGTGCACGCGGGGGACGACGGGGGGAAGGACAAGGAGGATCGCCCCAAGCCCGCCCCCTGGAACGTCTCCGACCCGGGCGGGCCCTTCGAGACCCTCGAGTTCGACACGACCGAGGGGACCTGGATGAGCGTGGACGTGAGCCCGGACGGGAAGCGGCTCGCCTTCGACCTCCTCGGAGACCTCTACACGATGCCCGTGGAGGGAGGCGAGGCGACGCTCCTCTCGGGCGGTCTCGCCTACGAGGTCCAGCCGCGCTGGAGCCCGGACGGGAAGCGGGTCCTGTTCACCTCCGACCGCGGGGGCGGGGACAACCTCTGGACCATGGACGCGGACGGGAGCAACCCGGCGCCGGTCACGAAGGAGACCTTCCGCCTCGTCAACAACGGCCGCTGGCATCCCTCGGGGGAGTGGGTCGTCGGGCACAAGCACTTCACCAGCCGCCGGAGCCTGGGCGCCGGCGAGGCCTGGATGTGCCGGGTCCCCGGGACCGGCGCGGGGGAAGCCTCCGCGGAGGGCCTCAGCGGGGTCCAGCTCACGAAGCGGAAGAACGACCAGCAGGACGCGGGGCAGCCGGTCTTCTCCCCCGACGGGCGGTTCCTCTACTGGTCCGAGGACATGTCCGGCGGGGAGACCTTCCAGTACAACAAGGACCCGAACGGGTCGATCTACTGGATCCGCCGCCTCGAGCTCCGGACCGGTGAGATGCGCGAGCTCGTCCGCCGCCCCGGCGGGGCGGTTTCCCCGACCCCCTCCCCCGACGGGAAGACGCTCGCCTTCGTCCGCCGCGTGCGCACGAAGTCGGTGCTCGCCCTCCTCGACCTCGAGACCGGGGCGGTCCGAGACCTCTGGGACGGCCTCTCCCTCGACCAGCAGGAGACCTGGGCGATCTTCGGGCCCTACCCCGGCCTCTCCTGGACCCCGGACGGGGGCGCCCTGGTCGTCTGGGCGAAGGGGCACCTGCACCGCGTCGATGCCGCCACGGGGAAGGCGACGGAGATCCCCTTCCGGGCCCACGTGAAGCAGCGGGTCGCGAAGGCGCTGCACCCGGCGCGGAACGAGGGCGGGCCCACCTTCGAGGTGAGGGTGGTCCGCTGGCCCCGCGTCGCCCCGGACGGGAAGACCGCTGTCTTCCAGGCCCTCGGCCGGCTCTGGCGGAAGGACCTCCCGGACGGGACGCCCCGCCGCCTCACCGGGCAGGAGGGGGAGTTCGAGTTCGCGCCCTGGATCTCCGCCGACGGCGCCACCGTCGTGTACTGCTCCTGGAACGACACCGGGGGGGGCCGCGTCAAGGCCGTGGGCCCAGGCGGGGGAATCCTCGCCACGCTCGAGCCCCGGCCCGGCCACTACACCTGGGCGGCCCTCTCCCCCGACGGGCGCTCGCTCGTCTACCGCCGCGACGGAGGGGACCGCTACCGCGGGGGCCGGTTCGGGGAGGACCCGGGGATCTGGCTCCGGCCGGTCGAGGGGGAGGCCCCAGCCCGCCTGCTCGTCCGCGAGGGGGAGAGCCCCCGGTTCGGCCCCGACGGGCAACGGGTCCTGTTCCTCGGCCGGGAGGGGGAGAAGGCGGCGCTCGTCTCCGTGGACCTCCTGGGCTCCGACCGCCGCGTCCTCGCCACCTCCGAGCGGGCGACGGACTTCGTCCTCTCCCCGGACGGGCGGTGGCTCGCCTTCGAGGAGCTGTGGGACGCCTGGGTGGTCCCGTTCCCGGGCGGGCCGCTGCCGCTGGCCGTCTCCCCGGAGATGAAGGACCTCCCGTGCCGGCGCCTCTCGGAGGACGCGGGGACCTACCTCTCCTGGTCGGCCGACTCGGGGACCGTCCGGTGGAGCCTCGGCCCCGACCTCTTCGAGGCCCCGCTCGCCCGCGTCTTCACGGAGCCGCCGAAGCCGGAGCCGGGGAAGGAGGCGCCGAAGCGCCGCGGCGTCGGGGCCGCCCCGGTCCGCCTCGGGTGGACGGAGAAGGCGGACGTCCCCGCCACCGACGTCTGGCTCGTCGGGGGGAAGGTCGTCCCGATGCACGACGCCTCGGTGATCGAGGACGGGGTGATCCACGTGCAGGGGAACCGGATCGTCTCCGTCGGCCGGTCCGGGGAACTCCCGGTCCCCCCGGGGGCGCGCGTCCTCGACTGCCGGGGGTGCACGCTCCTCCCCGGCCTCGTGGACGTCCACTCCCACACGGGCGCGAGCGAGGGGGGCGTCTACCCGGCGCAGTCCTGGGGGCTGCTCGCGAAGCTGGCCTTCGGGGTGACGACGATCCACGACCCGAGCAACGACACGCAGATGATCCACGCGGAGGCGGAGCTGGTGAAGGCGGGCCTGCGCCTCGGCCCCCGCATCCTCTCCACCGGGACGATCCTCTACGGCGCCGAGGGGGACTTCAAGGCGGTGATCGACTCGCTCGACGACGCGCGCCGGGCCATCCGGCGGACCGCGGCCTGGGGCGCCCGCAGCGTGAAGAGCTACCAGCAGCCCCGCCGCGAGCAGCGCCAGGAGGTCATCGCCGCCGCGCGGGAGCTGGGCGTCCAGGTGATGCCGGAGGGCGGGTCCACCTTCTTCTACAACATGACCCACTTCCTCGACGGGCACACCACGCTGGAGCACTCCGTCCCGGTCGCGCCGCTCTACGAGCCGGAGCTGCGCCTCATGTCGATGCCCGGCGGGACCTGCTACACGCCCACGCTCGTCGTCGGCTACGGCGGGCTGTTCGGCGAGAACTGGTGGTACGCGAAGACGAACGTCTGGGAGGACGAGCGGCTCCTCCGGTTCGTCCCGCGGTCGGTGGTGGACCCGCGGGCCCGGCGGCGGCCGGTCGCCCCCGACGAGGAGTACCACCACTTCGATCTCGCCCGGCTCGCGGCCGAGGTCGTCCGCCGCGGCGGGAACGTGGAGATCGGGGGGCACGGGCAGATGCAGGGCCTCGACGCCCACTGGGAGACCTGGATGCTGGCGCAGGGCGGGCTCTCCCCGCACGAGGCGCTCCGGTGCGCGACCCTCGGCGGGGCGAAGGCGCTCGGCCTCGAGGGGGCGCTCGGAAGCCTCCGCCCCGGGCTCCTCGCCGACCTCGTCGTCGTCGAGGGGGACCCCCTGGCCGACGTGCGGCGCTCCCGCGAGGTCCGCTGGACCATGGTGAACGGCCGGCTCTACGACGCGCGCACGCTCGAGCAGCTCGAGCCGGAGCGCCGCCCGCTCCCCCCCGGGCCGGCGCTCGACACGATCCCCGGCGACGGGGGCCACACCGACTGCCTCTGCGGGCGGTGAGCCGCTCGGCCCCGCTCCCGCGAGGGATCTGCTCCGGCGCGACCTATACTCCCCCGCTCGCCGCACGAGAGGGAGGTCCCACCGCCATGCACGCCGTCCGGTCCCGTCGCCTCGCCGCGGGGGCGGCCGTCGCCCTCGCGCTCCTCCTCCCCGCCGGCCCGGCCCCCGCGGAGGGGACCGCGGAGCGTGCCGAGACGCTCCTCCTCCAGGACCCCACGGTCTCCGACCGCGCGATCGTGTTCGTCCACGCGGGGGACCTCTGGGCGGTGGGGCGGGAGGGAGGGGAGGCCCGCCGGCTGACGAGTTCCCCCGGCCTCGAGACGTCCCCGCGCCTCGGGCCCGACGGGAGCCTCGTCGCCTTCACCGGGCAGTACCAGGGGAACCCGGACGTGTACGTCATGCCCGCGGCCGGGGGCGAGCCGCGGCGGCTCACGTGGCACCCGGGAGAGGACCGGGTCCTCGGCTGGCACCCGGACGGCAAGCGGGTCCTGTTCGCGAGCCGCCGGGAGGGCGGCGCCGAGGTGGACCGCCCCTACCTCGTCTCCCCCGACGGCGGGATGCCCGAGGCGCTCCCGATCCCCAGGGGCTCGCACGCCTCCTACGCGCCGGACGGGACCCGCCTCGCCTTCACGCCTTTCCGCGACGCCTTCCGCTCCTGGAAGCGCTACCGCGGCGGGCGCACGGGGCCGGTCTGGATCGCGGACCTCGCGACCCTCGAGGTCGAGGAGGTCCCCCACGGGCGCGCCACGGACACCTTCCCCTGCTGGGCCGGGGGCTTCGTCTACTTCGCCTCGGACCGGGACGGGCACATGAACCTCCACCGGTTCCGCCCGGGCGGGTCCGCGGTCGAACCGGTCACGCGGTTCGCGGACTTCGACGTGCGAAGCGTGTCCGCCGGCGGCGGGGCGGTCGTCTTCGAGCAGGCCGGGGCGATCCACCTCCACGACCCGGCCTCCGGGAGGACGACGCGCCTGAGGATCCACGTCCCCACGGACGCCCCGGCCGTGCAGCCGCGCTGGGTCGAGGCGAAGGGCGACCCCGTCGGACCCCGCGAAATACCCCTCGTCCGGGCCGGGGACCCCTCGCCCAACGGGAAGCGGGTGGCACTGGAGGTCCGCGGGGAGATCGTGACGGTCCCGCGCGAGAACGGGGACCCCCGCGACCTGACCGCCTCCCCGGGCGCCCACGACCGGAGCCCCGCCTGGTCCCCGGACGGGGAGCGGGTGGCCTGGCTCTCGGACGCCTCGGGGGAGAACCGGCTCCTCGTCCGCGACGAGAAGGGCCGCGGGGAGCCGCGCTCCTACGACCTCGGAGGGGCGCGCTCCTACAACGACCCGACCTGGAGCCCCGACGGCAAGCGCATCGCCTTCAGCGACAAGTCGAACCGGATCGCCATCCTCGAACTGGAGACCGGGGCGGTCACCACGGTGCGGGGCCCGGTGGGGTCCCTGGGGGAACTGCACCCGTCCTTCTCCTTCTCCCGCGACTCGCGGTGGCTCGCCTTCGAGGACCACGACCCGGCGACCCTGTTCGAGCGCGTCGCCCTCCACGAGGTGGCCACGGGCCGCGTGCAGCGCCTCACGGACGCCTTCGGGAGCGCCTATTCCCCCGCCTTCTCCCGGGACGGGAAGCACCTCTACTTCGCCGCGTCCACCGACATCGGGCCCAACAGCTTCGGCCTCGACATGAGCACGTCGGCGGCCCGCGACTTCTCGGCGAGCCTCTACTGCGCCGTGCTCCAGAAGGACGGGAAGGACCCGCTCGCGCCCAAGAGCGACGAGGCCGGGGACAAGGGCGACGACAGGAAGGACGAGAGGAAGGACGAGAAGGCGGGAACGGGGAAGGACGGCGAGAAGGACAAGGACAAGGAGAAGGAGAAGGAGAAGGAGCCGCCGCCGCCCGCCATCGACCCCGACGGCCTCGACCAGCGCATCCTGGCGCTCCCGGCCGGCTCGGGGAGGTTCCACGCGCTGCGGTGCACGAAGGACCGGATCCTCTGGCTCGACGGGGACTGGGAGGAGCCCGGGGTGCTCAGGGCCTTCGACTTCGAGAAGCGCACCGCCGCCGAGGTCCGTCGCGACGTCCGGTCCCTCCGGGTCTCCGCGGGCGGGGAGCACGTGCTCCTCCAGACCCCGGGCGGATGGCTGCTCGTGGACGGCCAGGGCGCGAACGAGAAGCGGCTCCCCCTGGACGGGGTGCGGGTCCGCGTCGAGCCCGCGAAGGAGTGGCGGCAGATCCTGCGGGAGGTCTGGCGCGTCCAGCGCGACTACTTCTACGACCCGGGGATGCACGGCGTGGACTGGCCGGCGATGTGGGACCGCTGGAGCGCCTTCCTGCCCCACGTCCACCACCGGGCCGACCTGAACGTCCTCCTCATGGAGATGGTCGGGGAGCTCTCCTGCGGGCACGAGTACGTGTGGGGCGGGGACATGGGAGAGGGAGCCCCGAAGGGGGTCCCCACGGGGCTCCTCGGCGCCGACTGGACGGTGGACTCCGGTCGCTACCGGATCGCGAGGATCTACCGCGGCCAGAACTGGAACCCGGGGCTTCGGGCTCCGCTCACCGGGCCCGGGGTGGACGCGCGGGAGGGGGACTACCTCGTCTCGGTGGACGGGCGGCCCGCGACGACCGACCGGAGCCTCTTCGCGTGGTTCGAGGGCACCGCGGACCGGCAGGTGGAGCTCCTCCTCTCCGCGACCCCGGACGGGGCGAACCCGCGGAAAGCCGCGGTCGTGCCCGTGCCCGACGACCAGAGGCTGCGCAAGCTCGCCTGGGTGGAGGAGAACCGCCGCCGGGTCGATCGGCTCTCGGGGGGGAAGGTGGCCTACGTCTACATGCCCGACACCGGGAAGGACGGGATGCACTCCTTCGACCGGGACTTCTACGGGCAGCTCGACCGCCGGGCGCTCGTGCTCGACGAGCGCTACAACCACGGGGGCCAGGTGGCGGACTACGTCGTGGCGACCCTCTCCCGCACCCCCCTCTGCTACTGGGGGGACCGGGAGCAGTGGTTCGGGCGGACCCCCTGGGGCTCCTTCCCGGGCCCCAAGGCCATGGTCATCAACGAGAGCGCCGGCTCCGGCGGCGACGCCATGCCCTGGATGTTCCGCAAGCTCGGGCTCGGGCCGCTCGTCGGGACGCGCACCTGGGGGGGGCTCGTGGGGATCTCCGGGAACCCGGGCCTCATGGACGGCGGGGGGTTCACGGTGCCCACCTTCGGGATCACCGATACGGACGGGACCTGGGTGGTGGAGAACGAGGGGGTGCCCCCCGACGTCGAGGTGATCGAGACGCCCAAGGACGCCGCGGCCGGCCGCGACCCGCAGCTCGAGAAGGCGGTCGAACTCGTCCTCGCCGAGCTGGAGCGTCGCCCGGCCCCGAAGCCCCCCGTGCGTCGCGCGCCGACGCCGCGCTGACGGTCACCGGCTCCTGGTCCACAGCCGGAAGCGCTCGCCGAGGCCGCGGAGGTACTCGGGACCGGCCCTGGCGAAGAGGTCGTCGTGCCCGGCCGCGTCCAGGGCCAGGAACTCCGCGGTTCCCGGGGCCGCCCGGTGGAGCGCCTCCCCCTCCGCGAAGGGGACGACGTCGTCGCGGCGCCCGTGCACGACGAGGAACGGGACGGAGAGGTCCGCCGCCCGGTCCGAGGAGCGGAAGGAGCTCCGCGCGAACACCGAGAGGAGCGGCATCCACGGGTAGAGCCTGAGGGCCATGGAGGAGAGGGACGAGAACCCGGACTGCACCACGACCCCGGCGCAGGGCCGCCGCGCCGCGACCTCCAGGGCCACGGCCCCCCCGAGGCTCTCGCCGAAGAGGACGACGCGCGCCGGCGACACGCCCGAGACGCGGAGGAAGTCGCTGGCGGCGATGCCGTCCACGACCACCGCCTCCGCGGAGGGGCTGCCCCCGTTCCCCCCGAAGCCCGAGTAGTCGAACAGGAGCGTGCGGCACCCGGTCCCCCGCACGAAGTCGCCGAGGAGGCCGGCCCGCCCCGCGACGTTCCCCGCGTTCCCGTGGAAGAACAGGACGACGGGCCCCGCGTCGGGATCGACTCCCGCGGGGCGCGCGTCGAAGGCGGCGAGCCGCTCCCCGCCGGGGCGGGGGACGCGGACCGGCTTGAGGTCCACCCCGGGGCCGGCGGTCGCGAGGTCGCGCGGCGTGGCGGGGAAGGGGTCGGGGTGGAACAGGACCCGGTCCCGGGCCAGCCACAGCAGGAGGGGGAGGACCCCCTCGACGGCAACGAGAGCGCCGGCGATGCCGAGGATCAACCTGCGTCGCCCCTTCGCGATGGCCCGTCCCCCGCGGCGTCCCGCCCCCCGGCCGGCGCGGGCCCCCCCGGCCCGTCGCGCCCCGGCCGGCTGGGCGGCTCGCATCCCGACCGCCTTGAGTCTAGCCCACGCCGGGGTCCGGGGAGGGGACTCCGGAAGCCGAAGGAGCCGCTCGGGGGTACGTCGGTGCTCGCGCAACGGATCCGGAGGGTCTACCCGGGGGCATGCGCGGGCTGCGTCCGCATGGCCCATGTCCGCGTCATGCTGCAACCCGCCGGTGCCCGCGGGGGTCCCCCCGGACTACTTCGCCGTGAAATAGATCTCGTCGAGGCCGATGACCGCGCCCTTGGTGAGGCCGCTGGCCCCGATGCCCGGGACGAGGGCCGTGGAGCCCTGGGTGAGCCCGTAGGTGGCGAAGGGGGTGAGGGCGAAGTCCGGGGCGTCCTTTCCTGCCGCCGCGGAGCAGGTGAACTGGGTGCCGCTGTAGTTGACCCGCACCTGGGCGATGCGGGTGTTGGGGATGAAGAGGCTGCCCGCGGCGCCGAGATGGGACTGGGCGAAGACCTGGACGCCGCCGTTGACGCGGCGGCCGCAGACCGCGAAGAACTGGAGGGGCGAACTGCCCTCGACGTCGAACTCGACGCAGGCGCTCCCCGTGTCCACCGTGGCTTTCGGGTCGAAGGCGCCGACCTGGAACCTCGTCTCGAAGGGCCCGAACATCCGGCGGCCGAGGGACTTGAAGATGTAGCCGGGGTCCGCGCTCGTCCCCTCGTAGGCGAAGTAGTAGTTCCGCGGGGCCTTGGCGGCCTTCGCGGCGGAGGTGGAAAGGCGGGCATAGCCGTATTGACTCACCACCCGCTCGATGATCGCCTTGACGCGGGCCTCGTAGGAATCGCCAGTTCCGGCCTCCTGATCCGCGGGGGTGAGTTTTATGATGATCCTCGGGGAACGGAGGTCGGGTTCGAAGATGAAGCTGGTGGGGGTGTCGGGGTTGTTGTTCAGTGCGGTGAGGTCCTTGCGGTCAGCGGGAGTCCCCTTGAGGGAGTTCTCGGCGAATTCCTTGTAGAGATCCGCAAAATAGAGACTAAGGGCCACCTTGCTCGCCGGCTTCTTGCCGTCGATGCCATCGAGGGCCTCCCTGTCCCTCTCCTCCGCCTTCACCAGCCACGCGAGGGCCCGCTCCGCATCGGTGGACGCCTCGTAGCCGCTACCGATGAAGATGCTGGTCTTGGCGTCGGCCAGGCAGGCAAGGGCACCCGTCACCAGCGCGCGGGCCGTGACCGCGGTCGGCTCGGGGAGCGGCTTCTCTTGATCGGGCGCCTGGGAAGCAAGTGCGTAAGGCAAATCCTCCAGTTCCCGGCATGCCCGGATGGCGCAGATGAGGGGAAACTCCACACGTCCGACGACGTTGCCCGTAACCGCAACATTCCCCAGGGAGGGCATGGCGGCCCCGGCGACGAGGGCGGCGACGAACAGCGTGCGACGAACGGGCTTCCGCATGGCGACCTCCTCACGGGGGGCCACTTCGCCCCCCCAATAGAAGACAGAACCGCATCCCCGCGGGAGGCGGACATCGCCCCCTCCCGGGGCCGGGTGGTACACAGGGGCCGCGCATGACCGGGCCCGAACCCGACTCCCCGGACCCCGAGGGAGACCTCTACGACTCCTACCTCGAGGGGGCGCTGGCCGGGACCGCCGAGGAGCCCGTGGCCTTCCTCTCCCGCCATCCCGGCGCCTCGCCCGGGATCCGCGCCCGCATCGAGGCGTTCCACCGCCTCTCCCGGAGGGAGAAGCCGCCCCCGCGCCGCCCGGGTCCCCCCCGCGTCCCCGAGCCCGGCCTCCCGCGGGAGCGGTTCGGGGAGTTCCGGCTGCTGCGGCGCATCGGGGAGGGCGGCATGGGCGTCGTCTACGAGGCGGAGCAGGAGTCCCTCGGCCGCCTCGCGGCGGTGAAGGTCCTCCGCTCCGACCTCCTCGCGTCCCCGGAGGCGCGGGAGCGGTTCCGGCGGGAGGCGCAGGCCGTGGCGCGCCTCCGCCATCCCCACATCGTCTCCGTCCTCGCGGCGGGCGAGGAGGAGGGGACCCGCTGGATCGCCCTCGACCTCGTGGCGGGGCGCGGGCTCGACCGGGTGGTCCGGGAGGAGGTCGCGCGGGGCGGCGCCGTGGCGCCGGCCCGGGCGGCCCGCTTCGCGGCGCGCATCGCGCGGGCCCTCGAGTACGCCCACGCCCGGGGCGTCGTCCACCGGGACGTCAAGCCCGCCAACATCCTCGTCGGCCCCGGCGACGAGCCCTTCCTCCTCGACTTCGGCGTGGCGAGGGACGAGGGCGCGGGACCCACCCTCGCGGGCCCCTTCGTCGGGTCCATCCCGTGGGCGGCGCCGGAGCAGCTGGCGGGGCGGCCCGTGGACGGGAGGGCCGACGTCTACGGCCTCGGCGCGACCCTCTACCAGTGCCTCACGGGCGCCGTCCCCTTCGAGGGGGACACCGTGGACCGGGCCATCCACCGCATCCTCCACGAGGACGCGGTGCCGCCGGGGCGCCTCAGGCCCGGGGTCCCGCGGGACCTCGAGGCCGTCGTCCTCAAGGCCCTCGAGAAGGATCCGGCCGACCGCTACCCCGGCGCCGGCGCGCTCGCGGAGGACCTGGAGGCGGTGCTGGAGTTCCGGCCCGTGCGCGCGCGGCCCCCGGGCCCGGCGCGGCGGCTGCGGGCCTGGACCCGTCGCCACCCGGCCTGGG
>CAZKTF010000013.1:0-31633 GCA_964555565.1 uncultured Planctomycetota bacterium | reverse complement strand
CGATCCGGCCCCGGGGACTACCTCCGGAACGGGTGCGGGAGGAGGTCGGCCAGGACCGCCTCCTCGCGCTGGCCGTCGGTCGAGACCATGTGCACGCGCAGGCGGTCCCCGAACTCGAGGAGCATCTGGCGGCACTTCCCGCAGGGGGCGGCGGGGTGGCGCGCCCCGGTCACGACCGCGATCGCCAGGAAGACCCGCGCCCCCTCCGCCACCGCGCGCGCCAGGGCCGCCTGCTCGGCGCAGAGGCCCGTGCCGGAGGTGGCGTTCTCGACGTTGCACCCGGCGAAGACCCTCCCGTCGCGGGAGAGGACCGCCGCCCCCACCTTGAACTTCGAGTAGGGGACGTAGGCGGAACGGCGGGCCCTCGTCGCGGCCGCCACGAGGCGGCGGAGCGCGGCCGGCGGGACGGGCGGAGGCGGGGTGCGCTTCCTCACGGGGCGCGCGATTCTCCGGGCGCCCGGGGGGGCGGGGCAGGTTATTCGTTCGCCCGGCGCGGCGCGGCCGGGTCCGACCCCGCGAGCGCGGCGGCCAGCCCGACGCACTCCACGAACTCCCTCCGGGCGCCGGAACGGTCCTCGCCCAGCGCCCCGAGCGCGGTGTCGCGGACCCAGTCGAGGGTCGCCCCGCCCGCCCAGGGGGAGTGCCGGAGCAGCATCCCGAAGGCCGCCACGGAGACCGCGAACCGGAAGTCCTCCGGCGCCGCCTCGAAGGAGCCGCCCGTGTCGCGGAGGCTCTCCTCGATCGGGAAGCTCAGGTCCCCCTCCGGATCCTTCCAGCGCACCCGCACGGTCAGGAGGGGCTCGTCCGCGGGCTCCTCGCGGGGGTCGCGGGGCTCCGAGGCCCGCGGCGCGAGGCGGCGGTCCCCGGCCTCCTGCCCGGCCGGGACGACCTCGTAGAGCGCGGTCACGGAGTCCCCGGCACCCGGGTCCCCCGCGTCCTTCGCGTCGTCCTCGAAGTCCCGCGCGTCGAGCCTCCGGTTCTCGTAGCCGAGGAGCCGGTAGGTGTAGACGCGGGCCGGGTGGAAGGCGACCTGGACCTTCACGTCCTTGGCGGCGGCGATGAGGGAACCGCCGAGCCCCCCGGCGAGGACGCGGCGCGCGTCCGCCTCGTCGCCGACGTAGGCGTAGCTCCCGTTCCCGCGGTCGGCCAGCGACTCGAGCGTCGCGTCCCCGAGGTTCCCCATCCCGAAGCCGAGGACCGTGAGGAACACCCGCGTGCGCGCCTCCTCCGCGATCCGCTCCACGAGGGCGGACCCCGTGACCCCCAGGTTGAAGTCCCCGTCGGTCGCGACCACGACCCGGTTGATGCCGCCCCCCTGGAACCCCGCGCGGGCCTGCTCGTAGGCGAGCGCGAGGCCCGCGGCACCGTTCGTCCCGCCCCCGGCCCCGAGCCCGTCGATGGCCGCGAGGATCTCGTCCTTCCGGTCCCCGGGCGTGGAGGGGAGGACGACCTCCGCTTCTCCCGCGTAGGCGACGAGGGCCACCCGGTCGCGCGCCGTGAGCCCCTCGACCAGGGCGCGGAGCCCGATCTTCACGAGCGGGAGGCGGTCCGGCGCGTCCATGGAGCCGGAGCGGTCCACGAGGAACACGAGGTTCGCGTCCGGACGGTCCCGCGGGTCCACGACTCCCGCCTTGAGGGCGATCCGCACGAGCCGGTGCCCGGGGCTCCAGGGGCACGCCGCCGCGTCGAGGCGCACCGCGATCCGATCCGCCCGGGAGGGCGTGACGCAGTCGTAGGGGAAGGAGTTGAGCATCTCCTCGAGCCGCACCGCGTCCCGCGGGGGGAGGCGCCCCTCGCGGAGCATCCGGCGCACCACTCCCCAGGACGCCGTGTCCACGTCCGCGCCGAAGGTCGAGAGCGGCTCCTCCCGCACGCAGACGAAGGGGTTGTCCACGAAGGGGGAGAACTCATCCTGCGGGGGCGCGATCGTCCTGCCGAGGCAGTCCCCCTCCGCGGGGCAGGTGACCATCGTCCGGGCGAGGCAGCCGCCGCCGAAGCAGCCGCCGCCGGCGCCCCTGCGGTTCAGATGGCCGCCGCGGCGTCCGCCGAAGGCGCCGCCGGCGCCCCCGCCGACGCCGCAGCAGAAGACGCCGCCGATCCCGACCGCGTCCTCCTGGGGAGGGGCCGCCACGCCCGGGAGGTCTTCCATCTCGTTCCAGCCCGTGTCGAGCCCGATGGAGAGGGACGGCTCCGCGCGGACCACGTCCGGCTCCTCGAGAGGGCGTGTCCCGTGCCGTCCCGGCACGGGCGACAGGTCGAGGGGAATCGCCTCCTCGAACTCCACGTCGGCCCGGCCCGGGAGAGCGGGCCGCCCCACCCCGGGGGAGCCCTCCAGGGCCAGGAGGAGGGAGAACCCGAGGAGCGCATGGGCCCAGGCGGAGCCCGCGAGGCCCCAGCCCAACGCCCGGCCTCCCGTCCCGTCCGCGTCGCCGCCCCGCATGTCGGCCTCCTCTCCGTCGTGCCCCGTGCATGGGAACGGAGGCGGGGCGGGGCGGTTCTCGCGACCCGGCGCGCGGGGAGGCCCGCCGGCTACCTCGGGGCGTCGGGGGCGCGGGCCGGGGCGGCCGCGGCGGCGGCGGCGGCGGCGGCGGCGGCGAGTCCGCGGGCCTTCTCGACGAGGCCCAGGAACTCCGCCCGGAAACCCCCCGGGTCGGACCCGAGCGTGCCCGCGGCGATCTCCTTCACGGTGTCGAAGGACGCGGTGCCGCGGTACCCGGAGTCCCGGAGGACGAGCCCGAAGGCCGCCGCCGCCGCCGCGAACCGGAAGTCCTCGGAGGCCTGCTCGAAGGAGGTCCCGCCGTCGGCGAAGGGGACCTCGAGCAGGCGGCTCGCCTCGCCGGCGGGCTCCTTGTAGCGGAGCTTCACGGCGAGCAGCTCGCCCCGGCCGGCGGCGTCGGTGGGCGTGGCGGGGACCTGGTAGCGGAGCGGGTCCACGGAGGCCGCCGGGACCGGCTTCCCCGCGGGGACGACCTCGTAGAGCGCGGTGACCGTGTGGCCCGCGCCGATCTCGCCGGCGTCCTTCGCGTCGTCGTTGAAGTCCTGCGCCGCGAGCATCCGGTTCTCGTAGCCCACGAGCCGGTAGGCCGCGACGGCGGTGGGGTTGAACTCGACCTGGATCTTCACGTCCTTGGCGATGGTGTGCAGCGTGGCCGTCGCCTCCTCGCCGAGGACCCTGGCGGCCTCGCGCTCGGTGTCGATGAAGGCGTAGTTCCCGTTCCCGCGGTCGGCGAGCTTCTCCAGCGTCGAGTCCTGGAGGTTGTCGTATCCGAACCCGAGGGCCGTGAGGGACACCCCGCCCCTGCGCTTCCTCTCGATGAGGTCCACGAGGGCGGCCTCGCTCGTCACCCCCACGTTGAAGTCCCCGTCGGTGGCCAGCACGACGCGGTTCGTCCCGCCGCGGAGGAAGTTCGCCTCGGCGGTGGCGTAGGCCAGCTCGATCCCCTGCGCCCCGTTCGTGGAGCCGCCCGCCTGGAGGCGGTCGATGGCGGCGAGGATGTCCGCCTTGCGGTCTCCGGGGGTCGGCGGGAGGACGAGCCCGGCCGCGCCGGCGTAGACGACCATGGCGACCCGGTCCGCGGCGCCGAGCCGCCCGCAGAGGATCCGGAGTCCCGCCTGCACGAGGGGGAGCTTGTTCGGCTGGTTCATCGAGCCCGAGACGTCCACGAGGAAGACCAGGTTCGACGCGGGCCGCGCCCCCTCGTCGAACTCCCTCCCGCGGAGGCCGATCCGGACGAGCCGGTGCTCCGGGTTCCAGGGGCAGGTCGCCGCGTCCACCTGCACCGAGAAGGGGGCGTCCCCCGCGGGCGCGGGGTAGCGGTAGCGGAAGTAGTTGACCATCTCCTCGATCCGGATGGAGGCCGGGGGCGGGAGGGTGCCCGCGGCGAGGGACCGGCGCAGGATGGCGTAGCCCGCGGTGTCCACGTCGATGGAGAAGGTCGAGAGCGGGTCCACCCGCGGCTCGAGGAACCGGTTCTCGACGATGTGGGCGTAGGAGGCGGTGGAGCCTTCGGCTCGATCCCGGGGGAGGTCGATGACCTGAGCCTCCGCTCCCGAGCCCACGTCGAAGACTCCAAACTCCATAACGCTCTGATTGCCCACCGTCCACGAGGCGGATACATCGTGCTCCGGAACGAACCGGTACCCGAGGATTGGGCGATCGCCGAGGAGCGGGACGACGGGACCCCCCGCTCCGCCGCCTCCGGCCGCTCCGTTCCGCCAGTTGGCGCTGGTCGGGTAGTAGTGGCTGTTCCCCCCCGCCCCTCCCCCGCCCGCGCCGACGCCGAGCGCGGGGAACTCCTTCCCCGCGCTCCGCGAAGTTGGTTGGATCCCACTCCCGGCGACAGCAGTCATGTCGGCCCCGTACCATTCGGAGGCCGTCCCCTGGCCGAAGTTCACGACGAAGGGCGTGCTCAAGTCCCCGGTAACGGGGCCATCGATCACGTAGATCGGGACAGCGCCCACCTCGCCGGCGACACCTCCGCTCCCCGCACCATCGTCGGCGGGCTTCGGCCTTCCCGAGACGGCGAGCGCAACGACCAGCAGCGCCGCCGCGGCGACGCCCCCGCGGTTCCAGGCGGGCCGCGGGAGAAGCCGCGGGCGCGACGGGACCAGCCGTTCCTCGAGGGCCCGGCGGTGGGCCGGGTCGAGGCCGGGGGAGACCTCCCTCCCGAGGTCCGCCTCAAGCGAGGCCGCGGTGGCGCGGAGGGCCTCGACCTCTTCGCGGGCCGCCGGGTCGGCGGCGACGAGCGCCTCCGCCTCGGCGAGGTCCCCGCCCTCCAGTTCGCCCAGGGCGTAGGCGGTCAGCCTCTCCTCGTCGCGCGCGCTCACAGGACACCTCCCGGCGCCGCCGCGCGGGGCTCCGGGTGGAGCCTCGCGCGCAGCGTCTTCACCCCCTCGTGGACGAGCACGCCGACGGCGCCCGCGGTGCGGCCCGTGACCTCGGCGATCTCGCGGTAGGAGAGGCCGTGCTGGAAGCGCAGCCGGAGGACCTCCTGCTGCGCGTCCGGGAGCCGCCCCACCGCGCGGATCGCGTGCGCCGCCGCGTCGCGGAGAGCGGCCGCCTCGGCGGGGTCGCCCCCGCGCCCGGCGCGGCCGTCCAGCCCCTCCGCGTTGGTGCGCTCCATGAGCCGCGCCCGCCGCCGCCGGTCGAGCGCGAGGTTCCGGCAGACCGTGTAGAGCCACGGGCGCACCCGCGGCCCCAGTGTCCCCGGGTCCTCAGCGAGCAGTCTCACGAAGGCCTCCTGGACGACGTCCTGCGCCGCGTGCGCGTCGCCCAGGATCCGGCCGGAGTAGAGGAGCAACGGACCCTCGAAGCGTTCCAGGCACTCCCGCACCCAGCCGGCCCGGTCCTCGCGCAACCCGCTCCTTTCGTCCCGCGTGCGCCGTCGGCCCGTCCGCCCTCTACGACGAGGGAGACGCCCCGTTCATTAGGCGGGTTCCCGCGGGGAATGCAAGGCCAGGGGCAGGGGTAGGGGTAGGGGTAGGGGAACGGCGAGGCCGGGCGGGATGTAGCATTCCCAGGTGGACCTCCTCCTCGCGATCCTCGGCTTCGCGGCGACGGGCGGTGCGGCCTGGGGGCTCTTCCGGCTGGGGAGAAGGCTGGCGGCCCGGGCAGGGAAGAGGCCCGGGGAGGCGGCGGCCGGCGCGGCGCTGCTCCTCGCCTTCGTCCCGGCCGTGGCCGTCCGGTTCCCGGCGACCGTCCCGGCCTGGTTCTACCTCTCGCCCCTCGTCTACTTCGAGTTCGCGCTCTCGATCCCCCCGCTGGCCTTCTTCTTCAGCATCGCGGCGGCCCGCGTCCCGCGGCCGGCGACGGGGCGCGCGGTCGTCCTCCTGACCGGGGTGATCACCGTGTACGCGGCGATCCACGTCGCGGCGGCGTTCGAGGCGAGGCACCACCCGTCCCTCGCGGCGGACCCGCTAACGAGGAGGGTCTGCAAGCAGTCCACCGGCTGGTCCTGCGCGGCCGCGGCCGCCGCCACCGTCGTCCACGCCCTCGGGATGGAGACGAGCGAGCGGGAGATGGCGGAGCTCTGCCTCACCTACCCGTACCGTGGGACCTCGACGCCGCGGATCGCCAGGGGGCTCGCGCTCAAGGCGCGGGCCGCGGGGCGTCCCCTGGAGGCGCGCGTCGAGGACCACCTCTCCGTGGACGACCTCGCCCGGTTCCCGGTCCCCTGCGTCATCGCCATCAAGTACGCGTTCCTCCGCGATCACGCCGTGGCCCTGCTGGAGGTCCGGGAGGACGGGACCTTCGTCGTGGGCGATCCGCTCCCGGGCTCTCTTTCGACCTGGAGCCGCGAACGGATGGAACTCGCGTTCCGCGGGGAGGCCGTGGCGCTGGTGCCCGCGGGGCGCTGAGCGGCTACCGCCCGCGCGAACGGAGGCGGCGGCTCTCCTCGTCGAGGAACTTCCGGTCCTCGGGGGAGAGGGACTGGAGGCCCTCGCGGGCGATCCGGTCGAGGAGGCCGTCGAGCCGCTCCCGCGCGGCCTCGCGCTCCGACTTGACGGCGGCCGCGGGGCGGTGGGCCGCCGGGGACGGGGCGCGGCGGTCCGCGCGGTCCGCGCCGAGGCTCGTGTAGCCCATGGAGAAGTCGTACTCGCCGAAGAGCGGCTCCTCCTCCTTGCGGGTCCCCTCGCGGAGCTCCATGTAGAGGCCCGCGCAGCGCGTGAGGACCCAGGCGCCGAGCAGTATGAACATCCAGGAGAACCCGCCGAGGTAGGCCACGACCATCCCCACCCCCCCCAGCGCGCCGAGGACGAGGGTGATCTGCGTCGCGAGCCGGTAGCCCATCCGCCGCCAGAGCAGGCCCTGGAGGACCGACCCGCCGTCGAGGGGGTAGAGCGGGAGGAGGTTCAGCGCCCCGAGGACGGCGTTGACGTTCCAGAGCTGGACCAGCATGTCCCGCTCCTGGAGGTCCATCGGGCCCGGCATCGGGATGGAGCGGCCCGAGGCCGCCAGCACGGCCGCGGCGAGCCCGGCCAGGATGAAGTTCCCGAGGACCCCGGCCGCCGCCACCACCGTGTGGGGCCCCGGGCGATGGGCGTGCCGCACGAAGGCCAGGCCTCCGAGCGGCCAGATGAGGATCTCGTCGGCGCGCCCGCCGACGCGCTGGGCCGCGAGGCAGTGGAACAGCTCGTGGAAGAGGACCGACGCGAACAGGACGAGCGTGGTGAGGCCGATCGCGAGCGCCACGGACCCGTCGCTCAGCGCCCGCGGCACGGTGCAGAAGGCCATCGCGAGGAGCGCCACGAACCAGAGGTGCAGCCGGACCGGGATCCCCAGGATCGTGAGGAGCCGGAAGGAGGTCGGGAGCCGCGTCACGACCGGAGCATACCGCGCCCCGGCGCCCGAGGGAAGCCGCGCGGGGGGAGAACCACGGGGCCCGCCCCCGGCCTCAGATGAGCCGCGAGTACCGCTTCCCGCAGTGCGCCGTCGCCTTCTCGACGTAGCCGCGGGCCTGCTCACGGAAGCGCTTCGCCTCCGCGTCGGTGACCTGGCGGACGACCTTCCCGGGGACCCCGAGCACGACGCTCCGGCGCGGGACCTCCATGCCCTCGGGCACGAGGGACCCGGCCCCCACGAGGCACTCCTCGCCGATGACCGACTTCTGGAGGAGGATGGCCCCCATCCCGACGAGCGAGCCGCTCCCGATGCGGCTCCCGTGGAGGATGGCCCCGTGCCCCACGGTCACGTCTTCCCCGATGGAGAGCGGGAGCCCCGGGTCGGTGTGGGCGACGCAGTTCTCCTGGAGGTTCGTCCTGGCGCCGACGCGGATGGACGCCTCGTCCCCACGGACCGAGCAGCCGAACCAGACGCTGGTGTCGGGGCCGAGGAGGACGTCCCCGGTCACCGTCGCCGTCGTCGCCACCCAGGCCTCGCGCTCGCGCCGCATCTCGCCGTCCGCCATGGCCCCCGCCTTTCCGCCCCGGGTCAGGTCCCGGAGCGTGCGATGAGGATACCGGCCACCTGCACCGCGTTGTAGCCCGCGTGCATCGCGATCGGGGCCGCGAGCCCCCCCGTCCGCTCGCGGAGGTCCGCGAGGAACAGGCCCAGGGCGAAGGTCGTCGGGAGCGCGGCCGGCTCCCCGTGGATGAGGGCGAAGGCCGCCGCGGAGAGCACCGTCGCCGCCCCCCGGCCGAGCCGCGCCCGGAGGCCCGGGTAGAGGAACCCGCGGAACACGACCTCCTCCGTCGCGGGTGCCGCGACGAGGGAGAAGGCCGCGATGGCGAGGAAGCCGGACGCGGGGACCTCGAGGGCCTTCGTCACGATCGCCTGCGGGTCGGTCCGGATCCCCAGCGCGCGGAAGGCCGGCTCCTGGACCAGCAGGAGGACGACGAGGACCGGGAGGAAGGCGAGCGCCGCGAGGAGTCCCGCCCCCGCGGCGCGGGGCCACGGCGCCGGGCGCGGGGCGGGGCGCGGCCCGGTCCCCGGGAGGACGAGCAGGACGCCCGCGATGGCGGCGACCTTGAGCGAGGCATCCACGAGGAGGCCGTCGATGAGCCCGAGCGGGGACCGGTCCCGGGCCGCGGTCCCGCCTTCCCCGGCGCCCGCGACCCCGAGGACCGCCCCCACGGTCCCCGCCCCGAGGAACACCAGGAGCACCCACAGGACGGCCCGGATCGCCCCCAGGGGGTCCGGCGGCGACTCCCCGGCCGGGACCGGGTCCCGCGGCCCCCCGCGGCGGGCCGCGAGGAGGACGAGCACGGGGAGACCGAGGGCGGCCGCCGCGAGGAGGAAGCGCTGCTGCTCCTCCACGGCCGGGGGGGCTCCCTACTCCCCGGGGACGGGGGGCGGCGGCGCGCCGAGGGTCCCCGAGGTCGGGCTCGAGGCCCGGCCCCACTCGCGCCGCGGGATCCGGCCGGCGAGGAAGGCGTGGCGGCCCGCCTCGCAGGCGAGGCCCATGGCGCGCGCCATGCGCACCGGGTCCTTCGCGAGCGCGATCCCCGTGTTGAGGAGGACCCCGTCGGCCCCGAGCTCCATGGCGACCGAGACGTCGCTCGCCGTGCCCACCCCGGCGTCCACGAGGATCGGGACCTTCGCGCGCTCCACGATGATCCGGACGTTGCGGGGGTTGAGGATCCCCTGCCCGCACCCGATGGGGCTCCCGAGCGGCATGACGCCGGCCGCGCCGGCCTCCTCGAGGCGCTTGGCGAGGATCGGGTCGTCGCTCGTGTAGACGAGGACGGTGAAGCCGTCCTTCACGAGCCGCCCCGTGGCCTCGAGCGTCCCCACGGGGTCCGGCAGGAGCGTCTGCGGGTCCGCGAGGACCTCGAGCTTCACCATGTCGGAGAGCCCGAACTCGCGGGCGAGGTGCGCGGTGCGGACGGCGTCCTCGGCCGTGAAGCAGCCCGCGGTGTTGGGGAGGATCGTGTAGCGGCGGAGGTCGAGGGCGTCGAGGAGGGACTTCCCGCCCGCCTCCCGTCCCAGGTTCGCGCGGCGGACCGCCACGGTCACGACCTCGCAGCCCGAGGCCTCCAGCGCCCGGACCATCACGTCGTCGGTGGAGTACTTCCCCGTGCCGACGAGGAGGCGCGAGCGGAACTCGTGCCCGCCGATCCGCAGGAGGTCCTCCGGCACGCTAGCCGCCTCCCACCATCGTGACCACCTCCACCCGGTCCCCCGCCCGCAGCGCCCGCGTGGGGTGCTCCGTGCGCGGGACCACCTCGAGGTTCACCTCGACGGCGACGCGGCGGCGGTCCACGGCCGCGCGCTCGAGGAGCGCGAGGACGGTCGTCCCCTCGGGGACCTCCCGCTCCTCGCCGTTGAGCATCACCTTCACTGGTCCCCCCGCGCGCGCCGGGCGCCGCCGACCCGCCCGGGGTCAGTCGTTCAGGCCCCCGCCCTTCTCCCACTTGTAGAGCTCGACCACCTCGTTGAGCGTCCGCCCCTCGTCGTCGATCTCGTGGCGGATGCGGATCTCCTTCTCGAGGCAGTCCATGGCGCGGTTGGCCATCTCGGCGGCGCGCTCCCGCGGGAGCACCATCACGCCGTCGTCGTCCCCGACGACCCAGTCCCCCGGGTGGACGCGCTGCCCGCCCGCGCGGATGGGGACGCCGATCTCGCCGAAGCCCTTGGGCTCCCCCGCGTGGGCCACGACGACCCGCGCGAAGGCGGGGAAGCCGAGACGCCGGATCTCCGGGGTGTCCCGGATCGCCCCGTCGATCACGACCCCGGCGATCTTCCTCTGGACGCAGGAGTGCGTGGCGAGCTCGCCCCAGATCGCCGGCGGCACGCCCCCGGCGTCGATCACGATGACCGAGCCCGGGGGGGCCTGGTCGATGGCCTCCACGGGCTTGGCCCAGTCCCCCGGCGCGGTCCGCACGGTGAACGCGGGGCCGGCGCACTTGGCCCCGGGCGTGATCGGGCGGATCCCGTCCAGGCAGGGCTGGCGGTGGAACCCGTCGGAGATGTTGGGCGTCGAGGCCTTCTCCAGGAGGGGGCGGATCGCCTCCCCCGTGGCGCGCCGGAACAGGTCCGAGGAGGTCCGCTCGCCCGTCTCCATCGCCTTCTTCACGGCCCGGGTCGCGGCGACCGCGTCGGAGGCCTTGTTGATGAACCCCCCCACGATGACGATGGAGGCCCCCGCCTTGACGGCGTCGGCCGCCGTCTCGGCCGTGATCCCCCCGGCCACCGCCACGGGGAGGGACACGGCCCTGGCCACGAGCCGCAGGCGCTCGAAGGGGTCGCGCCCCTCCATCTGCTCGTCGATGGGGCAGTGGACGCCGACGAAGTGGACCCCGAGGGCCTCCGCCTCCCGCGCGCGCCGGACGGGCTCCGGGTGGCCGAGGAGGTCGGCGTAGACCTCGATCCCGTAGTTGCGGCCCGACTCGACGCACTCCCGGAGGGTGGCGTCGGAGGCCAGCGCGAGCACGGTGCACACCTTCGCCCCCGCCTTGGCCGCCGTCTCGAACTCCGCCCGGCCCGCGTCCATGGTCTTGGCGTCGCACACCACGGGCACGCCCGGGAAGGCCCGGTGGAGCGCGCGGACGGCGTCCAGCCCCTCGGACTTCAGCAGCGGGGTCCCCACCTCCAGGATGTCCGCGCCGCCCTCCACCGCCTCGCGGGCGCACTTGAGCGCCCGGGAGGTGTCCACGAAGTCGAGGGCGACCTGCAGTTTCGGCATGGGATCCGGCCATCCTACGAGGGCCGCAGGGACGACCCAATGATTCGATTCCAGGGGCCGGCAGGGATGGGAGGAGGGGCCGCGAGCGGCGGTGCCGCGGAGTCTCGCCGGTTTCGCACCCGGGGCGGCCCGACCGTCGTATAGCCTCCGGAGGCCATGAGCGATCTCGCCGTCCGGGTCGAGGGGCTCCGGAAGTCCTACCGGAGCGGGTTCTGGAGGCGCCGCGCCGAGACGCTGCGCGGCGTGACCTTCTCCGTCCCCACGGGACGCGCGGTCGGGTACCTCGGGGCCAACGGGACCGGGAAGACGACCACCCTCAAGATCCTCGTCGGGCTCCTGGAGCCCGACGGGGGACGGGCCGAGGTCCTGGGGCTCCCGATCCACGACACGGCCTGCCGCCGGCGCGTCGGGTTCCTCCCCGAGAACCCCTACTTCTACGAGCACCTCACCGCCCGCGAGGCCCTGGCCTTCTACGGGGGGCTCTCGCGGATGCCGTCCCCGCTGGTCCGGCAGCGGACACCCGCGCTGCTCGAGCGGGTGGGGCTCGCCGCCGCGACGGACCGCCGCCTCGGGGAGTTCAGCAAGGGGATGCGCCAGCGGCTCGGGATCGCCCAGGCGCTCCTCCACGACCCGGAGCTGCTCATCCTGGACGAGCCCATCAGCGGCCTCGACCCCTTCGGCCGCAAGCTCGTCAAGGACCTCATCCTCGGGGAGCGCGCGCGGGGGAAGACCGTCTTCTTCTCCAGCCACATCCTCGCGGACGTGGAGGAGATCTGCGACTTCGTCCTCATCATCGCGGACGGACGGGTCACGGCCAGCGGGACCGTGGCCGAACTCCTGGGCCACGGGGTGCTCGACTACGAGGTGGCCGCCCGGGGGGTCGCGCCGGGGACCCTCGAGGGAATCGCCCCGGGACGCGTGCGCTATCCCCGCCAGGACGGCCCGCTCTCCCGGGCGGAACTGCCCGGGGACGTGGACCCCGCCGCCATCCACGCGGCGGTGGCCGCGGCGGGAGGCGTCGTCGTGGAGCTGATCCCCCACCGGGAGACGCTCGAGGACCTCTTCGTGCGCACCGGCGGCACCGCCTCGGGCGGGGACGCCGGGCGGGGGGACGGGGCCCCCGGGGCCGCCCGGCAGGACCCGGGAGGGCCCGCCCGGTGAAGGGCCCGATCCTCGTCGTCGCGGCGAACACGTTCCGGGAGGTGGCCCGGGACCGGATGCTCCACCTCCTCGGCGCCCTCATCGTGGCCTTCGTCCTCTTCTCCCGCGTCCTGGGCTGGCTCGCCGTGGAGGAGGTGGACGAGGCGGCCATGCTCGTGGACTTCGGCCTCGCCGGCGTGAACGTCTTCGGCCTGCTGATGACCGTGCTCCTCGGGGCCTCGCTGCTGCGCCGCGAGATGGAGCAGCGCACCCTCTACACCGTCCTCAGCCGCGAGGTCTCCCGGACCGAGTTCGTCGTGGGCAAGTACCTCGGCCTCCTGGCGGTCTTCGGCGCGGGGCTGGCGGCGGTCGCCGTCCTCATGGCGGGCTACCAGGCGTTCTGGGGACAGACCCCCGGGCTCCCCGTGGCGGTGGCCGTCTACGGGAACCTGCTCGAGATCGCCCTCCTCGTCGCGGCCACGGTGTTCCTCGGGTCCTTCACGACGCCGGCCATGGCGTCGCTGGGGACCGTGGCGCTCTACGTCAGCGGCCACTCCACCGAGACGCTGCGGGAGTTCCTCGCGCTCCGGGGCGAGCACGCCCCGCGGCTGGCGATCGAGGTCCTCTACCACGCGGTCCCGAACCTGACGGACTTCAACTACAGGAACGCGGCGCGCTACGGGGACGCCGTGCCGATCGCCACGCTCGGGGCGGCGACGGCCTACGCGGCGATCTGGGTCGCCCTCCTCCTCGGGGCCGCCGCCCTGCTCTTCCGCCGGAGGGAGCTCCCGTGAGGCCCGGGCCGGCCGCGGGGGTCTCGCTCCTGTTCGCCGCCGGGCTCGCCGCGCAGGCGGCGCTCCAGGAGCCGCTCGGGCACGCGAACGAGCTCCGCTCCGTCCGCCGGACCCACCGGGCCCCGAACTGGCTGGGCTTCTCCCTCGCGGCCGGCGGGGTGAAGGAGGCGGCGGCGGACGCCCTGTGGCTCGACACCCTCCCGACTCTCGGGAAGACCTGGGACGACCCGGCGCGGAAGGGGGAGTGGATCCGGGGGGTCGTGAAGGCGATCCAGAGGGCCAGCCCGCGTTGGCCCACGCCGGTCATCTACGGGGGCTACTTCCTCGAGTTCATCGACAAGCTCCACCCCGCCATCGACGAGATCTACCTGCGCGCGATGGACGCCGAGGTGCGGGGGGTGAGGGTCAACGACGGCTGCTGGGAGTTCCCCTACGTGTACGGGATGCACTTCCTCCTCTGGAACAAGGTCTACCTGGCGCGCACGGGCGTCGATCGGAGGAAGGACGCGCTCCGCTGGCTCGCGGTCATGGCCCGGATGCCCGAGTGCCCCCCGGGCTACCGGGAGGCCGCGGAGAACATGATCCGGCGCGAGGCGCGGCAGACCGGCGGGAGCGAGCTCGAGGCCTGGGAGCTCTACCGCGTGTCCTGGCGGGAGCAGGTGCGGAAGACGAAGCAGGCCGGCCGCGACCCTCTGGAGGGCTGGGGGGGGTTCATCCGGCGGGGCTACGACGAGGCCCGCCTGCGGCTCCTCGCGGGCTGGGCGGAGAAGGCCGAGGCGCGCCTGGGGCGCTGGCCGCGCGACGCCGGCGAGGTCCTCGCCGAGGCGGGCGCCGCCGACCGGGAGCGGTTCCGGGGCGGGGCGGGCGGGAAGGACCGCCCGATGATCGAGGACTTCCTCGAGGGGGTCGAGGTCCACCCGGAGCGCCGCGAGGTCGAGGTCCCGGCGCTCACGGCGCTCCTCCTCGCGGACGCGCAGGAGGGCGTGCGCAACCTCGTCCGCCGGTACGAGGCGAAGAACGGCCGTCCCCCGGCGGGCGTCGCCGACCTCGCGGAGATCCTGGGCCGCCCCCTCCCCCCGCCCCCCCGGAACGGGACGAAGTGGGAGATCTCCCGGCCCGGCGGAGAGGTCCGGGTGGTCCCCGACCCGGAGGACCCGAGGCTGCGGAGGTAGGGGGCGATAGACTGGACCCGGTCCATCCAAGGGAGGCTCTCATGCGCCGACTCGCCGTCGCCGTGGCCGGGGCAATCGTCCTGGCGATCGTCGCCTCCGCCTCCGCCGCCCTCGCCATCTCGAACTCGTCCTGGACCGGGAGCGGGACCGTCACCGTCAAGATCAAGGTCAAGGGCGAGAAGAAGCGAATGGGCGTGGGGGAGTTCACCGCGCCCCTCTCGGTGACGGACTACGGGGTGAACCTGGCCCCGCAGTCCGTCTCGTTCACGCCGCCGCTCTCCGGGGTGACGTTCACCGCCTCCGGCCCTCTCATTCTCGACCCGACGAAGTTCACCGTGACGAACGTCAGGCTCGACGCCGCCTCTCCGCCCGCGCTGCTCTCGGTGGAGGACATCGTCGATAACTTCACCAGCCTGACCGCGGTGACCATAACGGCCATGGTGGACTCGTTCAGCGACCCGCCGTCCGGAGCCGGCCTGCTCGTCCTGCGGGACACGCTCGACGCGGGCGGGAGCTTCAAGGCCATCCACGACTCCACCGAGGTCAAGGGGAAGGTGACGATCCGGTTCTCCGGACAGGTCGCCGGGGGCGAGAACGACGGCGAGCCCTTCAAGGGCACCATCGTCATCACCTTCCTGGGAGACCGGAGCAGCGGCGGCCCGTGCGTCGAGGGGGTGACGGTCACGATCGGCGGCTCCCCCGCCGCCCTGGACCCGTTGAAGTCCGCCAGCCGCTACGACGTCACGACTGCCGTCATCCTCTCCCTCGACTACGACGATACCCCTTCGACCCCCGGCGGCCGCCTGGTCCTCTTCCTCAACCTGCAGACGGGCGGTCCGACGCAGGGGGAGGTGGTGGCCCCCGTCATCGCCTCGTCGCCGTCGGGGGTGACCGGCGCCGAACTCATCATGGACGGCCCGCCGCTGACGGGCGTCCTGACGATC
Organism: uncultured Planctomycetota bacterium; assembly: GCA_964555565.1. Classification (GTDB taxonomy): domain Bacteria; phylum Planctomycetota; class JAJSAM01; order JAJSAM01; family JAKLKS01; genus CAZKTF01. Next base: position 16,460 of record CAZKTF010000013.1, on the reverse strand, counting down.
TTCAACGTCGAGGCGGTCCTCTCGGACGGCGGCACCGAGTCGATCCGGATGAGGTTCGTCTCCACGGACGGCACGATCGTCATCGATTGGTGCCTCCCGCAGGAGGCGGTCCCGTTCCCGCCGTAGGCTGGGATTCGGAGACTCCTCCCGCCCCGATCGCCTCCGGGGATCGAACGGGCCCCGCCCCCGCGCGCGGCCGCAGGAACGGGGCTTGCCTTGGTAGAGGCAAAGGGACTTGAACCCTTGACCTCCTGATTGCGAATCCTTCTACGGGGGAGGCTCTCGGCGGCCCCAGGATTGTGCTGGAGTCACAGGTCGTTGTCCAGAGTCCCGCTGCGGGCGCGCGCTCTCCGGACAGCGAGTCGCTGGACTACCTCCGTTTGGGCCCGTCTCAGGCCTCCTGCGCACAACGCGCACAACGGGGAACGCCCCCCGGGAGGCACCCCGAGGAGACCGGTCGCGACCCCATTCGCGGGGTAGAATGCACGGGCGCATCTTGCCGAGGAGGCCGTCATGAAGTTCCGGGTCGTCATCGAGCAGGACGAGGACGGGGTCTTCGTGGCCAGTGTCCCGAACCTCCCGGGATGCCACTCCCAGGGAAAGACGCGTGCGGAGGCCATGACGAACACCCGCGAGGCCATGGACGTCTACCTCGAGTCCCTCCGCGCCCACGGCGACCCGATCCCCCCCGGCATCGCCGAGGAGGTCGTGGAGCTCCCCGGTTGAGCCGACTCCCGGTCGTCTCCGGCCGCGCGATGATGTCGGCCGACCTCCTGGAACTGGCGACCCTCAATGCTCCCATCGAATCCGAGCGGCTCCTGCTCGATCCGTTGAGTCCGGAGCACTCGGGCGAGGCCTGGGAGGGCCTTCGCGACCCGCGCCTCTATTCCTTCGTCCCAGTGGATCCGCCTCCCGACGTCGAGGCACTCGCGCGCCGATTCGCCCGTCTCGCGTCGCGGCGTTCGCCTGATGGGTCCGAGCTGTGGCTAAACTGGCTCGGCCGGGAAAAGGGGAACCGGCGTGCGGTCGGGACCTTCGAGGCGACCGTCACACACGAGGCTGCGAGGTCGCGTACTTCCTCTTCGTGCCGGTCTGGGGCCGGGGTCTGGGCCGCGAGGGAGTCGGTGCCGTAGTCGATCGACTGTTCCGATCGACCACCGTACCCGTGGTGAAGGCGGAGGTCGATGACCGCAACGAACGATCCCTGCGACTCCTGGACGCGCTCGGCTTCCGTGCCGTGGGACGGGTGCTGGGTGCCGACCGGTTCAAGGGAGCGGACAGCAACGAGGTCCATCTCGAGCTCGTGCGGAACGCGTGGCTACGTCTCGTCGCAAGAGGGCAGCCATGACCGCAGCCGGCCCGGGCCTGCGCGGCGCAGGCCAGGTACTGTGGCAGCACCTCCTTTCAAGGCACGCCCGGGCGGACCCGGGCGGCGTGAACTGGCGTGCCCGGCGCCGTTGTTCGTCGTACCTCCGGATGGGTGAGGCCTACCGGACGACGCGCCGGAACTCGTCGGGCATGACCCCCGCCCTTCGGAGCAACCCCCGGAGCGTCCCCTGTGCGACCTCGCGGTGATCGGGCACGCTGAGCGTCGCGATTTGACCGGACTTGACGAGGACGATGTGGCCCCCGCGCTGCCTCGCGACCTCCCAGCCGAGACGCTCGAAGGCGCGGACCACTTGCCGTCCGCTGAGGACGGGGAGGCGGCTCAACGGACAGCGATCTCCACTTCGCGGGTCGTGACGGTGAGCGGCATGCCGCGCTCGGCCCGGACATCGAGGCAGAGGCGGATGGCCTCTCTGATGTTCCGGAGGGCCTCGCGCTCGGTCCGCCCCTGGCTGAGGCAGCCGGGGATCGACGGGCATTCCACGACGAACACCCCGTCCTCGTCCCTGTCGAGAATCACGACGAACTTCATGGGCCAGCCTCCGGTGGACCCCTCCAGTCTACCTTCGGGCGCTGACCGGGAACGAACAAGCCCCGCCACCGCAACCTCCTGCGGCGGACCGGCCTGCGGATGGTGGAGGTAAAGGGACTTGAACCCTTGACCTCCTGATTGCGAACCAGCCCGCAAGTCCCGCGGCCGTTGATGCTGGGGTGAACAAGTACCCTTCTTGTTCCTCGGGAGGGTGAGCGTCGCGCGGCGGCGTGAAGAACAAGAAGGCATCTGACACCGGGGGGCGATAGACTGGGTCCGGTCCATTCGAGGGAGGCTCCCATGCGCCGACTCGCCGTCGCCGTGGCCGGGGCCATCGTCCTGGCGATCGTCGCCTCCGCCGCCCTCGCCATGGTGAACACGTCCTGGATCGGGAGGAGCGGCACCGTCACCGTCAAGTCCAAGGTCAAGGGCGCGAAGAAAGAGACGGGCAGGGGGGAATTCACCGCGCCCCTCTTCGTGTATGACAACGAGGTCTACCTGGGCCTGAACTCCGTCTCGTTCACGCCGCCGAATTCGGCGGTGACGCTGACCGCATCCGGCCCGCTCATCCTGGACCCCACGAAGTTCACCCAGACGACCGTCAAGTTCGAGGGCACCTCCCCGTTCGCGCTGCTCTCGCTGGAGAACATCGTTGACAACTTCACCAGCCTGACCGCGGTGACCGTGACGGCCATGGTGGACTCGTTCACCGACCCGGCGCCCGGGGCCGGCCTGCTCGTCCTGCGGGACTCGCTCGACGCGGTCGGGAGCGCCAGGGCCACGCACAACTTCACCGAGGCCAAGGGGAAGGTGACGATCCGGTTCTCCGGACAGGTCGCCGGGGGCGAGAACGACGGCGAGCCCTTCAAGGGCACCATCGTCATCGTCTTCGTGGTAGACCGGAGCAACTGACCGCCGCGCGCCCGCGGGCGCGCCGGTCCGCGCGCCGCCCCGGCCCGTGACGTTCGCTGCCGCGGTCCGCGTCCTCCTCGGGATCCCCCTCCTGGTCCCGCTCCTCGAGGACAGGGGCTTCCTCTCCCCGTCCATCGCCCCGAAGGTCTTCCTCCTCCGGCTCGCGTCCCTGGCGGCCCTGGCCCTCCTCCCCTGGGCGGCACCCCGCGCGCGCCCCGGCGGACCCCGGTTCCCCTCCTGGGTCACCCTCGGGGGCGCGGCGTTCCTCCTGAGCGCCGCCGCCTCCTCCCTCGCGGGCGTGGACCCCGGGCGGAGCCTCTGGGACACCCCGGAACGGATGATGGGACTGTACACGCTCCTCTGCGGCGCGGCGTGGTACGCCGCGGCGGTCCACGCGGTCCGCGGCTGGGGGGAGTGGAGGCCCCTCCTCTTCACGGCCGTGGCCGCGGGGGCCGCGGCCGGCCTCCTCGGGACGGTGCAGGCCGTCGTCCCGGGGATGCTCCCGGAGTTCCCCGGCGCCCGCCCCACCTCCACGCTCGGGCACGGCACGTTCCTCGGGACGACGGCCCTCGCCACGGTCTTCCTGGCCGCGATCCTCCGGGCGCAGGCCTCCTCGCGGGCCGAGGTCGTCCTCGCGCGCCTGGGGATCGGGGCCGGGGTCGCCGGGGTCCTGGTCAGCCAGTCGCGGGGGGCCCTCGCCGGGCTCGCCGCCGGCGCCGCCGCCCTCGCGCTCGTCCGGATCGTCCTAGCCCCGAGGGGGGGCGCGACGCGGAGGAAGTGGATCGCGGGCCTGGCCGTGTCCGCGTGCGCGGGGGCGGCCGTCCTCGCCCTCGGCCTGTCGGACCTCGCCCGCGAGGCGCCGGCCTGGCGGAGGATGGCGACGATCAACCCCTCCGACCCCTCCTTCGCGCCGCGGCGTGCCGCGATCACCGCCGCCTTCCAGGCCGCGCGGGACCGGCCCCTCCTCGGCTGGGGCCCGTGCAACTTCGCCTACGCCTTCGATGCCCACTACCCCGCGGGGTTCTCCCGGTTCGGGAGCGCGGAGTCCTCCTTCGACCACGCCCACACGGTGCCGCTGAACGTGCTGGCGGTGCAGGGGTTCCCCGGGATGGCCGCCTGGCTGCTCCTCCACGGCGTGACGCTGCTCTGGCTCTGGCGCGCCGCGGAACGGGGATGGATCGACGCGCGCACGGCCGCCGCGGCCGTCGGGTTCCTCGCGGCCCGGTTCGTCGTGGACCTCACGGTCTTCGACGACCCTTCCGCGCTGGTCCACCGCGTCCTGTTCCTCGCCCTCGTCGCGTCCGTGGCGGCCCCGCCGCGCGAGCCCCCGTTGGAGGAGGGCGCCCCCCCGCCCCCTCCCCGGTGGCGGAGGCCCGCGGCCGCGGCCGCCGGGGTCCTCCTCGCGGTCGTCGCGTGGCACGGGGACCTCCGCCCCGCGGCGGCCAACCGCGGGGTGGCGTCCGCCATCGCGGCGGTGGCGGCCGGCGACCCGGGGGCCGTGGAGCGCGTGCGGCGCGCCCTCGAACCCCCGGTCGCGGGCGGGGACGCGCTGCGGACGGTCTTCGGGTGGACGGTGACCCTCTGGCTGCCCTCGCTCCGGAAGGGGGGGCGGACGGGGGAGGCGGGGATCCTCGCCCGCGGGGCCTTCGAGGAGCTGGGTCGCGCGGGCGAGGCGCACCCCCGCGACATCCACCCCCCGCTCTACCGCGCCGCCCTCCTCCTCCGGGACCCGGGCCTCCGTGCCGACCCCGCGGCGGCCGCCGCGGTGGAGGAGGAGCTCGAGCGCGTCGCGCTCCACGCCGCCCGGCGCCCCGAGGTGAAGATCGCCCTCTCGGACCTGCGGGCCTACCGCGGGGACGCCGCGGGGGCCCTCCAGGCGGCCGCGTCCGTCGTGGCCCTCGACCCGACCAACGGCGCGGGGTGGCTCCGGATGGCGTGCCTCATCGACGCGGGCGGCGACCGCGCGGCGGCCAAGCGCACGCTCGAGAGGGGCGTCGCCCGGGGCGCCTGGTTCACGACCGAGGACGCGGCGCGCGCCCGGGAGATCCTGGGCCGCTAGCCCGACCTATTCATGGGGGCACACGGTTCCGCGGCGTCCTTGCGCCGATCCCTGCGTCGGGGCGCGCGGGGAGCGGCCTTCGGCCGCTTCCCGCGCTCCGCCTCGCCTACCCTCATCGGGTATGTCTTCGGCGGCCCTCCTTGGCCTCGGCGCGATGCCGCTCGCGGAACAGCCTGTCCGTCCTGCCTGCCGTTCCATGACTGCCGAACGCCTTCCCGCGACCTGCCTTCCGTCGTCGTCGCGCGCACCCCCATGAATAGGGCGGGCTAGCCCGCCGCGGCGGCCGCGGCGCCCACGGCGTCCGCGATCTCCCGGCGGAACCGGTCCGTCCCGAACTGCTCCGCGTGCCTCCGGATGGCCCCGGCGTCGAAGCGCGCGAGGTTCCTCTCGAACAGGCGCACCGCCCCCTGCAGCGCGGCGGGGGTCTGCTCGTGGAAGAAGACCCCGGTGGGCGAGGGCCCCCCCCGGCCGGCCAGCGGCACCACGGTCTCCGTCGCCCCGCCGCGCCCGAAGGCGAGGACCGGCCGGCCCGACGCCTGCGCCTCGAGCGCCGCGATCCCCAGGTCCTCCTCCTGGGGATGGACCAGCGCGAGGGAACGCGCGTAGAGGTCGGCGAGGACCGGGTCGGGGACGTGGCCGAGGAAGATGGCGTTGGGGGGGGCGAGGCGGCGGACGCGCTCGCGCAGCGGCCCGTCGCCGACCACGAGGAGGGGACGCCCGAGGGAGCGGAAGGCTTCCATCGCCAGGTCCGCGCGCTTGTAGGGCACGAAGGAGCTGACCATCAGGTAGTAGTCCTCCGGGGGGGTGCCGGAGGGCCGGAAGAGGGCGAGGTCCACGGGGGGGTACACGACGCGGGAGTCGCGCCCGTAGTGGCGGCGGATCCGGTCGGCCACCGTGCGCGAGTTGGCGAGGAAGCTGGTCACGCGCTCCGGGCCGCTCGCGTCCCGGTCCCATCCGCGGAGGTAGCGCACGAGGGGCTCCGCCAGGGCCCTGCGGAGTCCCTTCCCCAGGTAGGTCTCGCAGTGGTCCCAGACGTAGCGCATGGGGGTGTGGCAGTAGCAGACGTGGGCGGCCCCGGGCGGCGGCCGCACCCCCTTGGCGACCGCGTGGCTCGAGGAGAGGACGACGTCGTAGCCCTCGAGGCGGAAGCGCTCCACGACCCAGGGGAACAGGGGCAGGAGCATGCGGAAGTGGCGGCGCCCCCCGGGCAGCCGCGAGAGCAGGCTCTCGGTGATCCGCAGCCCGTCGATCCGGGCCGAGGAGGCCCCCGGGACGTGGACGAGGGTGTAGAGGTCGGCGCCCGGGAACACGGCGGCGATCTCGTGGAGCACCCGCTCGCCCCCGCGCATCCCCGTGACCCAGTCGTGCACCACCGCGATCCTCACGGGTCCACCCCCGCGGGCCCCGCCGCGGCGCGCACCCGCACCGGCCCCGCGCCCGCGGGGACTCCGGGTCCCTCGAGGAGCCCGCGGTAGTCGGCGATGGCCGTCTTGGCGTCCGCGTGCACGCGCACGCGCGGCGGGTCGAGGACGAGGACCCGCCCGCAGAGCGCCCGGACCGCCTCCAGGTCGTGGCTCGCCAGCATCGTGGCCCTCGTCCCGGACCGGGTGCGGGCGAGGAGGGCCTCGCGGCACTTCCGCTGGAAGGCCTCGTCCCCCACCGCCAGGATCTCGTCCAAGAGCAGCACCTCGGGGTCCGCGTGCACCGCCACGGAGAAGGACAGCCGCAGCGCCATCCCGGAAGAGTAGGTGCGGAGCGGCGCGTCCATCGCCGCGCCCAGCTCCGCGAACTCGACGATGGAAGCGTACTTCGCGGCGATCTCGGCGCGCGACATTCCCAGCACGGTGGCGTTGACGAGGAGGTTCTCCCGCCCGGTGAAGTCCGGGTGGAACCCCGAGCCCAGGGCGAGGATGGCCCCGGGGCGGCCCCGGACCGCCACCCGGCCCGTGTCGGGGCGGTAGACGCCGGCCAGGACGCGGAGCAGCGTGGACTTCCCGGAGCCGTTGCGGCCCAGGATCCCCACGGTCTCGCCTGCGCCCACGGTGAAGTTGACGTCGAGGAGGACCTCGGAGCGCGCCGGCCCGCGGGGCCGGGGGCGCCCCGAGAGACGGGAGCGGACGGCCTCCACGAAGAGCGTCTTCAGCGTGAGGGGGCCCTGGGGGCGGTAGACCCGGAAGGTCTTCGTGAGCCCCTCGACGACGATGGCAGGTTCCACGGGGCTCAGATCTCCTCCGCGAGCCGGCCGCGGAGGGCCTCGAAGACCGCCACGCCCCCGAGGAGGCCGGCGACGGCCCAGGCCGCCGCGAGCGCGAGCTCCCCCGGCGACGGCACGACGCCCTCGTGGAGCGCCCGCTGGAAGGGCGCGACCAGGGCGGCCGCGGGGTTCGCGGCGAGGAGGGGGCCCCACTCCGCCGGGACCACGGAGGCGGGCCAGGCGACGGGCGTGAGGAAGAACCACACGAGGAGGGCGTTCTGGACCAGGTGCTGGAAGTCGCGCAGGGCCACGGTGAGGGCGGCGACGGCGAGCGCGGCGCCGTACAGGAACAGGAGGAGGAGGAGCACCGCCAGCGGGAGGACGGCGAGGGCCGGGAGGGGCGAGACCCCGTAGGCGATCGTCGCCGCCAGGGCCACGGGCAACCCGAGGACGAGGTTGACCAGGTTCGAGATCACCACGACCGCGGGGAGGATGCCCGGCGGGATGCAGGCGTTCACGACCAGGTGGGACCCCTGCAGGATGGAGACCGTCCCCGCCGCGAGGGAACCGGAGATCCAGAGCCAGGGGAGGATCCCGGCGAACAGGTAGAGCGGGTAGCGATCCACCTGGACGGCCTTCGTCAGGCGCTCGAAGACGAGGAGGTACACCGCGAGGAGGAGCAGCGGGTTCGCCAGGGTCCAGAGGTACCCCAGGACGGATCCGCGGTAGCGCGCCCGCACCTCCCGGCGGACGAGGCACTCCAGCAGGGCCCGGTGGCGGTGCAGTTCGCGGAAGTGTTCGATCAAGGGGACCCCGGGACTCGCGCCGCCCCGCGGCGCCGGTCGCACGGCGACACGCCAGATGTACCGCCCCCTCCCGCCCCGGTCAATCACGCGAGGGCGCCGAAGTCGCGGTGGCGCACGCACCCCCCGAGGAAGGAGGCCACGTAGACGAGCGGGAGGACCGCGAACCCGGGGATCTCGGCGACCCCGCGCAGGCCCCCCGGGCGGAGGCCGCGGTAGCGGATCCGGAACGCGAGGGCGGCGGCGAGGGCCCCGGCCCCGAGGAGCGCCGCCGTCCCCGGGAGACCCGCGGCGAAGGTGGAGGCCGCCGCCACGAGGAGGAGCCCGTGCGCGAGGGCCGCGCGGTGGAGCGGCCGGCGCAGGCGCATCCCCAGGACCCGCTTGACCTCGATCCCCTCGCGGAACCGCGCCGGGTGCCGGCGGTGGAGCAGGGGATCGAAGGCGTAGCGGCGGACGTGTCGCACGCAGGAGGCGAAGTCCGGAAAGGGGTGCGGGTGTTCCACGGCGACGCCCGGCTCGAGGGCGACGCGCGCGCCGGCGTCCAGCGCCCGGAACCCGAGGTCCGCGTCCTCGCGGAAGTACAGTCCCCTGGCCGGGTCGTAGTAGGCGGGCTCGAATCCCCCGAGGCGCTCGAACAGCGTGCGGCGGACGAAGAGGTTCCCGCCGAGGAAGGGGATCGGGCCCGGCTCCCCGTGGCGGAGCAGCTCCTCCCCGGTCCCCTCGACGAGGTACGGCCCCTGCAGAAGGTCCAGGCGGTCCCGCTCCAGGCGCTCGAGGGCACGGAGGAGCCAGTCCGGCCGGGGGACCGCGTCGTCGTCGAGGAAGGCGAGGAACTCCCCCCGGGCCCCGGCGGCCCCGGCGTTCCGCGCGGCGGCCGGCCCCGAGGGCCGGTCGTTCCGGAGGAGACGGAGGGGGAAAGGCGGCGCGAGGCGCGCGACGGCCTCCCCCGTCCCGTCCCGCGACCCGTCGTCCACGACCACGACCTCGAACTCCCCGGCGGAGGGGTCCTGCCGGCCGAGGGCCTCGAGGACCCGGAGGAGGCGGTCCCGGCGGTCGCGGGTGGGGACCACCACGGTGAACCGCGGCGCGCTCACGGGGCCTCCGCCCAGAGCGCGAGGGAGAGGACCCGGGTCCAGCCGCGGAGGCAGGAGGCCGCGCGCGCCCGGAGCCCCGGGACGAGGAGCCAGGCGGCGGACCAGGCGGGGAGGCGGGCCGCGGCGCGCAGCGCCACGAGCGCGCGCAGCGCGACCCGGGGGGTCCCGGGGTGGTGCCGGGCCCAGTAGAGGAGCAGGCTCCGGTGGTACGGGAGCACGCGGTGCTCGTCGAAGTGGCCCACCCCGCCGCCGTGGTGGACCGCCTCCGCCTCCGGGCACCAGTAGGCGGCGCCCCCGGCCGCCGCGACGCGGCGGAACCAGTCCGTCTCCTCGAAGTACAGGAAGTACCTCTCGTCCAGGAGGCCCGCCCGATCGAGCGCCGAGCGGCGCAGGAGGACGCAGCAGCCGGGAAGCCAGTCCACGCGGACCGGGTCCCCGGGCCCTCCCCCGCCGCGGCGGCCCCTGCCCGCGGGACGCCCCGGGGGGAACAGCCGGTCGAGGAAGAGGGCCTGGGCCAGGAGGTCCCGGAACCGGGGGAAGCGGAGGTCGGTGCGCCGGGGCCGCCCGCGCCCGTCCAGGATCGCGGGCCCCGCGGCCCACCCTCCCGGTCGCCCGGCGAGGGCCTCGCGGAGCCTCGCCAGGGACCCGGGGAGGAGGCGCGCGTCCGGGTTGAGGAGGAGGACGAAGGCGCCGGTTCCGGCCCGGATGCCCCGGTTGGCGGCGGCGGCGAAGCCGAGGTTGGACCCGGTCTCGATCACCCGCGCCCCGGGGGACGCGGACCGGACGACCGCGAGGGTCCCGTCGGCGGACGCGTTGTCCACGACGACCGTCTCCACGCGGACCCCCGGCTCCCGGAGCGAGTCGAGGCACTCCGCGACCCGCCCGGCGGAGTTCCAGGTGACCACGACCGCGGTGACGTCCGGGGACGGGCCTGGGGTGGGGATGCTCACGGTCGGCGGGGATTCTAGGGGCCGCCCCCGGAGTTCCGGCCGACTCGGCCGGCGACCGAGACCCGCGGGACGCGCGCCCCCGGACGGTACGCTACCGGCATGGCGGACGGACCGGCGCTCCCGGCGGTGGACGTGGCGGTCGTCTCCTTCCGCTCGGCCGCGGACCTCCCCGGGTTCGTGGCGGCCGTGGCGCGGCAGGAGGGCCGCGCGGCGCCGCCGCGGATCCTCCTCGCGGACAACGCCCCGGGGGACGGGAGCGCGGAGGCCGCCGCCGCGGCGGCGCGGCAGGCTGGGGTCCGCCTGGAGGTGATCCCCTCGCCGCGGAACCTCGGCTTCGGGGCCGCGGCCAACCGCGCGATCGCCCGCGCGACCTCGGAGTGGGTCCTCCTGCTCAACCCCGACGGCGCCCCGGCGCCCGGGTGCCTGCGGGAGCTCTTCGCCGTGGCCCGCGCCGGCCCGGGCGCCGCGATGGTCGAGGCGCGCCAGGTCCCCTTCGAGCACCCGAAGGTGTACGACCCCGTCACCCTCGAGACCTCCTGGAGCAGCGCGGCCGCGGTCCTCCTCCGGCGGGAGGCGTTCCTCCGCGCCGGGGGGTTCGACGAGGCGCTCTTCCTCTACGCCGAGGACGTGGACCTCTCCTGGAGACTCCGGGCGGCGGGCGGGCGGTGCCTCTACGCCCCGCGCGCCGTCTTCCACCACAGGTCCGGGGAGCGGGTGCGCGGGGAGAGCCCGCTCGCGTCCCGCTACGCGACCCTGCATGATCTGTACCTGCGGTGGCGGTACGGCTCGCCCGCGCAGATCCTGGCCGGGTACCTCCGTTTCCTCCGCCTGCTGGCGCGCGCCGCGGGGGACGGCCCCCTGCGGAGGGGGCTCCTGTCCGTGGCCCGGAGCCACCCCCGGATGATCCCCCTCGCGCTCCGGGGTCGCGGCGCGCTCCGCCGTGCCGGCGTGGGGCGCTTCTCGGGCGGGGAGTACGAGTTCCCGCGCGAGGGCGCGGCCTGCCCCTTCGAGCCGCCCTCGCGGACGCCGCGCGTCTCCATCGTCGTCCGCACCTTCCGCCGCCCCGGCTTCCTCCGCGAGGCCCTGGCGTGCCTCGCCCGCCAGACCTACCCGGACGTCGAGGTCGTCGTGGCGGAGGACGGGTCCACGGACGGGGAGGCCGTCGTCCGCGAGTTCGAGGGGCGGATGCCCGTCCGCTACCTCCGGGCGCCGCCGGGGTCGGGCCGCTCCCGCACCGGGAACCTGGGGGTGCGAGCCTCCTCGGGGACGCTCGTGGGGCTCCTCGACGACGACGACCTCCTCTTCGCCGACCACGTGGAGGCGCTGGTGGCCGCCCTGGAGAAGGGGCGCGCGCGGGTCGCCTACGCGCTCGGGATCGAGGCGGAGCAGCTCCTCGAGGGCGAGGACCCACTGCGGTACCGGATCCTCCGCCGCGCCATCCCGTGGAACCAGCCCTTCGACCGGCCCATCCTCTTCCACCACAACTACATCCCCCTCCCCTGCGCGTTGTTCGAGAGGTCGCTCTTCGAGGAGGCCGGGGGGTTCGACGAGGGCCTCCCCGTCCTCGAGGACTGGGACCTCTGGCTGCGCTTCTCCCGGGTCGTGACCTCCTTCGCCTTCCTCCCGCGGGCGACGTGCGAGTACCGGCGGCGGAGGAGCACGCGCGGGGACGCGGCCCGCGACCGGGAACGGCAGGCCGGGATGGACGCCGCCTACGCGGGCGTGCTCGCCAAGTACGGGGCGCGCCCCGGGCCGGACCCCGGCTCCCGGAAGCCCCCCTGGGACCGGCGACTCCGGGAGCTGGCGCGCGCCCCCGGCCGCCGGGTGCTGCGGCTGCTCGAGGGCAGGTAGGGGGTCCCCCTGGACACTCCCGTCGCGGCCTTCCGGGACCCGCGCAGGGTCTTCGTCCTCCTCGTCTGGGGGCTCGCCTTCGCGATGGGACTCGGCTACGTCGCCCTCTTCTCCTCCAACGTCCCGCTCTGGGACGACTTCTGGCTCGTCCCGCCCGTCTCCGGGGAGAGCCCACCCACCTGGGAGTGGTGCTGGGCGCAGGACGCCGCCCACCGCTGGCCGGTGGTCAAGCTGGCGATGTTCGTCCTCATCAAGGCGACCGGGAACGACTTCCGCGCCGTGACCTGGCTCAACTTCCTCCTGGTCGGGGCCTCGAGCCTCCTCTTCCTCCTCGCCGTCTGGAGGGTGCGCGGGCGGGCCGCCTACGTGGACGCGGTCGTCCCCCTCGCGCTCCTCCACTGGGGCGCGGCCCCGAGCCTCCTCCACCCCGCGGTACTGGCCCTCGCCCTCTACCAGGCGGCGTGCGCCCTGATCCTGTTCCTGCTGGCGAGGCTCCCGGGCCCCGGGGGCGGCAGGGCGTGGACGTGGATCGCGGCGGCGTGCCTCCTCCTGGCGCTGGACAACACGGCCGGCATCCTCCTGGCGATCCCCGTGGCCTCCTGGGTCCTCTGGCGGCGCCTCCGGGGGACGGGACCGGGGGCCCCCGTCCCCGCGGCCGCGGTCGCCTTCGCGGCGTCCGCCCTCGTGACCGGCCTCGTCATCCTCGCGCTCTACCGCCGGCCGGAGGCGATCCCGGCCCCGACGTCGCTCCCGGCCGTCCTCCGGACGGCCCTCCAGGCCCTCGGCAGGGCCTTCGGCAGCGTGGCGACCGTGGGGTGGAAGGAGCACCCCAACTTCGGCTACGGCCTGCCCGTGTTCACGCTGCTCGCGGCGGCGCTGGCCCTCCTCGCGGCCCTCCTTCTGGCGCGGGTCGCCCGGGCGGAGGGCCCGCGGCGGCTCCTGGCGCAGGGGCTGCTGGCGGTCCTCGTGGGACTGCTGCTCGAGGCCGGGGGGATCGGCGTGACGAGGTCGGGCCTGGCCCCCGTCTTCGGCCTGCAGAACCACTACATCCTCTACATGGCCCCCCTGCTCGTCCTCGGGCACCTGGCGGCGGAGATCGGCCTCCGCCCGGGTCGCCGGCGCTTCGTCCAGACGGCGCTCTTCACTCTCGTCGCCTCGCTCTTCCTGGTCCAGGCGGAGAGGGGATTCCGGGCGGGGCAGGAGATCCGCCTCGCGGTCCGCGAGTTCGAGGACGACGCGAAGGCCGGGATGTCCGTGGAGGCGCTCGCGCGGAAGCACACCCCCTTCGTCATGCCCTCCCGCGAGGAGCTGGAGATCCAGCTCGGGAGGATGCGGCGCGCGGGGATGCACCCCTTCGAAGGGCGCTAGGGCGCTGCGCGCGCCTCGGCGCGCAGGGCCCGCGCGAGGAGGAGCCACAGGAGGATCGCCGACAGGAACGGGATGGAATCCCCGAGGGGACTCTCTCCCCGGCTCCAGAGGCCGAACACGAACCTGCTCGTGGCGGCGTAGGCGGAGACGAGAACGGCCAGGAGGATGCGGTGTCCCGGCACGGACAGCGCGTGGTCGGCGAAGACGACGCCGGGGAGGAGGAGCAGGACGAACTGGTGGTACCAGGTGTAGGGCGTGATGAGGCACGACGCCACGGTGACGAGGGAGAACTCCAGCGCCGCCGTGCGGGGGGTCCCCCCCGCCCGGATGCAGAGGAAGGCCGTGGCGGCGACGAGGAGGATCGACCCGGCGGCCCAGGCCGCGCGCGCGGCACCCCCGCCCGGGTCGCCGGGCAGCAGCAACCTGCAGACGAACCCGTTGAGGGCCTGGTTCCCCGCCGTAGGCATGAGGGTCCAGGCCTCCCCGAGGCGGTGGAGGTTGCGGGCGTAGGAGCCCCACGCCCCCGGCTCCGCGAGGACCGCCGAGACGGCGCCCAGGACTGCCAGGGCGGCGAGCCCCGCCGCGAAGGGCCTCCAACGCCGGGTCCCTCCGAGCCAGGCGAGCTGCGCCAGGGGCACCAACTTGAGGTGCGCCCCGATGGCGAGGGCGGTCCCCGCGATCGCGGGCGGTCCCCGCAGCAGCCCGCGAAGCCCCGCGCACAGGGCCAGGAGGACGAAGCCGCTTACCTGGCCGGCGGAGAGCATCGCGACGGCGGGGAAGAATCCCCCCAGCGCCGCCAGCGCCAGGGGCGTCCCGTAGCGCACCCGCAGGACGCCCCCGAGGAGCCAGGCGGAGGCCAGGAGGGCGCAGGCGGAGAGCCCGATCCACACCGCGGCGGCCCGACGCGCGGGAAGGGGGAGCAGCCCCCTTGCGAGGATCGCGGTCAGCGGGGGGTACCGGTAGGGTGGGGCATACACGGGAACGCCCGTCTCCTCCGCCAGCCGCTTCCAGTCCTCCCCCCCGGCCCCGTACACGTCCTCCCCCGCCGCCACCCCCTTCGCGGCCATGAGGTAGAGGTAGAAGTCCACGGGCCTGTCCTCGGCGACCACCCTGGCGGTCCGCGCGCCGTAGAAGGCCGCGAGGACGAGGGTGAGCATCCACGCGAGGGGCCTCGGCGCCGGGACGAAACGGGCCAGCGGGCCCGCCCAGGGAGCCGGCGGCCCGAACAGCGCCACGGACAGGCCGAGGCGCCCGAGGTCCCGGACCGCCCCGAGGGCCACTCCCGCCCGGGCCCCGCTGGCCGCGCCGCGCAGGCGCGGCCCGTGCCGCACCGGGCGTTCCGCGACGCGGAGCCCCGCCGAGGCCATCTTCCCGAGGATCTCCCCGGAGGCGAACCCTCCCCGGGCCCGGAGGTCCAGCCGGCGCGCGAGGTCCGCGGGCAGGACCTTGAAGCCGCAGTCCACGTCCCGCGCCTCGACCCCGAACAGGGCCCGGACGACCCCGCTCCAGGCCCGCCCGAGGAGGCGGCGGTGGAGCGGGTCGTTCCGCGACCCCCGGTACCCCGTGGAGGCATCCGCCTCGCCGCGCTGCACCGGCTCGACGAGGGCCGGGAGGTCCTCCAGGTCGAACTGCCCGTCCCCGTCGCAGTAGCCGAGGAGCGGGTGCCGCGCCTCCGCGAACCCCGCGCGGAGCGCGGCGCCGTAGCCGCCCGCGGTCGCCCGCCGGAGGCACCGGACGCGGGGGTCGCGGCGCGAGCGCGCCTCGATCTCGGCCGCCGTCCCGTCGATGCTGCCGTCGTCCACGACCAGGACCTCGAAGTCGCGGGCGATCCGCGGGAGGACCTCGAGGGCCCGGTCCACGACCCCCCCGATGTTCCCCTCCTCGTTGCGCGCGGGGAGGATCAGGCTGAAGCCTGCGAGCGGCGTCAAGGGGTCCCTCCGGGCCGGCGGGGAATGTACCCGGGGGCCCTCGGGGGCGGTGCGGCCTTCCCCTCCCACGACGGCGGGGCGGCCTCGTCGCTGCCTTTCCTTGGGCCTGCCGCGGCGGCGTCCTACAATGCCCGTTTACCCCGCACCGGGCGGGCTGAGCGTCGTCGTCGAGGTGGGCCCCGCCCACCTCTTTTTTTCGACACGCCGGGCAGTGGGCCCCCCGCTCGGGAGGGGCGGGAGGGGTGCGGCCGTGAACGGCGACCTGCTGCAGATCGTGGACACCCTCCACCGCTCCAAGGACATCGAAAAGGACATCCTCTTCGAGGCGGTGGAGACCGCGCTCCTCTCCGCGGCCCGCAAGAAGTTCGGCGAGGGCAGGGTCCTCTCGATCCGCATCGACCGGGACACCGGCGGGGTGGTCGCCTCCGACCCCGAGGGGAACGCCCTCCAGCTCGGCGACCTCGGCCGCATCGCCGCCCAGACCGCCAAGCAGGTGATGCTCCAGAAGCTCCGCGAGGCCGAGCGGGACGTCATCTTCAACGAGTACGACCGCTACAACCGCTCCATCGTGGCCGGCAAGGTCCTCCGCGTGGAGGGGACCACGGTCATC
Source organism: uncultured Planctomycetota bacterium (assembly GCA_964555565.1). GTDB lineage: Bacteria > Planctomycetota > JAJSAM01 > JAJSAM01 > JAKLKS01 > CAZKTF01. The sequence continues at coordinate 773 of CAZKTF010000013.1, read as the reverse complement.
GTGGGCCTGGAGAAGCGCCGGGACCGCAACACCGAGGGGTACCTCCCCAAGCACGAGCAGGTGCGCGGGGAGCAGTACAAGAACGGCGACTCGATCCGCTGCTACGTGGTCGAGGTCCGCAAGACCGGGCCGGCGGTGAAAATCATCCTCAGCCGCAGCCACCCGGACCTCGTCAAGAGGCTCTTCGAGCGCGAGGTCCCCGAGATCAACGAGGGGATCGTCGAGGTCAAGAAGCTGGTCCGCGAGGCGGGCTACAAGACGAAGGTCGCGGTCACGAGCCTGGACCCGAAGATCGACCCCGTCGGGTCCTGCATCGGGATCCGCGGGGCCCGGATCAAGACCATCATCGACGAGCTGGGCGGGGAGCGCATCGACATCATCCCCTGGTCCGACCAGCCCGAGACGCTGATCATGAACGCGCTGAAGCCCGCGGAGATCAACCGCATCGACCTCTTCAACGAGACCGGCAAGGCCCTCGTCATCGTGGACGAGGACCAGCTCTCCCTGGCCATCGGGAAGAAGGGCGCGAACGTGCGGCTCGCCGCGAAGCTGTGCGGCTGGGACATCGACATCATGACGGAGGAGGAGGCCCGGCAGAAGGGCGTCCTCGAGGACGCCGCCGCCCCGGGCGCGGAGCTCTCCTACGTGGAGGACCGCGACGCGGCGGCCAGCGTGACCGAGTCCGGCCGGCTCGCCTCGGGCGCGATGCCCGCGGCCCCCGTGCCGGAGGCCCCCGCAGGCGACGCGCCCGCGGCCCCGGGGGCCGGGGCGGA
>CAZKTF010000012.1:0-33829 GCA_964555565.1 uncultured Planctomycetota bacterium | reverse complement strand
GCGCCGTGCTCCGGGACCGGGTCCGCGACGCCCGCACCGCGCAGGCCGGGCGGGCGTGCCTCAACGCGGCCCTCGACGGGAAGTCCCTCGACCGCCTCGCGGCCCTCGACCCCGAGGGGGAGGAGTTCCTGGAGAAGGCGGCGGAGCGCCTGCGCCTGTCGGCCCGCGCCATCGTCCGCGTCCGCCGCCTCGCCCGCACCGTCGCCGACCTCGAGGGCCTGGCCGCCGTCGGCCGTCCCCACCTGGCCGAGGCGGTCGCCTTCCGGTTGCGCGCGGACGGGTGAAGTCGCCGCCGTCGGGGGGGCTCCGACACCGGATCCAGCGGACCGGGCTCGGGCCCGGCCCGGACGCCGTGTCAAGGGAGGCGACGGGACAGCAGGAAGAGCCCGCCGAGGAGAAGCGCCCAGCCGGCCCCGATCCAGGCGAGGACGCGGCCCTGGCGCGCGTCGAGGGCCCGGAGGGCCGCGCGACGGGCCGAGTCGCCCGGGTCCGCGCCCGCGGCGTCGTCGCCGAGGAGCCTCCGCTCCTCCAGCCCGAGGAACCGGTCCGTGAGCCACTCGAGGGGCGCGTGGTCGTCGGTCAGGACGGGGGCGTCGGGGCGCGGGGTGACGACGACGGCCCCCTCGGGGACCGCCGCCGCGAGGTCGAGGAGCCGGTCCCATTCCCGGAGCCCCCCGCGACCCGGGAAGCGCCTCCCGGTGCGCTCCCGCGCGAGCCGCGCGAGGTCGGGCGGACCCTCCCCGTTGCGGGCGAGGAGCATGAAGTTGGCCCCCCGGTACTGGCTCGCGCGCACGCAGGAGCCGAAGGACGTGGCCAGCGTGTTCTCCAGGGCCCGGAGGTTCGGGGAGTCGGCGCCCACGGCGTAGACGTTCATCGCCAGCACGCCGCCGGGCAGGAGCCTCCGCCGGCAGAGGTCGAAGAACTCCCTCGTGCCGAGGTGGAACGGGACGTAGAGCTCGTGGGCGAAGGCGTCGAGGACGAGCATGTGGTAGCGCGTCCCCGCGGGGAGGGCCTCGAGCCAGGGACGGCCGTCGGCGACGGTCACGCGGAGATCCCCGCCGTCCCCCGCGGGGAGCCCGAAGAACTCGCGCCCGAGCGCCAGGACCTCGGGGTCCAGCTCCGCGCCGTCCACCCGCAGGCGGTAGGGGCCGTCCCAGAAGTGGCGCCACTGGGAGGCGTTCACGCCGCAGGCGAACCCCACGACGGCCGCGCGGAGTTCCGACCCCGGCGCGAGGTCGAGCAGGAAGGGGAGCATCGCGTAGTCGTCGTAGCAGCGCGAATCCGCGAGGACGCGCCCCTCCACGCGGAGCGCGTGGAAGGTGTGGACCCCCTCGTTGATGGTCAGGACCCTCCGGGGGGGCTCCCCCGGGTGCCGGTCGTCCCGCACGGTGAGGTACTGGTAGGGGGACTCCCTCTCCGCGAGCACGACGGAGTCGCCACCCCCGGGAAGCGGCGGGGGGCCCCGGGAGGGCCGCGTGTCGCCGAGGGCCGCCAGGGACCCGCCGGCCAGCAGCGCGACGGCGCCCGCCGCCACGGCGGCGCTTCGGGGACGGGCGAAGGCCGCGAGCCCGGCCGCCGCGGGGAGGAGGAGGAGGCCGGCCGCCGCGAGCAGGGAGCCCCGCGAGCCGAGGTGCGGCACGAGCAGGAGGGTCGGGAGGTAGGTCCCCGCGATGGACCCCACCGTGGAGACGGCGAACACCCGTCCCGCGGCCCTCCCCGCACCGCGGGAGGCGAGGAGGCGGATGGCGATGGGGCAGACGGCGCCGAGGAGGAGGAGCGGCGGCGCGAAGAGGAGGAGGCTCGTCCCGAGGGAACCCTTCACCAGGACCGTCGAGAGCCCCTCAAGGCTCACCCCCTCGTCCAGGAAGAGGCGGGAGACGGGGGTGACGAGGAGTGCGCCCAGGGCCACCAGCAGCCCGCCCGCGGCGAGCAGGCCGAAGAGCAGCCCCGGCGAGGCGCGCCGGTCCGCGAGCCGTCCCCCGAGGTCGTACCCCAGGGCCAGGGCCGCCAGCACCACGGCGATGACGTTCGTCCAGACGAAGGTCGTGGACCCGAAGAAGGGCTGGAGGGCCCGGACCGCCGTCATCTCCACCGTCATCACGGCCGCGCCGGAGGCGCCCACCGCGAGGAGGAGGAACCACGCCGGGATCCCCGGGACGGGCGGGGGGCCCCCCGCGGCCCCTCGAGGACTCCCCTCCTCTCCCATCCCCCCACCTCCTCGCGCGGGGGCCAAGGATACCGGGCTAGGATGGCGCCGTGCCGGGCGAACCGCTCCTCGGGACCTCCCGCGCCGGTCCGCCGCCGCGGCACTCCCGGCCCGCGCCATCGTGCGCGTCCGCCGCCTCGCCGGCACCGTCGCCGACCTCGAGGGCCTGGCCGCCGTCCGCCGCACCCACCTCGCCCCGGCGGTGGCCTTCCGGCCTCGCCCGGACGGCTGAAGCCGCGCGCGGAATCGGGGGCTGGATCGACTCCCTCGGGGCGGTATCATCCCGCCGCGTAAGCCGTCGTCCCGGGAGACCGGGGAAGGAGGAGCCATGTCCCATCGCGTCTCCCGCTTGGTGCTGGTCGCCGCCGCGGCACTGCCGCTGGCCGGGTGCTTCCCGAGGGAAATCGCGGCGGGCAACCCGCTCGGCTTCTTCATGAGGCTACTGGGCGGCGGCGGGTTGAAGGCGAAGTTGCCCGTGACCATCGTGGACACGACGGTAGACGTGGACATCGTCGCCAGCGTCGGCGGGCTCAGCGGCACCTACGACGTCACCCTGAACGACCCGACCGGCGGGACCTTCGGGGCGTTCTCGGGGACGACGGAGATCAAGCGCGGGCGGTACATCGTGATCTCGGACCCGGGGAGCCCGGAGCTCATGTCCACCGTCGCCGCGATCGCGAGCAAGGCGCTGGGCGGGGACGGCGTGACCATCGTCACCGTGAAGGGGAAGGTCTCCGCCTACCAGACGCCGGGCGGCGTGGACGCAATCTTCAAGGCGAAGATCAAGTTCACGGGGATCGTGACCTCGGGGCCGAACGTCGGCGCCATCATCAAGGGCGGGAAGATCACCGCCTCCGGCGATTACCCCCTGCCGTAGTCCGCGGACGGCAGCGGGACAGGATCGCCGGGGGGGGAGTTGATCGCGAAGGCCCGGGGCGTGATCTCCCGGCTCCTGGAGAACCTCCCGGCGGACTTCGTGGGGTTCCTGCGCGCCGTGGACGGTGGAGCGTCCGGGGACGAGGCCGCGCGGAGGGCCCTCGGGGCGGACCCCCGTTCGCTGGACCGCTCCTGGAGGGACTGGGTCCGCTTCTCGTACTGACCCCGGCCCGCGACGACCCCCGACCGGCTACGATCCCCCGGTGCCCGGGGAGGAGCCGCTGCTGGTCTTCTACGACGGCGCGTGCGGGCTCTGCCGGCGCGCGCGGGAGGGGGTGGAGCCCCTCGACACGGGGCGGCGGCTCGCCTGGCGCGACTTCAGGGACCCGGCGGCCCGCGAGGGGGCGCCCTTCACCGAGGAGGACCTGGCCCGCGAGATGGCGGTGCGGCTCCCGGACGGGACCTGGCGGCGCGGGTTCGAGGCCTGGCGGGCCGTGCTCCTCCTGCTCCCGCGGCGGCGCTGGCTCGGGCGGGTCCTCGGGGTGTTCCCCTTCCGCGCGCTGGGGCCGTCGATCTACCGGGCGGTGGCGCGCCGGAGGTTCCTCCTCTCGCGGATGCTCGGGCCGCCGGCCTCCTGCCCCCGGGGCTCCTGCGGCCGTCCCGGGTCCCGGTCGCGGTAGGCGCGGCCGGCTACCGCGTCCACGCCACCTCGCGGACGTTGGCGTTGATGACGAAGATCCGCTGGTTGTTGCTCTTGGGGTCCGCGGGGTACATGAAGAAGCCGAGGCGGGCCGGGCTGTAGGCCTCGGTGGTGCCCAGGAGCCGTTCGCCGTCGCTGAACACGACCTCGATCTTCTTCGCCTGCCGGGCGACGCTCTTCGGATCGACGGAGATCTTGTTCTCGAGGTAGTCGGGGTCCCCCTCGAACTGCTTGACGAAGTAGAGGGCCTTCAGCTCCTTGAGGCTGACGGTGGTGCCGAACCCGGTCCCGGCGCCGTCCACGGGGAAGATCTGGAAGGCCTCGCGGGTGGCGAGGAAGTCGAAGACGAAGCCGCGCACCCGCCGGCCGTCCACGAAGGCGGCGACGACGGAGTTCCCCCCGCGGCGGGGGAGCGGGGCCGGCGGGGTCACCGGAAGAACCCGGCCAGGTCGGAGACCAGGTCCAGGATCGAGTACCGGCGCCGTCTCCCGAGACCGAAGAACCCGCCGCGCCGGTCCGCCGCCGCGGCGCTCTCGGCCCGGGACTGCGGCGTGAACATGTCGGGGTCCCTGCGGGCGGCGTCGAGGATCCTCTGGAGGTCCGGGTCCGCCTTGAGCGCGCGCGGCCGGGCCGAGTCCGCGCCGAGGGCCTCCGCGGGCCCGCGGGCGCGGGCGACGGCGAGGAGCTGGTCGAACTCCCCTCCGTCGAGCCAGGTCCCGTGGGCCCCGCAGCGGTCGGCGATCACGAGGGGCTTGCGCGCGAGCGGCTGCCGCGCCATCCCCCCCTTGCAGCGCGGGCACTCGAGGTACTTCACGTCCTCGGGGGCCGAGGTCGCCCCGGACACCGGGCTGCCCCCGCCCCTGCGGCGGGCGGGCTCGGGGGGCTTCGTGGACTCTGCCTGGACCGCGTGCTCGAGGGCCCCGGTCTCGAACCACATCCCGTGGCAGGCGAAGCAGGCGTCCACGCGGATCCCCTGGAGGACGACCCCCCGCATGGGCGGCTTCTTCGCGCAGCGGGGGCAGGAGAGGTCGGAATCGACCAGCTTCCCCACGCGGCCGTCCACGGCCGCCGTCGCCCCGCAGAACCTGCAGAGCCCGGCCGGGGGCAGCTTCGCCCCGCAGCCCGGGCAGCGGAGCCCGTCCCCCTCCCCGGTCATGGCCCCATGATAGCGGGCCCGCCGCGGCCCCCGCCAGCGGCCACCGGCGTCGCGGGGCGACTCACGCGGGCCCGCGGCGCGGCCCGGACGCCTCCCGGGGGACCTCCCGGTCGAAACGGGCGAGGAGGGCCTCCCCGTAGGCCATCGTCGGCCCCTGGATCTCCCGGGGGATGTCCTGGAAGAGCGCCCGCCCGAGGAGGGCCCGGAACACCTCCACCTCCCCGGCGTCTCCGCGCACGACCCATCCGTTCCCGTCCCTCAGGACCTCCATGGGCGCACCCTCCTGTCCCGAGGATACACCCTCATGGATCGCATAACGTAGGGGACAGTCCCCGATTTTGCCTTGGAGGGGGTTTGATCTTCGCCCCGCCCGTGGGGCGGACGATGATGGGGGGATCCCCAGGGGGTCGGGGGGGGCGGAGGTCCGGGGTGGTCCGAAGGGTTCGGAGACGGGGGGTCGATCGACTCTCCCACGTGGGGAGGGACGGCGCGGCCCGGATGGTGGACGTGACGCTCAAGGCCCCGAGTCTCCGCGAGGCGGAGGCCGAGGCCCGGGTCCACCTCGGCGCGGCCACGGTCCGCTTGGTGCGCCGCGGGGCCGGCCGCAAGGGGGACGTCCTGCAGACCGCCCGCCTGGCGGGGATCCAGGCCGCCAAGCGGACCGCCGAGCTCATCCCCCTCTGCCACCCCCTCGCCCTCACCGACGTGGCGGTGGACGCGGTCCTCACCCCGCGGGGGGTCCGTCTCCGGGCCCGGACGCGGGCCTTCGACCGCACCGGCGTGGAGATGGAGGCCCTCGTGGCGGCGAGCGTGGCGGCCCTCACCGTCTACGACATGGTCAAGTCGGCCGACCGGGGCGCCGAGGTGGAGAGCATCCGGCTCCTGTCCAAGTCTGGGGGGAGGAGCGGTCCGTGGCGGCGCTCCGGGTCGCGATCCTGACGGTCTCCGATCGGGCCTCCCGGGGCGAGCGGGAGGACCGGTCGGGGCCCGCGCTCCGGAAGGCCGTGGAGGCCCTCGGCCACCGCGTGGTGGCCGCGGCGGTGGTCCCGGACGAACGGGGGACCATCGCGGCGCGCATCCGGGAACTCGGGGCCGGGGCGGACCTGGTCCTCACGACGGGCGGGACCGGGCTCGCCCCGCGGGACACGACCCCGGAGGCGACCCGGGACGTGGTGGTGCGGGAGGTGCCGGGCCTGGCCGAGGAGATCCGGCGGCGCTCCGCCGCGGAGGACCCGCGGAACCTCCTCAGCCGGGCCACCGCGGGGCTCCTCGCGGGGGGGACGCTGGTCGTGAACCTCCCCGGGAGTCCCGGGGGCGCGGTGGAGTGCCTGGGGTTCGTCGCGGCGGCCCTCCCGCACGCCGTGGCGGTGGCGCGGGGGGCGGTCGCGGACTGCGGGCGGGCGGGGGCCCCCGGGGGTTTCGAGGGTCGCCGGCGGCGACCCGAGCCCGGGGAGACGGAAGGGAAGGGGACGGGCTCGTGAGCTACAGCGTCGCGGTCGCCGGGGCCACGGGGCTCGTGGGGCAGGAGATGCTCCGCGTCCTCGAGGAGCGGAAGTTCCCCGTGGCGTCGCTGCGGCTCCTCGCCTCGGAGCGGAGCGCCGGGAAGCGCCTCGCGTTCCGCGGGGAGGAGCTCCCCGTGGAGGTCCTCCGCGAGGACTCCTTCCGGGGGGTCCGTCTCGCGCTGTTCTCCCCCGGGAGCCGGGTGAGCCGCGTGTTCGCCCCGATCGCGGCGAAGGCCGGGGCCGTGGTGGTGGACAACTCGAGCGCCTTCCGGATGCAGCCCGACGTCCCGCTCGTCGTCCCCGAGGTGAACCCCGAGGCCCTCGCCGGGCACCGGGGCATCGTCTCGAACCCCAACTGCTCGACCATCCTGTTCCTCGTCGCCGTGAACCCCCTCCACCGCGTCGCGCGGATCGGGAGGGCCGTCGTGGTGACCTTCCAGGCGGTCTCGGGGAGCGGGCGGCGGGGGCTCGAGGAGCTGGACGCCCAGCTCCGGGCCCGCGCCGGGGGCCGCCCGGAGCCACGCAGCCTCTACCCCTATCCCATCGCGGGGAACGTCCTCCCCTTCGTGGAGCGGATCCTCGAGGGGGGCCACACCCCAGAGGAGCTGAAGCTCAACAGCGAGACCACGAAGATCCTCGGGGACGCCCGGGTGAAGGTGAGCGCCACCTGCGTGCGCGTGCCCGTCGAGAGGGCCCACTCGGAGGCGATCCACCTGGAACTCGAGCGCCGGATGACCGTGGACGAGGCCAGGTCCGTGCTTGCGGCGGCCCCGGGGGTTAGGCTCGTGGACGAACCGGACACGCCCCGGTTCCCCACCCCGCGGGAGGCCGCCGGGGGGGACGCCGTGCTCGTGGGGCGCGTCCGCGAGGAGCTCGCGCTCGCCGGGGGCCTCGCGCTGTTCGCGTGCATGGACCAGCTCCGGAAGGGGGCCGCGACGAACGCCGTGCAGATCGCCGAGGAGATGGTCCGGCGGTCGCTGTTGTAGTAGGGGCGGGGGTCCCCGGGGGTTTCGAGGCCCGCCAGTGGCGGGCCGAGCCCGGGGAGGTCTACCCCGCCCGGCCGTTCGCAGGGGCCGGGCTTGCCCGGCCCGGCCGTTCGCGCGCGGCGGCAAGGAAGGAGGACGGCATGGTCGATGACGGCGCCGGCGGGACTCCGGGCCACAAGCCTCGGCCGGGCGAGGCCGGACGGCTCGACCTCCGCGACGTGAAGAGGCTCGTGCACCTCATGGACCTCCACGGGCTGGCCGAGATCGAACTCGAGGACGAGGGGCGGAAGGTGCGGCTCCGCAGGGGAGGCCCCGGGGCGGCGCAGCCGCTGGCGGCCGTGCCCGTCCCCCTGACGCTCGCGCCGCTCTTGGCGGCGAACGGGGTCTCCCCGGGCTACGCGCCGGCCGCGGCGCCCCCGGCGGGGCCGGCCGCGGCGCCGGGGACGCCCAAGGGGACCCCGATCCGCTCCCCGATGGTCGGGACCTTCTACCGGGCGCCGAGCCCCGAGGCCGCGCCCTTCGCCGAGGTGGGGGACACCATCCGGAAGGACACCGTGGTCTGCGTCATCGAGGCCATGAAGGTCATGAACGAGATCAAGGCCGAGGTGGAGGGGGAGGTCCTCGCCGTGCTGGTCCAGAACGGGGAGGCCGTGGAGTTCGACCAGCCGCTGTTCCTCGTCAAGCCCGCCCCCGGCGTGGCCCCGGCGGAGTAGGCGCCCCCCGTGTTCCGGCGGATCCTGATCGCCAACCGGGGGGAGATCGCGCTCCGGGTCATCCGGGCCTGCAAGGACCTCGGGGTCCAGACGGTCGCGGTCTACTCCCGCGCCGACTCCCAGTCCTTCCACCTGCGCTTCGCCGACGAGACCATCTGCATCGGGCCCGCGGCGAGCGCCCAGTCCTACCTCTCGATCCCGAGCATCATGAGCGCGGCGGAGATCGCGGACGTGGACGCGATCCACCCCGGCTACGGCTTCCTCTCCGAGAACTCCCACTTCGCCGAGGTCTGCCGCGACAGCAACATCGTGTTCATCGGGCCCGGCGTGGAGGCCATCGCGGCCATGGGGGACAAGGCCCGCGCGCGGGAGACGGCCAAGAAGGCCGGTGTCCCCACGGTCCCCGGCTCCGAGGGGAAGATCGGGGAGGAGGGGGAGGCCGTCGAGGTCGCCCGCTCCATCGGCTACCCGGTCCTGGTGAAGGCGGCGGCCGGGGGCGGGGGCCGGGGGATCCGGATCGCCCACAACGACATGTCGCTCCTCCACTCCATCCAGGCGGCGCGGACCGAGGCCCAGGCCGCCTTCGGGGACGGGGCGGTCTACATCGAGAAGTTCCTGGACCGGCCGCGGCACGTGGAGGTCCAGATCCTCGCGGACGAGCACGGGACCGTCGTCCACCTGGGCGAGCGCGACTGCTCCCTCCAGCGCCGCCGCCAGAAGGTCGTGGAGGAGACCCCGTCGCCGCTGCTCCCCAAGGACGTGCGGAAGAGGATGACCCGCGCGGCGGTGAAGCTCATGAAGGTCGCCGGCTACACCAACGCCGGGACCGTGGAGTTCCTGGTGGACCGGGACAACGCCTTCTACTTCATCGAGGTGAACGCCCGGATCCAGGTGGAGCACCCGGTCACCGAGATGGTGACGGGCGTGGACCTCGTCAAGGAGCAGATCCGGATCGCCGCCGGGGAGCGGCTCGACCGGGGACTCGAGGACCTGAAGTTCCGCGGGTGCGCCATCGAGGTCCGGATCAACGCCGAGGACCCGGACAACGACTTCCGCCCGAGCCCGGGGAAGGTCGTGCAGTGGAGCCCTCCCGGGGGCCCCGGGGTGCGGGTGGATTCGCACATCTACCCGGGCTACTCCATCCCCCCGAACTACGACTCCCTCATGGGGAAGCTCATCGTCCACAAGCCCACCCGGAAAGAGGCCGTGGAGGCCATGAAGCAGTGCCTGGAGGAGTTCGTGGTGGAAGGGGTGAAGACGACCATCCCCCTCCACCGCCGCATCTTCCGCCACGGCGGCTTCGTGGCCGGGCACTACGATACCGGTCTCGTGGAAGACTTGCTGGCGCGCCGCTAGGGGTCAGACCCCTCGCGAGTACTTTCCCCCGTCGCAAGCCGCGCGCGCGCAGGGGCTTCCGAACGCCGCCCGAAGGCCCGTTTGTAACTCCTACGCCCCCGGCGCGGGCGGCGTTACCCTCGCTCGTTCGCCCTCCGGCGGGGAGGCGAAGTTCCGGGAGAGCAGGATGGCGCGGGCGGTCGTCACCGGGGGGGCCGGGTTCATCGGCAGCCACCTCTCCCAGAGGCTGGTGGCCGACGGCTGGACCGTGGTCGCCGTGGACAACTTCATCACGGGGAGCCGGGACAACCTCCGTTCCCTCGAACGGGAGCCCCGCTTCTCCCTCCTCGAGCAGGACGTCTCCCGGCCCCTCGTCGTCGAGGGCGCGCTGGACGCCGTCCTCCACCTGGCCTCGCCGGCGAGCCCGGTGGACTACCTCCAGTACCCGATCCAGACCCTCAAGGTGGGCTCCCTGGGGACCCACAACGCCCTCGGGCTCGCGAAGGCCCGCGGGGCGGCGTTCTTCCTCGCCTCCTCCTCCGAGGTCTACGGGGACCCGCACCAGCACCCCCAGCGCGAGGATTACTGGGGGAACGTGAACCCCATCGGCCCCCGCGGGGTCTACGACGAGTCGAAGAGGTTCGCCGAGGCCCTGGTCATGGCCTACCACCGGGCCCACGGGATGCGGATCCGGATCGCCCGCTTCTTCAACACCTACGGGCCGCGCATGCGGCTCGGGGACGGCCGCGTGGTGCCCTCCTTCATGGAGCAGGCCCTCGCGGGTCGGGACCTCACCGTGCACGGGGACGGGAAGCAGACCCGCTCCTTCTGCTTCGTGGACGACCTCGTGGAGGGGGTGGTGCGGCTGCTGGCCGTGGACCACGACCTCCCCGTGAACCTGGGGAACCCGGAGGAGATGACCATCCTCGAGTTCGCGCGGCTCGTCCTCGAGGTCACGGGGTCGAAGAGCCGCGTCGTCCACGTCCCGGCCATGCAGGACGACCCGCGGGTCCGCCGCCCGGACATCGAGAAGGCGCGCCGGCTCCTGGGGTGGGAGCCGAAGGTCCGCGTCGCGGACGGTCTTAGGCGCACCGTCGCACATTTCCGGGAGCGGATCGCCTCCGTCCCCGCGGGAGGCAAGCCTTGAGCAGCGCCGCCGAGCTTCGCCGCCGCATCCAGTCCCGGGAGGCCCGCGTCGGGGTCCTGGGCCTGGGCTACGTGGGACTCCCCCTGGCCATGGAGTTCGCGCGGGCCGGGTTCCGCGTGAGCGGCTTCGACGTGGCCGCCGAGAAGGTGGACCGGCTCAACTCCGGCGTCTCCTACGTCCCCGACATCCCCTCGGCCCGCGTGGCCGAGGCGGTGAAGGCCGGCCGGTTCCGCGCCTCCGCCGACTTCGGGGGCCTCGCCGAGGTGGACGCCGTCAGCATCTGCGTCCCCACGCCCCTCAGCAAGACGCGGGACCCGGACATGTCCTTCGTGGAGCGGGCTGCCGCGGAGGTGGCCGCCCGGATGCACCGCGGGATGCTCGTGGTCCTGGAGTCCACCACCTACCCCGGGACGACGGAGGAGGTCCTCCTCCCGAAGCTCCTCGAGGCGGACGGGCTCAAGGTGGGCGAGGACTTCTTCCTGGCCTTCTCCCCCGAGCGGGTGGACCCCGGGAACCCGAAGTACGGGGTGCGGAACACCCCCAAGGTGGTCGGGGGGGTCACGGCCCGCTGCACCGAGATGGCGGCGCTCCTCTACGGGGCGGCCGTGGACCGCGTCGTGCCGGTCTCCCGCGCGGCCGCCGCAGAGATGGTCAAGCTCCTCGAGAACACCTTCCGCAGCGTGAACATCGGGCTCGTGAACGAGGTCGCCATCATGTGCGACCGCCTCGGCCTGAACGTCTGGGAGGTGATCGACGCCGCGTCCACCAAGCCCTTCGGCTTCATGGCCTTCCGCCCCGGGCCGGGCCTCGGGGGCCACTGCATCCCCATCGACCCCCTCTACCTCTCCTGGAAGCTGCGTTCCCTCAACTACCGCGCCCGGTTCATCGAGCTCGCCGACACGGTGAACGGGGAGATGCCCGGCTACGTCGTCCGCAAGGTCTCGGACGCGCTCAACGCCCGGGGGAAGGCGGTCCGCGGGAGCCGCGTCCTCGTCCTGGGGGTGGCCTACAAGCGGGACATCGACGACATCCGCGAGTCGCCCGCGCTGGAGATCGTGGCCGAGCTCCGCCACCTCGGGGCGGAGGTGCGGGCCTGCGACCCGCACACCGGGTCCTTCCGCGTGGCGGGGGAGACCTTCGATCCGGTCCCGCTCACGGCCGAGGAGCTGCGGGCCGCCGACGCCGTCCTCATCGCCACCGACCACGCCGCCTTCGACTACGGGCTCGTGGTGCGCGAGGCCCGCCTGGTCGTGGACACGAGGAACGCCACCGCGGGCGTCGCGGACCGGAAGAACGTCGTCCTCCTGTGAGCGGGCGCACCGTCCTGGTCACCGGGGCCGCGGGCTTCATCGGCTCCCACGTCGCCGAGGCCCTGCTGGCCCGCGGGGACCGGGTACGGGGGCTCGACAACTTCGACCCCTTCTACGCCGAGGCCCTCAAGCGCGCGAACCTCGAGGAGGCCCGCCGCCGGGGGGAACTCCCGCTCGTGGAAGGGGACCTCCGGGACGCGGAGGCGGTCCGCGGGGCGATGGCGGGGTGCGACGCGGTGGTCCACCTCGCGGCCAAGGCCGGCGTGCGGGCCTCGCTCCTCGACCCCGTGGCCTACGCCGACGTGAACGTCCGCGGGACGGCGGTCGTCCTCGCCGAGGCCCGCGCCGCGGGGATCTCCCCGGTCGTCGTCGCCTCCTCGTCCTCGGTCTACGGGTCGCGCTCGAAGGTCCCCTTCGCGGAATCGGACCCCTGCGACCGGCCCGTGTCCCCCTACGCGGCCACCAAGCGCGCCGCGGAGCTGCTCGCCCACGCCCACCACCGCAACCACGGGACCGCGATCACCTGCCTCCGGTTCTTCACCGCCTACGGGCCCCGCCAGAGGCCCGAGATGGCGGTGCACGCCTTCGCGCGGGCCATGGAGGAGGGGCGCCCCGTGGCGGTCTTCGGGGACGGGAGCGCGCGGCGGGACTACACCTACATCGACGACATCGTGGACGGGGCGCTCCGCGCGCTCGACCGCGCCTCCGGGTTCCACGTCTACAACCTCGGCGGGTCGCGCACGACCTCGGTGACCGACCTGCTGGGGATCCTCGGGAAGGCGCTGGGGAAGGAGGCCGTCGTGGACCGCCGGCCCGAGCAGCCCGGCGACGTCCCTCTCACCTGCGCCGACGTCGCGCTGGCGCGCGCGGAGCTCGGGTACGAACCCTCGACCCCTCTCGAGCGGGGGATCGGGAAGTTCGTGGAGTGGATGAGGGGAAGGGTGCCCTGAGCCGAGGGCACTGACCCCTGGGCTGCGGGAACCGCCGGCCCGCCGCGGAGTCGGGGCCTCGGCCCGGGGTGCCTTGCCCAGGGCCCAGGGCATCCGTTCTTCGTTCTCCGTTCCTCGTTCCGCGTTCCTTCCCCGCCGCTTCCGGAGCGCGTATGCTCCGCCGCGAGGCGGGGGAGCCCGCTCCGGAGGTCGGATGGCGCGGTGGCTGGTGACCGGCGGCGCCGGGTTCATCGGGAGCAACCTCGTCCACCGCCTCGCCGCGGAGGGCGAGGACGTGCGCGTCCTCGACGACTTCTCCACGGGCAGGCGGCGGAACCTCCACGGCCTGCCCCCCGGGCGGGTGAAGGTCGTCGCGGGGGACCTCCGCGACGCCGGCGAGGTGTACCGCGCGGTGAAGGGCTGCGAGTACGTCCTCCACCACGGGGCCATCCCTTCGATCGCCCGGAGCCTCGCGGACCCGCGGCTCACCACCGAGGTGAACGTCCTCGGGACGCTCAACGTGCTGGAGGCGGCGCGCAGGGACGGCGGAGTGCGGCGCGTGCTCTTCGCCTCCTCCTCCAGCGTGTACGGCGACTCCCCGACGCTCCCCAAGGTGGAGTCGATGCTCCTCCAGCCGCTGTCCCCCTACGCGTCCTCCAAGGTCGCCGGGGAGGCCTACGCGCGGTCCTACCACGCCTCCCTGGGCGTCCCGACGACGATCCTCCGCTACTTCAACGTCTTCGGCCCGCGCCAGGACCCGGAGGGGGAGTACGCGGCCGTGGTCCCGCGCTTCTTCCTGGCCATCGCGAAGGGGCGCCGGCCCGTGGTCTTCGGGGACGGGAACCAGACGCGCGACTTCACCTACGTGGACAACGTGATCGAGGCGAACCTCCGCGCCGCGCGCGCCCCCCGCGCCGCCGGGGAGACCCTGAACGTGGCCTGCGGGGACCGCGTGACCATCCTCGGCCTCGCCAACATGATCGGCGAGGTCCTGGGGAAGGTCCCGAAGCCGCGCTTCGAGCCCGGGCGCGCCGGCGAGGTCCGCCACTCGCTGGCCGACGTGGAGCGCCTCGAGGGGGTCCTCGGCTTCCGGCCGACGGTGGACCTCCGCGAGGGGCTGCGGCGGACCGGGGAGTGGTTCGTCAAGCCGGCCCGGGCGGGGGCGAAGAAGTGAACTTCATCTTCCGGCCCACGCCGCTCGCGGGCGTGATCGAGATCGAGTGCCGCTCCGTCGCGGACGACCGGGGGTCGTTCTACGAGGCCTGGCGCGAGAACGCCTTCGCCGAGGCGGGCCTCCCGGCGCGCTTCGTGCAGGACAACCACTCCCGGTCGCGCAAGGGGGTGCTGCGCGGGCTGCACTGGCAGGACATGACGGCGCCGCTCGGGAAGCTCGTCCGCTGCACGCGCGGGGCGGTCTGGGACGCGGTGGTGGACCTCCGGGCGGGCTCTCCCACCTTCGGGAGGTGGCACGGGGCGACGCTGGACGCCGCGGCCGCCGCGCCGCTCGAGGTGTGGGTCCCGCCCGGCTTCGCCCACGGCTTCGTGGCGCTCGCGGAGGACGCCGAGGTGCAGTACAAGGTGACCGGCTACTGGGTGCGGGAGGCCGAGGGGTGCCTCGCCTGGAACGACCCGGAGGTGGGGATCCGCTGGCCGGTCGCCGCGCCGGTCCTCAACGACCGCGACCGGCGCGGGATGACCCTGGAGGAGTACCGCGCGAGGCCCTCCTTCCGGTGGGGGCCCGGCGGGGAGGCGGTGAAGCCGTGAAGGGGGTCGTCCTCTGCGGCGGGACGGGCTCGCGCCTCGACCCCCTCACCCGGGTCACGAACAAGCACCTCCTCCCGGTCTACGACAGGCCGATGGTCTTCTACCCCATCCGGACGCTCGTGGACGCGGGCATCACCGACATCCTCCTCGTGACCGGGGGGAACAACGCGGGGGACTTCGTCCCGCTGCTGGGGAACGGGGCGGACTTCGGGCTCAAGCACCTCAACTACACCTACCAGAAGGGCGCGGGCGGGATCGCCGACGCGCTCCGCCTGAGCGAGCACTTCGCGGGCGGGGACCGCGTGGCGGTCATCCTCGGGGACAACATCTTCGGCCCTGGTGCGGCGCGCCTCATCCGCGCCGAGGCGAAGGGCCACCGCGACGGGGCCTGCGTCTTCCTCAAGGAGGTGGAGGACCCGCAGCGCTTCGGGGTGGCCGAGCTCCGGGGCAGGCGCGTGGTCGCCATCGAGGAGAAGCCCGGGAAGCCGAAGAGCCGGCTGGCCGTGACGGGGGCCTACTGCTACGACGCCGCCGTGTTCGACATCATCCGGACCCTCAGCCCGAGCGGCCGGGGGGAGCTCGAGATCACGGACGTGAACAACGCCTACGTCGCCCGCGGGTCGCTGCGCTTCCAGGTGCTCGGCCCCGACATCGCCTGGACCGACGCGGGGACCTTCGAGTCGCTCTACCGGGCGAACGTGATGGTCCACGCGGAGGCGACGGGGCGGAAGGGGGCCCGGTGAAGGCGACGCGCGTCTTCGTGACGGGCTGGGACGGACTGGTCGGGCGCGAGCTCCGCGGGGTCCTCGGGGAGAGGTCGCGCTGGGCGGTGGCGGGCGGGGACCTTCCGGGGTGCGACGTGACCGACGCCGCGGGGCTCCGCCGGGCCGTCAGGGCGGCCCGGCCCCGGTGGGTGGTCCACCTGGCCGCCTGGACCGACGTGGACGGCTGCGAGGCGGA
This sequence comes from uncultured Planctomycetota bacterium, assembly GCA_964555565.1. Taxonomy (GTDB): domain Bacteria; phylum Planctomycetota; class JAJSAM01; order JAJSAM01; family JAKLKS01; genus CAZKTF01. The sequence continues at coordinate 18,245 of CAZKTF010000012.1, read as the reverse complement.
CGAGACCCGCGCCATGGCGGCCAACGCCACGGGGGCCCTGAACGCGGCGCTGGCGGCGAAGGCCGCCAGGGCGCGGCTCCTCCTCGTCTCCACCGACTACGTCTTCGACGGCCGGAAGAGGAAGCCCTACGACGAGGACGACCGCGTCCACCCCCGCTCCGTCTACGGCCGCTCCAAGGCCGAGGGGGAGCGGCTCGTCCGCGAGACCCTCCCCGAGCGGGCCTGGACGATCGTGCGCGGGCAGTCCCTCTACGGCGCCGGGAGGAAGTCCTTCCCCGACGCGATCCTCGCCAGGGCGCGCACGGAGAAGCGGATCCCCGTGGTGCACGACCAGACGGTCTCGCCGACCTGGGCCCGGGACTTCGCCCGGGCGCTGAAGGTGCTCCTGGCCGACGGCCACGCCGGGCTGTTCCACGTCGCGGCCGCGGGCGCCTGCACCTGGTTCGACTGCGCCCGCGCCGTCCTCCACGAGGCCGGGGTCTCCGGCATCGAGCTCGTCCCGACCACGGCCGCCGCGCTCGCGCGCCCCGCGCCGAGGCCCGCGAACTCGGTCTTCGACTGCACCCGCTACGTCCGGACGACCGGCAGGCCGCTGCGGCCCTGGCGCGACGCGCTCCGCGAGTACCTCCGGGGCCGCCCGGAGCCGCGCGCGTGAGCGGCCCCTCGGGCTTCCTCGTCACCGGCGGCTGCGGGTTCATCGGGAGCAACCTCGTGCGGATGCTCCTCCGGGAGTACCCCGAGGACAAGGTCGTGAACCTGGACGTCCTCACCTACGCGGGGGACGCGGCGCGCTTCGGCGGCCTGAAGGCCGCGGAGGACGCCTCCCGGTACGAGCTGGTCAAGCAGGACGTCTGCGCCGTGATGCGGCCGGACCCGCAGCCCCGCGGGGGCCCCGACGTCCTCAAGGTGGTCCCCCCGGGGGGGTTCCGGGGCGTGTTCCACCTGGCCGCCGAGAGCCACGTGGACCGATCGACCGTGGACGCCATCGACTTCGTGCGCACGAACGTCCTCGGGACGCAGCAGGTGATCGACTTCGTGCGCAAGGGGTGCGCGAAGCGGCTCGTCCACGTGTCCACCGACGAGGTCTACGGGAGCCTCGGCCCCCGCGGGCGCTTCAAGGAGACGACCCCGCTCCACCCCAACAGCCCCTACGCGGCGAGCAAGGCGGCCGCGGACCTCCTCGTGCTCGCGGCGGTCCGCACCCACGGGCCGAAGGCCGTGGACGCGGTCATCACCCGGTGCTCGAACAACTACGGCCCCTGGCAGTTCCCGGAGAAGTTCATACCCCTGATGATCACGAACGCGATGGAGGACAAGCCGCTCCCGGTCTACGGCGACGGCCTCCAGGTGCGGGACTGGATCCACGTCGAGGACCACTGCCGGGGGCTGCTGGCGGCCTTCGAGAGGGGCCGCGCGGGGAGCGTCTACAACTTCGGCGGCGCCGCCGAGAGGGAGAACATCGCGGTCGTCCGGGAGATCGTGCGTGCGCTGAACAAGCCCGAGTCCCTCATCCGCTCCGTGGAGGACCGCCCCGGCCACGACCGCCGCTACGCGATCGACTGGTCGAAGGCGGAGAAGGACCTCGGCTGGAAGCCCCGGCAGGAGTTCGAGGCGGGCCTGGCCCAGACGATCCAGTGGTACCGGAAGCACGTCTGGTGGACGGCGGCGGTCAGGTCCTCCGCCCGGTTCAAGGAGTACTACGAGCGGATGTACGTGAAGCGGATCCTCGAGGGGCGTCCCCTCCCCGGCGCGGGCCCGGCGTGAGGCTCCTCACCGTCGTCGCCCCGGGCGGCGAGGCCCGCCAGGCGGAGGTCTCCCGCGCGCTCGCGGCGTGGAACCGGGGGCTCGACATACGCCTGCGGTTCCTGAACGTGGGCGTGGAGGAGGCGGTCCTCGTCCCCGCCGCGGGCGGCGACGCCCGGCCCGCCCCCGGGGCGGGTCTCGAGGAGGTCGAGGGGTCCATCCGCCGCGAGCGGCCGGCGCTCGTCCTCCTCCACGGCGGGGGCCCCCTGGCGCTGGCCGCGGCGATCACCGCGACGAAGGCGGCGCTCCCGCTCGTGCGGACCGGGGCGGGGCGGCGCCCCGCGGGGACGGAGGGGGAGGAGCGGGCCGCGGACCGGCTCTCCTCCCTCAGGCTCGCGGACGGGGCGGCGGAGGTCGCGACGCTCCGCGCCGAGGGGCTCGAGGGGGCGGCCGAGGAGGTCGGCCCCGCGGGCTCCGAGGGCGCGGCGGAACGCGTGGTGAAGGCGGTCCTGAGGGTCCTCAGGGACCTGTGACGCGCGGAGGGTAGGCCATGGTGATCCTCGGAATCGGCGGGCTCGGGTACCGGGACGCGGCCGCGGCGCTGCTCGTGGACGGCGCGGTGGCGGCGGCGGTCGCGGAGGAGCGCTTCACCCGCGTGAAGCACCAGGGCGGGTGGCCCCGGCGCTCCGTCGAGTGGTGCCTCGGCCAGGCCGGGCTCCGCATGCGGGACGTGGACCACGTCGCCGTGGCCAACAACCCCTGGCTGCCGCTCCGGGAGAAGGTCCTCGGGTGGTTCGGGGATTCCTTCTTCGAGTCCCGCGCCTTCCGCGTGTTCCACATCTTCCACGACGAGATCCACGAGTCGCTCGCGTACCTCAAGGAGATCGAGGACCTCCGGCGCGCGGGGCGGCCGGGCCTCCACGTCGTCCGCCACCACCTCTCCCACATGGCCGCGGGCTTCTACCCCGGCGGGGACGAGCGGGCCGCCATCCTCGTCATGGACGGCCGCGGGGAGGTCAGCGCCTCGGCGCAGGGGCAGGGGACCGGCGCCGTGCTGGAGGTCTTCCACCAGGAGGAGATGCCGAACTCCCTCGGCCTGCTGTCGGCCGTGGTGGCGGACTTCCTCGGCTTCGGGGAGCAGGACGACGAGTTCCGCGTGATGAGCATCTCGGCCACGGGGGAGCCCCGCTACCGCGCCCAGTTCGAGGAGGTCGTCCGCCGGAAGGACGACGGCTCCTACTCCCTCAACCCCGACTTCTTCACCTTCCACGAGGGGCGCGCGGTCCTCTCCGACCGCTTCCACGCGACCTTCGGCGAGGCGCGCGCCCCCGGGGCCCCCGTCGAGGACCGCCACAGGGACATCGCGGCCTCCCTCCAGCGGGCGCTCGAGGACGCGGCCCTCCACATGGCCCGCCACCTCAAGAAGCGGACCGGGGCCTCGACGCTGTGCGTCTCCGGGTCCCTCGGCATGAACTGGGTCCTCAACGGGCGTCTCGCCCGCGAGGCCCCCTTCGACCGGGTCGTCTGCAACCCCTTCTGCGGGGACGACGGGACCGCGCTCGGAGCGGCGATGCACCTCCACGCGACGCTGCCGGGCGGCGGCCGGCCGAAGAGCGTCCCGGACGCGGCGCTCGGACCCGACCTCCCGGCCGCGGAGGTGGAGCGGACGCTGCGCGAGTGCGGGCTCGAGGCGGAGGCCCCGCGGGACCTCCCGGCGGCGGCGGCCGCGCTGCTGGGCGCGGGGAAGATCCTCGGCTGGGCGCGCGGGCGGGCCGAGTTCGGGCCGCGGGCCCTCGGCCACCGGTCCATCCTGGCCGACCCCACGAACCCCGAGGCCGTGGCGCGCCTCCGGAGCGCGGTCAAACCCCGCGAGTCCCACCACCCCTTCGGGATCTCGGTCACGCGGGAGGAGGCCGGCCGGCTCTTCGAGGGCCCGGCCGAAGCGGCGGCCATGCTCGTCCCCCCCGTGGTCCGGAAGGAGCACCGCGCGCGCCTGCCCGGGGTCGTCCTCGCCGACGGGACCGCGCGCGTCCACACCGTGGACGGCGAGCGGGACCCGGCCTTCCACGCGCTCCTGGCCGAGGTGGGGCGCAGCCGCGGGACCGCGGCGGCCGTCAACACCTCGCTCAACCCGCCGGGGCGGCCGCTCGCCACGACGGCGCGCGAGGTCCTCGCCTGCTTCTACACCACGGGGATGGACGCGCTCGTCCTCGGGGACCGCCTGCTGCGGAAGGGCGTGTGACGGGACCGATCGGCACGCGGTTCTCCCTCACCGTGGTGGTCCCGGCCTACAACGAGGAGGCCACGGTCCGGGCCGTCGTGGAGAGGGTCCTCGACGGCGGGCGGGCCCTCGAGGTCGTCGTGGTGGACGACGGCTCCACCGACGGGACCGCCGCCGAGCTCAGGAAGATCGACCGGCCCGGCGTTCGCGTCCTCACGCTGCCCAGGAACCGGGGCAAGGGCGCGGCGCTGCGGCTCGCCTTCGCCGAGGCCCGGGGCGAGGTGGTGATCGTCCAGGACGCCGACCTCGAGTACGACCCCGCGGACTACCCGGTGCTGCTGGGGCCCATCGAGTCGGGCAAGGCGGACGCCGTCTACGGCTCCCGCTTCCTCGGAGGCCCGCACCGCGTCCTCTTCTTCTGGCACTACGCCGGGAACCGGTTCCTCACGTTCCTCGCCAACGTGATCACGAACCTGAACCTCACTGACATGGAGACCGGCGCCAAGGCCTTCCGAACCGACGTCCTCCGCCGCATCACGCTGCGGGAGGACCGGTTCGGGTTCGAGCCGGAGATCACGGCGAAGCTCTCCCGCATCGGCGCCCGCGTCTTCGAGACCCCCGTCTCCTACGCCGGCCGCACCTACGCCGAGGGGAAGAAGATCACCTGGGTGGACGCCCTCGCCGTGCCCTGGATACTCCTGCGGGCGCGGTTCTTCGACCGGCTGTAGCGGCGGGCGGGGAGGCGTCGGAAGCGTCCGCCCCCGTTTCTCGCTCAAGATTCCTGTTGACAGGGCCGAGGGGGGGGGCGGTAGCCTCCGGATCGGCTGGCACCGCGGGCGCGCAAAGGGAGCGCAGGCGGGGCCGGGAAGGGACACGGAGGGAGAGCACGATGGCTCTGCCTGACCCGACCAATCTCACCCGCTGCCTCCGCCTTCCGGGGTACTTCCCCGGCGGCATCATCGAGCAGTTCCTCCGCGTCCTGCCGTTCGAGAGCGTCGATGGGTACGGCAGGTCAGTCCAGATCAACCGCGCCACCACTCTCGCGGGTGCCGCCATGTACGCGGCCGATGGGGCGATCGACGTCACGACCGGCCTCACCGCCCTCACCACCTTCAACTTCAAGCGCCTCGGCGGCACCGCGGAGGTGGACTCCGCGGACCAGGACGCCTCCGGCCCCGAGAACGACCTCCTCGAGATCGAAGTCTCGATGAAGAAGACCTCGCTCCTTCGGAGCCTGGCCTCGCAGGTGATCACCGGCACTGGTGCGGGGAACAACCTGGCGGGCCTCGACACCGTTGCGATCGGCGGCCAGGAGATCGGGTTGGCCGGCGCGATACCCGCCCTGGCCGACTACCATCGCCTCGTTGCACTGGTGCGCGCCAGCGACGGCGCCATCGGGGCCTGGGCCGACGCGCTCGTCATGAACCGGAACGCGCGGCGCCAGCTCATCTCCCTCCTCGAGGCCGCCGCGGGCGGAGGCACCTGCTACGCGAGGGACGAGGCTCTCGGCGTCCCCGTCCTGCTCTTCGAAGGCCTCCCGGTGTTTGTCTCGGACTCGATCCCTCTCACCGGCGTCACTCTGGACGAGACCAACATCTTCGCCGTCAAGCTCACCGGGCCCACCGGGATCCGCATGCTCCACGTGGGGGGCAGCTCGGAGGAGTACGGAATCGTCGTCGAAGACGTGCCCGCCCAGCTCTTGGTCGCCAAGCGCGCGAAGACCGTGAGGGGGTTCTACTGCCTCCTCGTTCCCGAGCTGGAGAGCGTGGCGCGGATCTCCAGCGCGGAGGTCCCGATCCCGTGATCGGCACGGTACGGGACTTCAGGGGCTGCCGCCGGGATCACGGCGCCCTTTTGATCATGCTCCGATGATCGCGCCCCAGCGGCTCGTGCCCAGGAGGTGACTTCATGAGCGGCTGCTGCACAGGTTGTTCCGCCTCGCACCCCTGTGTCGCGTGCGCAACGCGCGAAGCCTCCACGGCTCCGCAGATCCCGTCTGCCGTGCCGTCCCCTGCGAACCCGATGCCGGAGACCCGCCAGCGCGTGGGAATTACAAGCCGGAGCCTGAATGCGAGAAGCATTGATCCATCGCCACTGACAACCAGACCATCGGCCGTGGCCCCTCCAGCTCGTCTGTCGCAGGGGCACGGCTGGCATCGATTGAGGGCGGGGGAGTCTCAGCGCTTCCGAGTGGATCCGCCGCCGGGATCGCGGGGAATCGCCACTCCGGCCAGCGGGGGTACGAGAGCAGCGACAAGCACCGGCCGACTCGCTCCAAGATCAAGCCTTCGGAGCCGCGCGCACGCCGCCATCACTCTGTCCTCGGTCAGCGCACCCCTTGAAGCCGAAGCTCCTCCACCACCTCCAGCCCCTAGAGTCGCGGTAACCGTTCACCCTGCGTGGGCGGGTAGCAGGGACGGATGAGGAGCGCCGAGGCCGTGGGCACGGACGGACTCCTCGAGGAAGGCGAGGATCGGCCGTCTCTGCGCCCGGAGCGACTCCGTCACCGTGAGCATCCTCTCCACGAAGCGGCTCCCCGCCGGGCTCGCCGAGCCGAAGGAGTTCTTCCTCCACAAGACGGCCTTCCTCAGCGATCTTTCCGAGGTGTTGTTCGTCGGCTCCACGCCGGGCACCTTGGAGAAGTTCCACAGCGACGGCTCCCACTTGAGCACGTCGCGGCAGAGTGCCCGGGCCTTGCGGTCGGCGTTCTTGAGCCCCTTGGTGAGGAGCCACTGGAAGCGCGCCCGGATCGGGGCGAGGAGCCGACGGAGACCGAGCCTCGTGATCGCCCCCTCCTTGAAGCGGTACCAGTGGCACATGATCGCGTCGATGGCCTTGAGGCCCTCGGTGCCGATCTTCGCCCCCTCGCCGCCCCGCTCCTCGATGCCGAAGAAGTTCCGGAGAAGATGCGCCCAGCAGAGCTGGCGCTGCTCCGCGGAGAGCGCCCGGTAGGCCGACCAGCGGTCCGTGCCCAGGATCCCGGCGAAGACCCCGAGGAAGCGCTCGAAGGCGTCCCGGCTCCGGTTGCGGTCCACGCGGAAGACCTTGAGCGCGTCGGTCACCGCGCACCAAAGCCACGCCCTCTGCCGCGTCTCCGTCCATCCCGTCTCGTCCGCGTTGACCACGGGTGCGCGCCGCACCTCCTCCAGGGCCTCGTCGTAGGCGGCCTTCAGCGCCTCGCTCGTCAGCCTCTCCATCGTGCTCACCGTGCCGAGGGAGACGACCGCCTTGGGGCCCAGCATCGCACCGACCATCTCGGGCGCCTCCCGTCGGCTGAGGCGCCCCCGGCCCGTGAGCAGCGCGTAGATCGCCTGGAGCCGGGGGCCGACGAGGCCCGTCGGGACCCCCTCGGGCAGCCCCGGCCGCGTCACCTCGCCGCAGTCCGGGCATCGCATCTGCTGGAGGACGTAGTCCCAGACCTCGGCCAGCATCGGGGGGATATCGACCACCTGGTGGTGGACCGGCTCCCCGACCGCGTCCCCCCTGCGGAAGAGGTGCCTGCACTTCCCGCACCGCGGCGGCACAACGGGGACGAGATGATCGACCTCATGGGGCTCGTACGGCGTCCGCGTCTTCCCGCGGTGGCCCGGCTGCCCGCCCGGGCGCCGACCCGTCGGGGCCTTCCTCGGACGCAGCGCGTGGTGCAGATCCGAGGAGGGCGGCATCGAGGAGTTGCGCGAGCTGGTCTTGAGTCGCGCACGAAGGTCGCGGACGAGCGCCTCCATCTCCGCCAGGCGCTTCTTCAGCGCCGCGTTCTCTCGGAGGAGCGCCTCGTACGCTTCGCGGGTCGGGGCATCATCGGCCACGCCTCTTTGATCGGTCGCCCGCCCGGCCGGCTTCAGGGGGCTGAACGGTTACGAGTCGCGGAGCTGCCTCCACCTGACAGCGCCACCTACCGGCGTGTAGGCGCGGGGCGCGACTACACTACAATCCAGGCGGCAATCAACGAGGCGCAAGACGGGGACGTGGTCTTGGTATACGACGGGATCTACCAGGGCAAGGGAAACCGCGACATCACCTTCAACGGAAAGAAGATCACGGTCATGAGCAACGGTGGACCGACGCGTTGCATCATTGACATCGGCGGCAACAGTGGACACAGGGGGTTTCTGTTCGACCACAACGAAGTCCCCGCTACATCACACCTCATCGGGTTCACGATCCGCAACGGCAGCGATGCGGACGGCGGGGGCATCAAGTGCGTCGGAAGTGTCAACGCCATCATGGGAAGCCCGACCATCCGCAATTGTGTGGTCACTCGCTGTCGCGCTCAGAACTCCGGAGGTGGAATTCATTGCCACAATAACAGTATCCCACTCATAATCGACTGCAGGATCGAGGACAACGAGGCTGGCGGTTCCGGTGGAGGGATAGCGCTCCACGGGCCGCTCCGAACGGGCACGCCCTTTGAGGACCGCCCTGGCCAGCCGGGCCCCCGACCCACCCTCCAGGGGTGCGTGATTTCCGGGAACGCATCCAAGGGCAACGGCGGCGGCATCTCCATTGGCGACATGTGCGCGCCACGGTTGACCGCGTGCCAGGTCGAACAGAACTCATCGCGACGGAACGGCGGCGGCGTAGCCATCGATGACCATTCCAACGGGAGCTTCAACGGATGCATGTTCTCGAGAAACACGGCGGAACGCGACGGCGGAGCCGTCTGGATCAACGGGCGCAGCCTGCCGAGCTTCTCTACATGCCACATTGAATTGAACACGGCAACCGGGGACGGCGGAGGCATATGGATTCGGGACTCCAGGGTGGGACTCACAGATCCGCTTACGACAGCGCGCCCTTGGGCGGGCATCCCTCAGTTCACCCGGTGCCGCGTCGCTGCGAACAGGACTGGACCGTCAGGCTTCGGCGGGGGCCTGTACGCCGAAGGCGTCCAGGGGAGCGTGTTCTTCAACCACGGGTTCATCATCGACAACGTTGCCGGAGACGGTGGTGGCGTCTATGTCAGCGTGAGCACCGTATACTTGAACAACTCGGTGCTCAACACGAACCGTGCCGTTCGCGTGACCGGGCAATCGAATGGCAATGGAGGGGGAGCCGCTGTCGTAGGTGGAGCACTCGGTGCTTGGTTCTGCACCGTATACGGGAACACCGCCGAGAACTCCGGCGGAGGTTTCTACATTGACTCCGGCGCATTGAACGTCGATAGCGCAATCGTGTGGGGCAATGATGCGATGTCTGAGCCCGGGGCGATGTCGATCGGGAGGGCTCAGAATCGAATCGGCAGGCCCGACCGTCGCGGCCGCGTGTACGCCGCAGACTCTGACATTCAGGGCGCCCACCAGGGCACGATAGACCTTGGCGGGTTCAACGAGACGTTTGATCCACGCTTTCTTCCTGCGCAGCAGCAACCCGGAGGAATCACGTACGTCCTCTCGGGCGGGTCTGCGCCGAATCAGATCGTGTCACCCTGCAAAGACCTAGCCGGGAGGCTCATTCCCTACGTAGATGGCTTCTATCGATTCTTGCCATGGCCTGCCGACATCGAGGGGCGGGATCGCATGGTTGGAGCGGCGCCGGACATGGGTGCGTACGAGATTCAGGGCAGTGTCGCTGGGTAGCGGTGCTCGATGCGACCGGCTTCGCAGTGTCCCGGACACCGAGGATCCATCGCTCCCCTGCCGCTACTCTCGTGTGGCGCAGTGTGGGTCCAGTGTTCGGATTGCGATGAGCGTGAGGCCCGCAGCGTTCAGCCAGGCTGCCACGAAACGATCCACCGGAGCCCGCAGGATGGCGCGACCTGCGTATCCGCTTCACTACACCGGCACCCCCATTGGGCCCAGTCCACAATGAACGCTCGCCAGCATCGGCACCTGAGGATCGTAGATGGAGGGAGGCTCCCCAGCCCGTGGAGATCGTGGGAATGGGCGTGCGCGTGGAACGGACGCCGACTCGTCCCGATCTACCTCGGCGTGGAGGGGGCCTACTCAGGGCGCCCGACGGAGAGATGCGACAGTCCGCGGGTTGAAATCGCCCACGATATGGACGCCGACGACGGTCCAGTCGTTCAGGCACAAGATGCGGACCTGCGGTTGGCGACCATAAACCCAGTATCCCGCACACAATGGGCCGAGCCCCTTGATGTACTCGGGCTCGGATCTACGGATGGGTCCGTAGATCACCATTCCGCGCAACCGTCCGTCGGCGCCAATGGAGAGCGAGATGGCGCCGCCTTGAAAGCGATGCTCGACATCTGCCCGGGGTTGGGCAGGGGGCGGGATCGACATCCGAAGCCTCCATCGAGACCCTCCCGTCGTCGCGGCGCTTCAACGCCTCGACGACAGTCCGCCCCGGGCAATCCGGAGCAACGGCCTCACGCTCAGGAGCCTACCCCGCTCAGGCCACAAGGGGTCGGCGAGTGTAGTGAAGCGGATACGCAGGTGGCGCGATGATGCCCAGTCTCCGGGCGCTATCCTCGGCGGGGATCAAGTCGCGAGACACCCCGAAGGTTTCCACTCGCGGCCCGATCGACGTAGCTTCCGGCCGAACTTCACGCGGGCCGCATCTTTCCGCTTGGCGGAGACCGAGGACCATGGGGGAACCAAGCTCATGGACTCGAGGCCAGACGGAGTCCTCAGACCCTTCGCAGCTCGCACTGCCGAGCAAGCGCTCTTCGCGTCGCCTTGACGGGCCGCCGGAGACCGGTAGGATACCGAGCGCGGGCGGCAAGAGCAACGTGAGGTGTTCGCCATGCGCATCGTAGGCACCGGCCTCCGGTCGTTCTTCGCCCTCGCGGTGGTCGTGCTTGGGACCGCGTCTGTAGCAGAGCCGGCCCGCCCACGGGTGATCACCCGCGCTCTCGGCACCCTCGGAGCGTCCAACTCCAGCTACGACGGCGCCGTGACTCCGAACGGACGGTTCGTCGTGTACTGGTCGTACGCAACGAACCTCGTCCCACGGGACCGGAACGGGACTGCCGATGTCTTCTTGCGCGACCGAAGGAGGGGGACGACGAGACGGCTTTCCGTGGATCCCGCTGGGAATGATGGGGATGGCGATAGTTACACTGGTGGGATCTCGGCCGACGGGCGTTTCATCCTGTTTGCTTCGTACGCGGCCAACCTCGTTCTCGGTGACACGAACCTTGCATCGGATATTTTCGTGCACGACCGGAAGATACGCCAGACGAAGAGGATCTCAATTGCCGCAAACGGGGCGGAGGCGAACAGCCACAGCTTTCTCGTCATTGGTGCCTGTATCTCAGCCAACGGTCGGTACGTCGTCTTCAGGTCCGGAGCGACGAACCTCGTCCCCGGCGCGGACAACGGTCGGGAGCATGTCTACGTCGCCGATCTAGAGGTGGGTTCGCTCTCCCTTGTCTCCGTGGGAATTGGGGGTAGCCAGGGCAATGACGGCTCCTATGATCCGAGTATCTCATCTAGTGGGCGCTTCGTCGCGTACAGCTCCGACGCCAGCAACCTCATCCCCAGCGATACCAACGACGCAAGAGACGTCTTCGCCTACGACCGGGAGACCGGTAGCACTCGCCGAGCAAGCGTTGCCTCCGACGGCACAGCAGGGAACGCGGCCTCCTCATTTCCGGTAGTCTCCGACAACGGTCTCGTCGCCTTCCAGGCGACAGCGAACAATCTGGTGTCTGCGGATACGAACGGCAGCCCTGACATCTTCCTCCATGACTTCGTCACGGGAGAGACGCGTCGCATCTCGGTGGCCGCCGATGGAAGCCAGGTGAGCGGTGAGTCCCACTATCCGGCCATCTCCTCGGACGGGAAGACGGTCGTCTTCACCATCGCGGCCGACGGCGCCGTCCTGGAGGACGCCAACGGCTACGAGGACGTATTCGCCTACGATGTGCCCACGGGGACGCTCCGGCTCCTGTCGGCCAACGCGAAGGGGAGCCCGGGGAACGGGGACAGTATCACCACTTCCCACTCACTCTCGTTCGATGGGATGTGGTGCGCGTTCACCTCGGCAGCTACAAACCTCGTCCGCCACGACAGGAACGGGGACATCCCCGACGTGTTCCTCGTCCGACTTCGTTAGTGGCACCAGAGGCAATTCAACGCCGGCGCACGAGGACAAGGCTGCTGCGACCTACGGGGCGGACTGCGGCCAGACGCCGGGAGGGAGCTGGAATGACGGTCGCTTTGGAAAGCCCTCCGAAGAGCACACAGGGTCGCCGGGGTTCCTCTCGGTGGCCCTCAGTGGCCGCAGCGTCGGTCCTCGCCGTGGTCTCAGCTTCCCGAGCGGAGAGGCCTGCCCCGGAGATCCCCCGCTACCCGTCTACGGAGGGCGCCTGCCTCGTCCCCGTGTCCTTCGAGCCGAACGTGGGGCAGACCGACCCGCGCGTCGCCTACCTCGCGCGGGGCCGGGGTTTCGTCCTGTTCCTCGAGGGGGCGGAAGCCGTGTTCGCCACGAGGGACGGCGGCGCCTTGCGGATGCGCCTCGCCGGGGCCTCGCCCGGCGCGGCGGCCGAGGGCGAGGGCCTTCTCCCCGGAGTGAGCCACTACTTCCTGGGGAACGACCCGGCCCGGTGGCGGTCCTCCGTGCCGCACCGTCGGAGCGTGCGCGTCCGCGGGGTACTCCCGGGGGTAGACCTCCGCTGGCACGGGCAGCGCGGCGCGGTGGAGTACGAGTTCCGTCTGGCGCCGGGCGCCTCCGCCGAGACTCTCGCTCTCGAGTTCGAGGGGGCCTCCGGCGTGGAGGTGGAGGCGGGGGGGGACCTCCTCGTCCATACCACCAAGGGCGTGCTTCGCCACTCGCGGCCGGTCGCCTGGCAGCCCGGCTCCGACGGGAGGCGAGGCGTCGAGGCGCGCTTCGCTGCGGAGGGGCGTTCCCGCGCACGCCTTCGTCTCGGGTCGCTGGACCCCGCGCTGCCCTGCGTCGTGGACCCGCGCCTGGAGTACGCCTCGTACCTCGGCGGGAATTCGTCCGATGGTACTTCGACTAGCGCTTCTCGCGTCGCGGTGGACTCCTCCTCCGCGATCTACCTGGCCGGCGCGAGCCAGTCCACGGACTACCCGACCGCCTCTGCCTACCAGCAGAACATCTCCGACGGGGGCACCTACGGCGACGCGGTGATCACGAAACTGAACGCGGCGGGGTCGGCGCTCGTCTACTCCACGTACCTGGGCGGGAACTACACCGACTACGCGAACGCGCTCGCCGTCGAGACCTCGGGGGCCGTGACCGTCGGGGGCTCGACGAACTCCACGAACTTCCCCGTTGTCGCGGCCTTCCAGCCTACTAGGGGCGGCGATTTCGACGGGTGGGTGGCCCGGCTCTCCGTCTCGGGATCAACGTTGACGTTCGCGACCCATCTCGGCGCGAGCTCCACGGACCACCTCAAGGCCATCGCCGTGGATGGCTCCGGGGCCATCTACGCGACGGGATACACCGCGTCCTCAGACTTCCCCACCCAGTCCCCGCTCCAATCCTCCAGGAGCGGGGCCGCCGATGCCTTCGTGACGAAGCTGTCCTCCTCGGGCAGCGCGCTCTCGTACTCGACCTACCTCGGCGGGAGCGGTCTCGAGACGGGGCAGGCGATCGCGATCGACTCCTCCGGGAACTGCTTCGTCACCGGTTCCTCCGACTCGACGAACTTCCCGCTCCAGGGCGCCTTCCAGGCGGCTTACGGGGGCGGCAACCAGGACGGGTTCGTGGCGAAGATCGCCTCCTCGGGCACGTCACTCATCTACTCCTCCTACCTGGGGGGAAGCGGCGTGGACTACGCCCTGGGGATCGCCGTGGACGGGGGCGGCGCGGCCGTCGTGACGGGGATCACGGGCTCCTCCAACTTCCCGCTCCAGTCCCCTCTCCAGGGGACCTACGGCGGGGGCACCTCCGACGCCTTCGTGGCGAAGATCGCGGTGAACGGCGCCTCGAAGACCTTCTCCACGTTCCTCGGAGGTTCGGGCGGAGACACCGGCGCCGGGGTCGCGGCGGACTCCTCCGGGGCGATCTACGTGACGGGGTACACCTACTCCGCGGACTTCCCGGTCGCGTCCGCGGTGCAGGGGACGAAGGCGGGGGACGGGGACGCCTTCCTGACGAAGCTCAACTCCGCAGGGTCGGCGCTGTCCTACTCGACATACCTCGGGGGAACGGCCCTGGACGTCGGGAACGGGTTGGCCCTGGACGGGACGAGCGCGATCGTCTCGGGGTACACCGCGTCCACCGACTTCCCGACGCAGTCTCCGTACCAGGGAACCAACGCCGGATTGCAGGATGCGTTCGTGGCGCGGGTGGTAACGATGCCTCTCCCCCCTTCGGGCCTCGCGGCCACGCTGGCCGCCGCGGATGGGATCCAGATCGACTGGGCAGACAACAGCGACAACGAAACAGGATTCGACGTCCAACGGCGGTCCGGCAACTCGGGGCCCTACTCCACCGTCGGGTCGGTGGGGGCGGGAGTCACGACCTACTCGGACGCCGGTCTCTCCCGCGGGACGAAGTACACGTACCGGGTGCGGGCGGTGAGCCCCGACGGGCCGTCGGGGTGGTCGAATGAGGACTCCGAGACCACCTTGCCGCTCGTCCCCGGGGCACCGCTCACGCCCTCCGACCTGGCGGCAGTCGTGGCCTCTGCGACGCGGGTGGACGTCTCCTGGAGCGACAACAGCGACAACGAGCTCTACTTCCAGTTCCAGAGACGGCTGGGCGAGGGGGCCTGGCAGGTCGTGGCGACTCCGGGTCCGGACGCGACCGGCTTCGCCGACGTGGAGGTCCTCCCGGACCGCGCCTACTCCTGGCGCGTGCGAGCCTACGGCAGCGCCGGCTTTTCGGACTACTCGGAGACGGCGGTCGCCTCGACGCCTTCCACGGTGGTCCTCGCGGTGGAGAAGGGGAACATCACGGACTCGCCGAAGGTCGGGAAGGACAAGGTCAAGGCGTCGGGGACGTACTCGTTCGGTCCCGACTCTCCCGACGGCGCCTGGGACCCGTCGCAGGACGGGTTCGAGGTCCGCCTGGGCGGACAGGACGCGACCCCGCTGGTCGCGATACCCGGGGGCGCGCCGGGCTGGGTCGAAAAGAACGGCGTCTTCACCTGGAAGAGCCCGAAGGGGTCGCCCACGAAAGCGAAGGTCACGGTGGACACCGTCCAGGGCCGCTTCTCGCTCTCCCTTTCGAAGGCAACGCTCCTCGCCGCCCCCGCGAACCCGATCCGCGTCTCCGTCTCCGCGGGCGACGACGCCGGCGGGCACGAGGCCGACTGGACGCCTCATCCTAGGAAGGCGGGGGTCTTCCGGTACCCCTAACGGCCCCACGGAACCCGACCCGGGAACGCGGGATCCGGACCTCTGCCGGGGCCTCAGGCGCAGACGAATGCCCCCGTTCCGGGTCGGGTCCGGTATCGTCGTCGGGATGCTGCGGGTGGGCGTGGTCGGGACCGGCGACTGGGGGAAGAACCTCGTCCGGACCTTCGCGGCGCTCCCCGGGGTGGCGCTCGTCCGGATCTCCGACCTCGATCCGAAGCGGCTCGCGGCGGTGGCGCGGGGCTGCCCCGGCGCGGAGGCGACCCCCGACGCGGACGCGGTGCTCCGGGCCCCGGACGTGGATGCGGTGGTCATCGCCTCCTCGGCGCCGGCGCACCACCGGCTGGCCGCCGCGGCGCTCGACGCGGGGAAGGACGTCTTCGTCGAGAAGCCGCTCGCGCTGACGGGCGCGGACGCGGCCGACCTCCTGGCCCGGGCCGAGCGGGGCGGGCGCACCCTCATGGTGGGACACCTCCTCCTCTACCACCCGGCCGTGACGCGCCTCAAGGCCATGGTGGACGCCGGCGACGTGGGGGAGGTCCGCTACGTCTACAGCCAGCGCGTGAACCTCGGGAAGGTCCGCTCCGACGAGAACGCCCTCTGGTCGCTCGCCCCCCACGACATCTCGGTCATGAACCACCTCCTCGGGGGCCCCCCCGAGTCGGTGAGCGCGCGCGGGGCCGCCTGGGTCCGCCCGGGCGTGGAGGACGTGGTCTTCCTCAACCTCGGCTGGCCCGGGGGCCGCATGGGGCAGGTCCAGGTCTCCTGGCTCGACCCGCACAAGCTCCGCAAGATCACCGTCGTGGGGTCGCGCAAGATGGTCGTGTTCGACGACATGGAGTCCTCCGAGAAGCTCCGCGTCTACGACAAGGGGGTGGACCCCCCGGGCGAGCACGTCGGGGCCGGGGAGGCGCTGGCCATCCGCTTCGGGGACGTCTGGATCCCGCGGGTGGACGGGACGGAGCCGCTGCTGCTCGAGTGCCGCCACTTCGTGGAGTGCGTCCGGGGCCGCGCGCGGCCCCTGAGCGACGGGCGCGAGGGGCTGGCCGTGGTGCGCGTGCTCGAGGCCGCGACGGAGTCGCTGCGGCGGGACGGGGCCCCGGTCCGGGTGGATGCTACGGAGGCGGGGACGGCGGAGACGACGGCGAGGCCGGCGGGGAAGGCGGCGAAGGCCGCCCGGAGGAGCGCGCGATGACCGCCGCGACGACGACGAAGGTCCCGCTGCTGGACCTGGCGAGGCAGTGGGAGACGCTGGAGGCGGAGGTCCTGGCCGAGGTGAAGCGGGTCTTCCACGAGGGGGACTTCATCCTCGGGAAGCGCGTGGCCGAGCTGGAGAAGGAACTGGCCGCCTACTGCCAGGTCCCGCATGCAGTGGGCTGCGCGAGCGGCACCGACGCCATCCTCCTCGCGCTCCGGTGCCTCGGCGTAGGCGCGGGCGACGAGGTCGTGACCACCCCCTACACCTTCTTCGCGACGGCCGGGGCGGTGTGGAACTGCGGGGCGAAGCCGGTGTTCGCGGACATCGACCCGGCGACCTTCAACCTCGACCCGCGCGCCGCCGAGGCGGCCGTCACCCCGCGGACGAAGGCCCTCCTCCCGGTCCACCTCTACGGGCGCTGCGCGCCGATGGACGCCCTCGTCGCGCTCGGGGCGAAGCGCGGGATCCCCGTCATCGAGGACGCGGCCCAGGCCATCGGGGCCGAGGACCGGGGGCGGCGCGCGGGCTCGATGGGGGACGCGGGGACGCTCTCCTTCTACCCCTCCAAGAACCTCGGCGGGGCCGGGGACGGGGGGATGGTCGTGACCCGCCGCGCGGAACTGGCCGAGAAGCTCCGCAAGGCCCGCAACCACGGGTCGGCCAACCGCTACGTCCACGAGTTCGTCGGGACGAACTCCCGACTCGACGGCCTCCAGGCGGCGGTCCTCAGGGCGAAGATGGTGCGCCTGGAGTCCTGGCACGCGGGCCGCGCCGCGCGGGCGCGCCGGTACGGGGAACTCCTCCGCGGCGTCGCGGGCGTCGTGACCCCGTCCCTCCCCGCCGACGGCCGCCACGTCTGGAACCAGTACATCCTCCGCTGCGAGCGGCGGGACGCCCTCAAGGAGCACCTCGCGGCGAAGGGGGTCGGGACCGCCATCTACTACCCCATCCCGCTCCACCTCCAGGAGTGCTTCCTCCCCCTCGGCGGCCGCGAGGGGCAGTTCCCGCACTCCGAGCGCGCCGCGAAGGAGACCCTTTCGATCCCGGTGTTCGCGGAGATGACCGACGCCGAGCAGGACCACGTCGCCGGGGCGATCCGCGACTTTTACGGGGCGCGGTGAGGTGAATCCTCTCTCCCCGTGAGGGTCCTCCACGTCGTGGGGACGAGGCCCCAGGCGGTGAAGGCGGGACCGGTCTCCCGGGCGCTGCGCGCGGCGGGGCACGAGGAGGTCCTCCTCCACACGGGCCAGCACTACGACGCGGCCCTCTCCGGGGTCCTCGAGGACGAGGCGGGGCTCCCGCCGACGGCGCGCCGCCTCCACGTCGGCTCCGACACCCACGCGCGCCAGGCCGCCGCGGGCGCCCGCGGCGTGGCCGCGATCCTCGACGAGGTGCGCCCCGACGCGGTCCTCGTGGCGGGGGACACGAACTCCGCCCTTGCCGCCGCGCTGGGCGCCCGGGCCGCGGGGGTCCCCTTCGTCCACGGGGAGGCCGGGGTGCGGAGCGGGGACCTCGGGATGCCCGAGGAGGCGAACCGGATCGCGGCCGACCACCTCGCGGACCTCCTGCTGGCGCCCACCGCCCGCGCCGCGGCCTCGCTCCGCGCCGAGGGGCCGCGCGGGGAGGTCGTGGACGCCGGGGACCCGCTCCTCGACGCGCTCGACGCTCCGGAGCCCGCCCCGGGGGAGCGCTACCTCGCCACGGTCCACCGCCCCGAGACCACCGACGACCCGGCGCGCCTGCTGGCGGTCCTCGGGGCCCTGGCGGCGCTCCCGCTCCCGGTGGACCTCCCGCTCCACCCGCGCACGCGGGCGGCGCTCGACCGCGCGGGGTACCGGCCGCCCGCGGGGGT
>CAZKTF010000011.1:0-34130 GCA_964555565.1 uncultured Planctomycetota bacterium | reverse complement strand
GACCCCCGGGGCCCCGGCGCGGCGGCCGGGCGCCCGGCGGCGGCCCGGCGGCGCGGTGCCCGGGCCTTCAAGGGAGCACCCCGAAGAGAAGGGCGAGGAGGGCCTTGCGGACCGTGACCCCGTTGTGCGCCTGGCGGAAGTAGAGCGCCCCCTCCATGGAGTCCACGTCCGGGTCGATCTCCCGCACCCGCGGGAGCGGGTGGAGGACGCAGGGCTTCCGCGGCGCGGACTCCAGCATCCGGCGGTCGAGGCGGTAGGCGTTGCGGACCCGCTCGAACTCCAGGGGGTCGGGGAAGCGCTCCTGCTGGATGCGCGTCACGTAGAGCACGTCCACGTCCCGGAGCGCCTCGGCGAGGTCCGCGGTCTGCCGGGGCCGCTCCTTCGATTCCTCCGTCACCTCCTCGAGGAGGGAGGAGGGGAGCCGCAGCTCCGGGGGGGAGACGAGCGTGATCCGGTTCCCGAAGGCTGCCGCCGCGGCGACGAGGCCGTGGGCGGCCCGCCCGTACTTGAGGTCCCCCAGGAACCCGATGTGGAGCCCCGTCACCTTGCCGCAGGCCTCGCGGATGGTATAGAGGTCCACGAAGGTCTGCGTGGGGTGCTGGTTGCTCCCGTCCCCCCCGTTGACCACCGGGAGCCGCGTCGCCTCCGCCGCCACGCGCGCCGCCCCCTCCCGCGGGTGGCGGATGACGATGGCGTCGCAGTACCCCTCGACCACGCGGACCGTGTCGTGGAGGGTCTCCCCCTTCGCGGTGGAGGAGACCCGCGCGTCGGCGAAGCCGATGCACTGCCCCCCCAGGCGCTTCATGGCGGATTCGAAGGAGAGCCGCGTCCGCGTGGAGGGCTCGAAGAAGAGCGTGGCCAGGACCTTCCCCCGGAGGAGCGGGCGCTCCTCCTTCTCCATCCGCTTCGACGCGTCGAGGAGGAACAGGACCTCCTCCCGGCTGAAGTCCCGCGTGGAGAGGACGTCGCGGCCCAGGAAACGCGCGGCGTGGGAGCGGTCGAGGGCGTCGCGGCGGGGCGCCTTCAAGGGGGGGTTCCCTGGGGGACGTCCGCAATTAAGCAACTACCGCAAGGGCCGGACCCGGAAATCGCGATGGTCCGTTGCTCGATCGCGGACGTCCCCCTCACCTCGCTCCCGAGGACGCGGGGGCGCCGGTCCGCGCGGGCCGCGTGCGGCGGCGGGGGAGCCGGATGTAGAACGTCGTCCCCACCTCCACCTCGGACTCGAAGGCGATGCTCCCGCCGTGCTCCTCGACGATCTTCCGCGTCACCGCGAGCCCGATGCCGGTCCCCTTCGAGCCCTTCGTCGAGAACAGCAGGTCGAAGATCCTGTCCCGGTGCTCGGGCTGGATCCCGTGGCCCTGGTCGCGGACGCCGAAGCACACGGTCTCGGGGTCGTCCGCATCGACTCGGGAGAACACGACCACCTTCTTCGACTGGTTCTCCGTGGAGGCGTCGATGGCGTTCGCCACGAGGTTCATGAGGCAGCGCCCGATCCCCTTCGGGTCGAAGTAGAAGGGCCCGATGGCGAAGTCCAGCTCCCCGTCCGTCGTCACCCCCCGCGCCGTCGCGCGATCCTTGCAGACCGAGAGCGCCTCGCCGCAGATCTGGTTCACGTCGGCGTTCGTCCACTCCGGCTCGCGGGGCTTGGAGTAGGCGAGCATGTCCATGACCAGGTCGGAGATGCTCTTCAGCGTCTTCTGCATCGTCGCCCAGGCGTCCTTCGCCTCGGGCGAGGGCATCGCCTTGATGAAGGTGTCGAGGATGTAGTCCCCGCCCTTCAGCGCCTGCATGTAGTTCTTGATGTCGTGGGCGAGGCCCGAGACGACGAGCCCGATGGCCGCCATGCGCTCGGCCCGGGCCGCGTCGATGGCCAGGCGCGAGTTCTCCAGCGAGATCCCGGCCTGCACCGCGATCGTCGTCAGGAGCTCGAGGTCCTCCTCCTTGAAGGCCCCGCGGGCGATCTTGCTGTCCACGTAGATCGCCCCGAAGACCTCCGACCGCCCGCGGACGGGGACGCACATGGCGGAGCGGATCTGCTGGAGGATGACCGAGGCCCCCGCCTTGAAGCGGTCGTCGGCGGCGGCGTCCGAGGTGAGGACCGCCACGCCCTCCTCCACGGTGCGGTGGAGGATCGTCTGGGAGATCGTGATGTTCTCCTGGCGGCCCTCCCCGGACCGGGCGACCTTGGGGACGAGCGAGTCCCCCTCCTTCACGAAGATCGCCCCGCGGTCCGCCGAGACCACGTCGAAGATGTGGTCCAGCAGCTTGGGGAAGAAGACGTCCGGGTCGTGGGCGGAGGCGAGGACGTTGCCCACCGCGTGCAGCGTGGCGAGGTTCTTCTCGGCCTTGCCGAACTTGGCCAGCGCCGACTTGAGCATCTTCGGGTCGATGGCCATCGACTTGTTCGTGTCGATGCTCGAGAAGATCGGCGCGCCGCCCCCCTCGGTGATCGCGACCCCGCTCCCGCCCTTCACCGGCGAGAGGATCCCGGAGGGGGTGAGGATGCGGAGCGACCCCGAGGGGGTGGGGAGGCGGATCGACACGGACGGGATCGGCCCCGAGGGGCGGGCCCCGATCCTCGGGGGCGGTGCGGCGGGCGGCGGCGCCGGGGGCGCCGACGCGGGGCGCGACGCGGCGGCCGCGGGGAGGGGGCCCGGCGGCGGGGTGAGGGGGGGGACGGGGTCCCCCTTCACCACGAGGGCCGAGGACCCGAGCCCGATCTCCTGGCCCACCTGGACGTTCATGGACCCGATGATGGCGGTCCCGTTGACGAAGGTCCCGTTCTTCGACTTGAGGTCCGTGAGGACCGGGCCGCTGGTCATGAGCTCGACCCGGGCGTGGAAGGAGGAGACCGCCGCGTCCTCCAGGGAGAGGTCGTTCGTCGGGGCGCGCCCGATCGTGATGGGCCGCCCGGTCGTGAGGGGGACCACCTTGCCCGCCTTCGGCCCCTTGGTGACGTGGATTTCGTAACCTGGCATGTTTGGAGGGCTGGATCTTCCGGGCTGCGACGGGGAGAGTCAAGGCAAGCCTTGGCGCGTTCGACGGCGCGCCGGGCTAGGAGACCGCGGGCGACTGCGACGACGGCGGCGGGGGGACGTCCCTCCGGGGGAGCACGATCGTGAAGGTCGTCCCCTCGTTCACCTCCGTCGTGAAGGAGATCTTCCCCCCGTGCTCCTCGATGATCTTCTTGGTGACGGCGAGCCCCAGGCCCGTCCCCTTGCTCGACTTGGTCGAGAAGAAGAGGTCGAACACCCGCGAGCGGTTCTCGGGGGGGATCCCGGCGCCGGTGTCCGACACGCTGAGGACGACCGTGTCCGGCACCTCGCCGGGCTGGACGCGGACCGTCACCGTGCCCCCGCCCGGGGTCGCGTCGATCCCGTTGGAGGCCAGGTTCACCAGGCACCGCTCGATCGTCTTCGGGTCGAACCAGAAGGGCCCGACCTTCGGGTGGCGCTTCACCTCCAGGAGCACGCCGCGTTCCGTGGCCCGGCGGTCGAGCGCCCGCACCGCCGCGGAGGCCACCTCGTTCGTGTCGGCCAGCGCCCAGTCCGGCTCGCGGGGCTTGCTGTAGGCCAGCATGTCCTGGACGAGGTCGGTGATCCGGTGCATCGCGTCCTTCATCGCGGCCCAGGCTTCGCGGCCGTCGGTGCCGAGCTTCTCGCGGATCTCGTCCTCGACCAGGGACTGGCCCAGGGTGACGCCGAGCAGGTAGTTCTTGATGTCGTGGGCCAGGCCCGCCACCACGAGCCCGATGGCCGCCATCCTCTCGCGCCGCGAGGCCTCGAGGGCCATGCGCGCGTTCTCGTGGGCCACCCCGGCGTGGAGCGCCACGGTGGTGAGCAGCCCCAGGTGGTCCTCCTCGAAGGGCTCGCCCGTGAGCTTGGAGTCCAGGTAGATGGCCCCGAGGACCTCCGCGCGCCCGCGGATGGGGGCGCAGATGGCCGAGGCGATCTGGTGGAGGACCATGGACTCCTGGGGCTCGACCCCCCCCTCGCGGAGCCCGCCGGCGGTGAGGACCGACGTCCCCTCCTCCACCGACTTGCGCAGGACCGAGCGGCTGATGGAGAGGCTCGGCAGCGTGTTCCCGCCCGCGTCCCGCGCGTAGAGCGGCCGGAGCTCCCCGTTCGCCTCCTTCAGGAAGACCGCCCCGCGGTCGGCGGGGACGACCTCGAACATCAGGTCGAGGAGGCGGGGGAGGAACTCCGCGGGCTGCTGCCCCTCGGAGAGGAGCCGCCCCGTGGCGTGGAGGACGGCCAGGGTCTTCTCCATCCGGCCGAGGCCCGTGATCGCGGTCTTGATGCTCGCCGTGTCGATCGCGACCGTCTTCTGGGTCTCGATGCTGGCGCGGAAGGGGCGGGTGTCGGGGGCGTCGGAGAGGGTGACCGCGGGCCGGGTCGCCTCGCGCACCGCGAGGACGCAGCCGCCGATCCCGATCTCGTCCCCGTGGTGGAGGATCACCGAGCCGGCCACCGACCCCCCGTTCAGGAAGGTGTGGTTCTTCGAGTTGAGGTCCGAGAGGACGAACTCCCCCCCCTCGTAGAGGATGCGGGCGTGGTGGGAGGAGACCAGGCGGTCGTTGAGGGTCAGGTCGTTCGACTGGCCGCGGCCGATCGAGAACGCCCGGTCCGCGGGGAGGCGCAGCGTCTTCCCCCGGCCCGGTCCCTTGTCGATGGTCAGGTCCAGCGCCGCCAAGGTCGCCCCCCCTTGCCGCGATCCACCGCTCGATCGGACTCTACCACCCCGCCGGGCGGCCGGGAAGCGGTACGGTGCCGGGTCACCGCGCGACGGCGCCCCGGCGGAGGACCTCCTCGGCGAGGGCGGCGTAGTCGGCGGCGCCGTGGCTCCCGGGGGCGTACTCGAAGACCGTCTTCCCGTGGGAGGAGGCCTCGGCGAGGCGGACGTTGCGGCGGATCGCGGTCCCGAAGACCGCGGCCCCGAAGAAGGAGCGGATCTCGGAGAGGACCTCGCGCGAGAGGGCGGTCCGGGAGTCCACCAGGGAAGGGAGGATCCCCAGGACCGCGAGCCCCGGGTTGAGCCGCTTCTCCACGAGGACGACCACCTCGCGGAGCTTGGCCATCCCCTGGAGGGCGAAGAACTCCGTCTGGAGCGGGACGATCACCTCGCGCACGGCCGTGAGGGCGTTG
Source organism: uncultured Planctomycetota bacterium (assembly GCA_964555565.1). Taxonomy (GTDB): domain Bacteria; phylum Planctomycetota; class JAJSAM01; order JAJSAM01; family JAKLKS01; genus CAZKTF01. The sequence continues at coordinate 28,983 of CAZKTF010000011.1, read as the reverse complement.
AGGGCCAGCAGCCCCAGGGAGGGGGGGCAGTCCACGAGGAGGAAGTCCCAGGGCTCCCCCCCCGAGGCCTCCAGCGCGTCCACCGCGTCCCGGAACACCCTCTCCCGTCCCACCGTCGAGGCGAGCTCCAGCTCCGCCCCGGACAGGTCCAGGGAGGAGGGGACGAGGTCGAGCCCCAGGGTCCCCGTGGGCCGGACCGCCCGGGCGAGCGTGCAGCGCCCCGCGAGGACGTCGTAGATCGAGCGCTCGACGCCGTCGGGACGCACGTCGAGGTGGACGGTGAGGTTCGCCTGCGGGTCCAGGTCCACGAGGAGGACCCGCATGCCCCGGCGCGCGAGCGCCGCGCCGAGGTTCACGGCCGTCGTGGTCTTGCCCACGCCGCCCTTCTGGTTCATCAGCGCGATGCGCCTGAGGGGCATGGGGGAAGTATCGGGGGCGCGGCGACGGGGGCGGCGGGTTTCTCCATGCCGGGGTACCGCGTGCCCCGCCCCTACTACAGTTCCGGCCCCTCCGCGCTGGCCTCGCCCTTCATGATCTCGGCCAGGAGGTTCGTGGCGTAGGCCCCGCGGGGGAGCGCGAACCCCAGGACGAGGTCGCCGCCCTCCACGCGGAAGGAGGGCTCCGCGACGGGGACCCGCAGCGGCCGCCTCTCCCCCTCGAACCGGTCCGCGCCCTCCACGCGGAAGGAGGCGGCCTCCAGCCCCTCCGCCGCGAGCACCGCGCGCTCCCTCTCCCCGGGCGCGCCGCCGGGGAGGATCATCTTCGTCCCGAAGAGCGGGCCGCTGGGCGAGACCTCGAACCGATCGCACCGGGGCTGCTCCCGGGCGGGGTCCTCCACGAGGAACACGGCGCCCCGGCCGTGGATCCACGCGAGGTCGCCGGCCTCGAGCCGATCGATGTCCCCGATCCGGTCCCCCAGGACCCGGTTGAAGAGGGCCGCCTGGTAGGCCCCGACGAAGAAGCGCCGGAGCCCGCGGGGGATGGCCCGCTGGGCCTCCTCCCGGGTGCCGCCCGCGGCGAGGCGCTCCAGGGCCCGGCGCTCGGCGGCGAAGCCCGGCGGGAGGAGCTCCCGCGCGGCCCGGTAGTCGCCGGTCCCGTAGAGCCGGCGGGCCTCCACCACGCGCGGGTCGCGCTCCCGCGGGCTCGGCCGGCCGAGCAGGACGTCCGTCGCCTCCGCCGCGTCCCGGCGCACGAGCGCGCGCCCGAGCAGGTGGGTGTCGCCGCGCGTCCCGAAGCGCTGGGGCCCGAAGCCGTTGGGGAGCCCGCGGGCGAGGACCCTGCGCAGGACCGCCTCCACGCGCGCGGTCGCGTCCGGGACGACGTCGCGGACGCGCACGAGGAAGCGGTTCCCGGCGAGGTGGCCCACCCGGAGCTTGTTGCGGTGGGGGACCACGCGGAGGACCCGCACCCCGGGGACCTCCAGGGACTCCACGGCGGCGGGGGACACGCGCTCCAGGCTCAGCATCTGGCGCGTCACCGCCCGGGCGTCCTTCAGCCCGGCGAACCCGATCCGGCCCTCGGAGACCTGGAGGCGCGCGGCGATGCGCCGGACCGCCTCGTGGGTGGAGATCCCGGTCTTCTCGATCCAGGCGTAGGCGTGGTCCCCGGCGCCCGAGGGGCGGTAGAGGGGGATCTCCTCGACGACGAAGTCCCCGGGGTCCCGGCGGAGGGACCCCCCGGTGCCGGGGAGGTCCGCGGTGAGGAGGGGCGGGAGGGGGGCGCCGGGGTCCATGGGAGGAGGGGGTAAGGGTAAGGGCAGGGGCGGGGGCGACGACAACGGTACGGGAGAGTCCGGGAGAGTGCGGGAGAGTCTTTCACCACGGAGGTCACGGAGGACACTGAGGACACGGAGAACGACCCGGAAAACGACGAGGGGAAGGGGGAACGGCCGCGGCGAGAATCCTGTGCTCGAGAGCCGTTGTCTCCCCCCCTTCCGCCTGCCGTTCTCCGTGCCCTCCGTGCTCTCCGTGTCTCCGTGGTAGAAGCCGTTCTCCCGCCGTTCCCCGGGCTTGCGTTCCCCCTCCCCCTGTGGTAAGTAATCACTTACTTACCTGGTCTCCTGCCCGCGCGGCCCGCGCGGCGGCGGGGCCCGGGGGAGGAGGGCGGCGTGGGGACGAGGCTCCCGGCGGCGGAGAGGAGGGAGGCGATCCTCCGCGCCTCCATCGCGCTCTTCGCGCGCCGCGGGTTCGAGGGGACCTCCACCCGCGACCTGGCGCGCGAGTCCGGGGTCTCCGAGGCGCTCGTCTTCCGCCACTTCCCCGACAAGGGCGCGCTCTACAGGGCGATCCTCGAACGCAAGATGCGCGACATGGAGGCGATCCTCCCGCTCCGGGCGCTCGCCCGGAGCGAGGAGCCCCCGGAGCGGCTCCTGGCCGGCCTCGCCCGCCTGATGGTGGAGAGGATCGACGCCGACCCCTCCTTCCTCCGCCTCTACCTCTACAGCGCGCTCGCGGGCCACCCCCTGGCGCGTGCCTTCGAGCGCCACCGTGCGGCGGCACTGCGCCGCGTCCTCGCGGGCTACCTCCGGCGGCGGGGCCGGCGCGGCGGGCTCCGGGAGGGGGACGCGCGCTTCGCCGCCCGCGCCTTCCTGTCCACGGTCGTGTGGCTCTGCGTGGCGCGGGGCATCCTCGGCGACCCGGAGACCCGGCGCGTGCCGGCCGCGCGCCTGGGGAAGCAGGTGGCGCACCTGTTCCTCGACGGCGTGAGGGGCCGGCGGTGAGGCGCGCGGTCCTCCCGGTCCTGCTGCTGGCGGCCTGCGCCACGCCGCGCGACCCCCTCCTCGAGGACGGGGGGCGGCTGCCCCCGCCGCGCGTCCCCGGGCCCGCCGCCTCGCCGGTCCTCCCTCCCGCCCGTGCGGCGGCGGTCGAGGAGGCCCTCGCCGAGGCGGAGCGGCGCGGGAGGACGACGCTGGCCGACTGCGTCCGGATCGCCGCGGTCGCGCGCGAGGACCTCCTCTCGGGGGAGGAGGACCGGCTCCAGGCCTTCCTCCGCCGCGACCAGGTCCTGGCGGGGGTCCTGCCGCGCCTGACGGCCACGGCGACCTACTTCGGCCAGAACACGGTCCGAAGCCCGGGCTCCTTCAGCACCTCCCCGAACCGGGCCGACCTCTCCTTCCAGGTCCTCCAGCCGCTCTTCCGCGGCCTGCGGGAGTTCCACGCGCTCCGGCAGGCGGCCCACACGGCCGGGGCCCGCGAGGCCGCGGTGGCGGAGATCCGGCGGGGGCTCGCCGGTTCCGTGGCGCGGGCGTTCTACGGCGCCCTCCTCGCGAGGGCCGAGATCCGGACCCTGGAGGAGTCGCTCCGCGTGGACGAGGAGCGCCTCGCGGAGATGCGGGCCCGCGTCGAGCACGGGCTCGCCCGGCGGGCCGAGGCCCTCCTGCTGGATTCGCGCCGCGCCACGACGCAGGCGGCCCTGGTGCGTGCCCGCACCGCCCAGGAGGTCGCGCGCGTGGTCCTGGACCAGGTGGTGGGCGTCCCGGTCCGCGGGGAGCTGGAGCCCGGCCCGGCCCCGGCGGGCCCGGTCCCGGGCCGCGAGGAGGCCCTGGCCGAGGCCATTCGGCTCCGCCCCGACCTCCGGGTCGCGGGGCTCGCGGCGGACGCCTCCGCCGAGGCGCTCGCCGGCGTCCGCGCCGAGTACTGGCCGTCGCTCTCCCTCAAGGCCGACGCCTACCCCTACCGCCGCAACTTCTCGCAGTTCGCCGAGGACACGAAGTGGGACGCGTCGCTCGTGCTGGAGTTCCCGCTCTTCGAGGGCGGCGCGCTGCGCGCCCGGGAGAGGACGGCCGCGTCGGAGCTCCGGCAGGCGCTGCTCGACCGCTCGGCCGCGGCGCGCCGGATCGTCGAGGAGGTCGAGGAGGCCCGGGCCCGGGCCTCCTCGGCGGACGAGCTGCTCCGGGCCTACGAGACCACGGTGTCCGTGGCCCGCGAGAACCTGCGGCTCCTCGAGGAGGAGTACCGGCAGGGGATCGGGACGCACCTGGAGGTCCTGACCGCGCAGAACGACCTGGAGGAGGCGATGCGGAACCTGGAGAGGCAGCAGCTCCAGGCGCGCCTGGACCGCGTGGACCTCCACCTCGCCCTCGGCCGCACGGAGATCGCCCCATGAACCCGACCGCCGCGTCTTCGCGTCTCCGTGGTTGCGCCTTGCCGGCGCTGCTCCTCGCGGTCCTCGGCGCGACGGCGGGCTGCGCGAAGCCCGCGGACGAGGCCGCGGCGCGGACCGTGCCGCGCGCCTTCCGCGTGACGACGACCCTCGTGGAGTCCCGCCCGCTGGCCTACCTGGTGCAGGCCACGGGCTCGCTGGAGGCCTACCAGGTCGTGACCATCCCGACCCGCGTGGAGGGGACCGTCGAGACGCTGGAGTTCGAGGAGGGGGACACCGTCACTCCCGACCGGGTCCTCGCGGTGGTGGACGGCGAGCGCTTCGCGCTCCTGGAGCGGCAGGCGCAGGCCTCCGTGACCCGGTCCGAGGCCACCCTCGCGAGGGCCGGGGCCGAGGTGCGCGTGTCCACCGTGGCCGGCGAGGAGGCCGAGAAGAACCTCTCCCGCCGCCGCGGGCTCCGCGCGCAGAACCCGGGCTGGGTCTCCGAGGAGGAGCTGGGCACGCTGGAGTCCGCCGTCGAGCGCCTGAAGGCCGGGGTGGAGGCGGCGAAGGCCGGCCTGGAGGAGGCGCGCGCGTCCCGGGAGGAGGCGCGGGCGCGCCTGGACCTGGCGAGGAAGGACCTGTCCGACTCCCGCGTCCGCTCCCCCATCGCCGGGGTCCTCGAGACGCGGCACGCGACCGTCGGGCAGTTCGTCAAGGTCGGGGAGCGCCTCGCGACCCTCGTGGACACGAGCCGCCTCCGGGCGCGGTTCCGCGTGGGCGAGGCGGAGTCCGTGCGCCTGCTCCCGGGGCAGGCCCTCGCCTTCACGGTCCGGGCCCTCCCGGGGCGCCCCTTCCGCGCGACCCTCTTCCACGTGAACGCCACCGCCGACCCCGACACCCGCATGGTGGAGTGCCTCGCGACGGTGGAGGAGCCCGACCCGGTCCTCAAGCCCGGCTTCTTCGCCGTGGTGACGATCGAGGTGGAGAAGCGGGAGAAGGCCCTGGTCGTGCCCGAGGGGGCGCTCCTTCCGACGGAGAAGGGGTTCGTGGTGTTCGCGCTGGTGGACGGCAAGGCCCAGGAGCGCCCGGTCACGCTGGGGCTCCACACCCGCGACGGGTCCGTGGAGGTCGTCGGGGGGCTCAAGGGGGGCGAGACCATCGCGCTGCTGGGCGCCCAGTCCCTCTCCGCGGGCGTCCCCGTCGAGGTCGTGGACGAGTCCGGGAAGCCGGTGGGCGGAGCCCGGTGAGGCTCTCCGACCTCTCCATCAGGAAGCCGGTCTTCGCCTGGATGCTCATGGGCGCCCTGGTCGTGTCCGGGGGCCTGGGGCTGCGGGGGCTCGGCGTCAGCAAGATGCCGGACGTCGATTTCCCCCAGGTGACCGTGAACCTCACGCTGGAGGGCGCGGCCCCGGAGGTGATGGAGACCGACGTCGTCGAGATCGTCGAGGACGCGTGCATGACCGTGGAGGGGATCCAGGACATCTCCTCCTCCGCGAAGCAGGGGCAGGCCACGGTCACCGTCGAGTTCGCGCTGGGGCGCGACATCGACGCCGCCCTCCAGGACGTCCAGACCAGGATCGCCCAGGCCCAGCGCCGGCTCCCGGCCGACATGGACCCCCCGGTGGTCAGCAAGCAGAACCCCGAGGACCAGCCCATCATCTGGGTGGGGCTCTCGGGGACGCGCCCCCCGCAGGAGATCTCCGACCTCGCCCGGTACGTGGTGAAGGAGAGGCTCCAGACCCTCCCCGGGGTGGGCGAGGTGATGATGGGGGGCTTCCGCGAGCGGAGCCTCCGCCTCTGGCTCGACGCGGAGCGCCTGGACGCCTACCACCTGGCCGTGACCGACGTGCTCGCGGCGCTCCGCCGCGAGCACGTGGAGCTCCCCGCGGGCCGCCTCGAGTCCCGCGCCCGCGAGGTGAACGTCCGGACCGAGGGGGAGGCCCCGGACGTGGAGTCCTTCCGGCGCATCGTCGTGGCCGAGCGCGGCGGCGCCGCGATCCGCGTCGGGGACCTGGGCCTCGTGGAGGACGGGCTGGCCGACCGCCGCCTCCTGGCGCGCGCCGACGGGCTACCCGCGCAGGGCCTGGGGATCAAGAAGCAGCGCGGGGCCAACGCCGTCGCGGTCGCGCGGGCCGTGCGCGCGAAGGTGGCGGAGATCAACGCGGGCCTCCCCCGGGACATGGTCCTCGGGATCAACTTCGACTCGACGATCTCCGTGGAGGAGGCGGTGGACGAGATCGCCTTCACCCTCCTCCTTGCGGTCCTCCTGACGGGCCTCGTCTGCTGGCTCTTCCTCGGCTCGATCTCCTCGACGGTGAACGTCCTCCTCTCGATCCCCACCTCGATCATGGGGACCTTCGCCGTGATGTACTTCATGGGGTTCACCCTCAACACCTTCACCCTCCTCGGCATCTCCCTGGCCGTGGGCATCGTGGTGGACGACGCCATCATGGTGCTGGAGAACATCTACCGCCGGGCGGAGGAGGGGGAGGGCCGGATCCGCGCCGCCCTGGTGGGGGCCCGCGAGATCACCTTCGCGGCGATGGCCGCCACGGCCGCGATCGTGGCCATCTTCCTGCCCGTGGCCTTCATGAAGGGGATCATCGGCGCCTTCTTCTTCCAGTTCGGCGTCACCATCTCGGTCTGCGTCCTCCTCTCCCTCCTCGAGGCCCTCACCCTCACCCCCTCCCGCAGCGCCCAGTTCCTCTCCGTGGGGAGGCGCACCACGGCGATCGGCCGGGGTGTGGAGGCGGCCATGGACGGGCTCGCCCGCGGCTACCGGGCCTCCCTGGGGCCCGTCCTCCGCCACCGGTGGCTGGTCCTGTCCGTGGCGACCGGCCTCTTCGCCGCCTCCCTGGTCGTGCTCCCGCGGCTCCGGCGGGAGATGACCCCCTCCCAGGACATCGGGATCTTCCTCGGGCGCCTCCAGACCCCCGTGGGCTCCTCCCTCGACACCACCGACGCGGCGCTGCGCAAGTGCGAGGCGCTGCTGCGGGCGCGTCCCGAGGTGAAGCGGGTGTACGCCGCGGTGGGCGGGTTCGGCGGGGGCGAGGTCAACACCGGGATCCTCTTCGTGACGCTCGTCCCCCGGGCCCGCCGGGACCTCTCCCTCCAGGACTTCACGGGGGAGATGCGGCGCGGGTTCGCGGCGATCCCCGGGGTCCGGGTCGCCCTCCAGGACCTCAGCCTCCAGGGGTTCACGGCCCAGCGCGGCTACCCCGTGGAGTTCAACGTGCAGGGGCCCGACTGGGACCGGCTGGCCGAGGTGACCGGGAAGGTCATGGACCGGATGCGCGAGACCGGCCTCTACCAGGACCTCGACACCAGTTACCAGGTCGGGATGCCGGAGCTGCGCGTGCGGCCCGACCGGGCCCGGTGCGCCGACGCGGGCGTGAGCATGGAGGACGTCGCCCAGACCGTGAACGCGATGGTCGGGGGCGTGCGCGCGGCCAAGTGGAAGGACCGGGGCCGGCGCTACGACATCCGGGTCCGGCTCCTCGCCTCGCAGCGCGGGCGCCCCGAGGACGTCGCCCTCCTCCGGGTCCGGGCCCGCGGCGGGGACCTGCTGCCGCTCTCGAGCCTGGTGAGCCTGGAGGAGCGGCCGAGCCTGCTCGCGATCACGCGGCGGGGGCGCGAGCGGTCCATCTCGGTCTTCGCGAACGTCGCCCCGGGGGCCTCGCAGGCGGCGACGGTGGAGCGGGTGACGGCCATCTGCCGGGAGGTCCTCCCCGAGGGCTATCACCTGCGCCTCGCCGGCAGCAGCGAGGCGCTGGAGGAGACCTTCCGCGAGCTGGGCTTCGCCCTCGTGCTCGGCCTCGTCGTGGCCTACATGATCCTCGCGAGCCAGTTCAACTCCTTCGCGCACCCCCTCACGGTCCTGGCCGCGCTGCCCTTCAGCCTCTCCGGGGCGCTGCTCGCGCTGTGGCTGTTCGACCTCTCCATCAACATCTACTCGCTCATCGGGGTCATCCTCCTCATGGGGATCGTGAAGAAGAACTCGATCCTCCTCGTGGACTTCACCAACCAGCGGCGGCTGGAGGGGATGTCGAAGGACGAGGCGCTGCTCGACGCCTGCCCGAAGCGGCTGCGCCCGATCCTGATGACGTCGGTGAGCACCGTCGCCGGCGCGCTCCCGGCGGCCCTGGCGGCGGGCCCGGGCGGGGAGCTCCGCCAGCCCATGGCGATCGCGGTGGTGGGCGGGGTCATCGTCTCCACCTTCCTCACCCTGCTCGTGGTCCCGGCCCTCTACTCCGTCCTCGACTCCCTCGCGCGGCTCCTCAGCCGCGGGAGGGACGCGGAGCGGGAGACGGTGGCGGTCCTCTCCGACCTCCAGCAGGAGGAGATCGAGCGGTTCCGCCACCACCGGCCGGTCCCCGCGCCCGGCACCCTGGCCCCGGCCGCGACGGGCGACGCGGCGTAACCCCGGCCCGGCGGGTAGAATCCGGGCCCCCGGGAACCCGGCATCCTCCCGGGACGTCCATTCTCCCCGTAGGTCCCCCTCCCCCGACGGAGGTCGCCCATGCGCCGCACCCTCGCCGCCGCCGCGTTGCTCCTCTTTGCCGCCGCCCTCGGGGCCGTCGCCGCCCGGGCCGAGGACGCCCTCGACCGCGAGAAGCAGATGGGGGAGTGCCGGGCCCTCATGGCGGACCGGGACTGGGCGGGGGCGGAGGCCCGGCTCGGGGACTTCGTGAAGCGCTGGCGCCAGGGGGACGCGGTGGAGGAGGCGGCGCTTCTGCTCGGCCGCGCGCGCCTCCTCTCGGGCCGCCCCGCGGACGCCCTCGACACGCTCCGCGCCCTCCTCGACACCTCGCCCAGGGGCCGCTGGACGGAGAAGGCGCGCTGGCTCATGGCGGACGCCTACGCCCGGGTCCGGGACTGGAAGAGCGCCGCCGAGGCGCTGGCGGCCCGGGACGAGTTCCTCGCCTCCCCGGACCACCGGCAGGCGGTGGCCGACCTCTACCTCCAGGTGGCCGACGAGGCCTTCGACGGGAAGGAGGTGGCGGACGCCTTCGGCCGGCGGACCCGCGTGCACGACTGGCCGCGGGCGCTCGACTTCTACCGCCGCGCCCGGGCGGTGCGGCTCCGGCCCGGGGACGAGACCCGCGTGGCGCACCGGATCGCGACGGCGGCGCTCCAGTGCGGCGACGCGCCGGCCGCGGCCGCCGAGTGGACCCTCCTCCTCGAGAAGGGGAAGCCCGGGGACCTGGCCGCCGAGGCGACCTTCGGGCTCGGGCGGGCGCTGGCCGCGGCGGGGGACCGCCCGGCGGCGCGCCGCCGCTTCCGCGAGGTCGCGGACCGCTGGACCGACGGCCCCTTCGCCCCGCGCGCCCTCGTGGCGCTGGGCGACACCCACGACCCCCTCGGGACCTCCTCGCGGGAGGAGCTGGAGCGCGGGCTCGCGGCGTGGCGGGAGTTCCGGAAGCTCTTCTCCGGGCACGCGGACGGCCCCGCGACGGCCTACCGGATCGGGCTCGCGCTGGCGCGCTTCGGGGACCGGGTGAAGGCGATCACGGAGTGGAAGGAATTCCTGGAGCGCTGGCCTACCCACGACCAGGCGCCCGAGGCGATGCACGGCATCGCGCTCGCGAAGCTGGGCCTGGAGGACTTCGACGGCGCCAGGGCCGCCTGGAAGGACCTCCTCGGGCGCTGGCCGAACCACCCCCTCTGGGCCGAGGCGCAGCGGATGCTCCCGCAGGTGCCGATCGCGCGGGCCGAGACGGAGATGCGGGAGAAGCGGTGGGACGCCGCCGCCCAGGCCTGGCGGAAGTTCCTCGAGGAGTTCCCCGCCCACGAGGCGGCCGCGCTGGCGCAGATGCGCCTCGGCGACGCCCTCAAGGAGAAGGGGGAGAAGGACGCCGCGCTGGAGGCCTGGCGGCTCGTCCCGCGGAAGTACCCCGAGGACGCCCAGGCGCCGGCCGCCTGGGCCCGCGTCGCCTCCTTCCTCGCCGACGTGACCGGGGACCTCCCCGCGGCCATCGCGGAGTACGAGGGGCTGGCCTCCCGCTACCCCGGCTCCGCGCAGGGCCAGGAGGCCCGCCGCACGCTCGAGGAGATGAAGGGGAAGCGGCTCGAGGCCTCCCTCGTGCGCCCCTGCACGACGGAGCGCAAGCCGCGGGTCGCGTTCCGCCTCCGCAACGTGGACCGCCTGCGGATGAAGGCCTACCGGGTGGACCTGCCGGAGTACGTCCGCGCCAAGGGCTCGCTCCGCGGGGCCGAGGACGTCCTCACCGAGGTCGTGAAGCCCGACGCCGAGTGGGTCTGGCAGCCGGAGCGCTACGAGCGGTTCCGGCTCCTCGACCGGGAGTGCGAGATCCCGGTCCAGGGGCCCGGCTCCTGGATCGTCCGCGCGCAGGACGAGGAGCTGACGGCGACGCTGCTCGTGGTCTCGAGCGACCTGGCCGCCGTGGTGAAGCGCGCGCCCGGGCAGACCCTCGTGTTCGTCGTGAACGAGCGGACCGGGGAGCCGGTCCCCGGGGCCCGGGTCGTGCTGCCGGTGGGGAAGGGCGCGGTCACGGGGGAGGACGGGGTCTGGACGGGGGGGGACTCCGACGGGAAGGTCCTCGCGGAGAAGGACGGGCACCTCGCCTTCGCCCTGGCCGAGTCGGGCCCCGGGACCTCCTTCGGCTACTCGCCCAAGGTCTACCTCTTCCCGGACCGGCCGCTCTACCGGCCGGGGCAGGAGGTGGCGCTGAAGGGCTTCGCGCGCCGCGTGCACGCGGGCGCCTACCAGTGCCGCGCCGGCGACAAGGTCGTGCTCGAGGTGGAGGACCCGCGCGGCGCGGTCCTCCTCCGGCGCGAGGCGCGCACGGGGGAGTTCGGCGGGGTCGAGGAGAGGCTCGTGCTCCCCGAGGGCGCGCCGCTCGGCACCTACAGGGTCACGGCGCGCTACGAGGACCTGACCTTCCAGGCCGGCTTCGAGGTCCGCGAGTTCCGCAAGCCCGAGGTGGAGGTCGAGCTGCGCGGCGCGAGCCCCACCTGGCTCACGGGCGAGGAGGTGAAGGCCACGGTCACCCTGCGCTACGGCTCGGGCGGGCCGGTCCGCGGGGCCCCGGTGCGCTGGCGCGTCGGGCGGCTCCCCTTCGAGTTCGACCCCTCGGCGCTGGCCTCCTACGCGGCGTGGTTCCGCGACCCCGCGCGGGAGGAGGAGCGCCGCAAGAGGGCCGCCTCCCAGGGGGACTTCGTCGAGGTCGCGGCGGGCGAGACCGCCACGGACGCGAAGGGCCAGGCCGCCCTCTCCTTCCCGACCGAGGCCGCCGACCGCGACTTCCAGTACGTCCTCGAGGTCATGGCCCGGGACAGCAACGGGGAGTGGGTCCGCGACGCGGCCTCCTTCCCGGTGACCCGCCAGGGCTTCTACGCCGTCGCACGCGCCGAGCGGAAGGTGTACCGGCCGAAGGAGGACATGACGCTCGAGCTGTTCACCGTGGACGCGCTCCAGAACCCCGTGAAGCGCGAGGGGGTCGCGGTCCTGGCGCGCCGCCGCGACATGGGCGGGGGGCGGGTCGCCGAGGAGGAGGTCTCCACGGCGCCCGTGGCCACGGGCGAGGACGGGCGGGCCACGGTGAAGCTCCGGACCGACCGCCCCGGGGAGTACGCGCTGCGGTTCCGGGGGAAGGACGTCCGCGGGAACGCCGTCGAGGCCTCCGCCCCCGTGACCGTCTCCGGCGACGCCGAGGACCTGGCGAAGGACCTGAAGCTGGTCTGCGACCGCGAGACCTACCGGGAGGGGGACGAGGCGGTGGTCCTCCTCAACGCGCCGGCCGCTCCCAAGGCGGTCCTCCTCACCTTCGAGGGAGAGCGGGTGCTGCGCCACCGCGTGGTCCGGGCCACGGAGCGCTCGACGACGCTGAAGGTCCCCATGGAGCCGCTCTTCGCCCCCAACGTCTTCGTCCGGGCGGCGGCGCTCCACGAGGGGCGGCTGCTGGAGAGCGGGGACGAGGTCCTCGTGTTCCGCTACCTCCAGGTCGCCGTCGAGCCGGAGAAGGCCGAGGCGCGGCCGGGGGAGAAGGTCGCGGTGCGCGTGCGGACGACGGACCAGCGCGGGAACCCGGTCCGGGCCGAGGTCGCGGTGGCGGCCGTGGACCGCGCGGTCTACGCGCTGCAGCCGGACCGGACGCCGGACCCGAAGCCCTTCTTCTACGACCAGCGCCGCACCCTGGGCGTGGCGACGACCTCGACCTACGCCCACCTCCCGGGCGGCGTGACGCGGCCCACGAGCAAGGACCTTCTGGCCGAGGAGGCCCGCCGCCTCGGCAAGGCCGGCTTCGAGAGGATGATGCGCCACGTCCGCGAGGGGCGCGCCGCGCTGGAGCGCGGGGAGTTCGCCCAGGCGCAGGCGGAACTGGAGAGGGCCCTGGAACTCGCCCCCGGCCAGTACGATGCGCGCGTCCTCCTCGTCCAGGCCCGCGAGCGGGCCCGGGCGCAGCTCGATGCGGAGACGATGGGTGCCGAGAAGGGGGAACTCGCCGAGCGGCTCGCCTCGGACGAGCTCCGCCGCGTCGTGGACCGCGCGAAGGGGCCCGGGGCCCCGAAGCCCGCGGCGGCCCCGGCGACCGCCGCCGGGCGGCCCTCGGGCAAGGCGCGCGCCACGCGCGAGGGGGAGCGGAAGTCGCTGAAGGACAAGAGCCTGGGGGACCCCCGGGACGCCAACGAGCCGATGGAGTCGGACGAGGAGGCGGGCTTCGACCAGGACGGCGGCGGGGGCGACCCGGCGGTGGCCGGCGGTGCCGCCTACGGGGGCCGCCGCGGCAACGGGCCTGGCGGGTGGAGGCACGTCCGGTTCAAGGTGGCCGACCTCGGCCTCCTCGCGCAGCAACAGGCTCCGGGGGGGGCGTGGGGCGCCGAGCCCGTCGTCCCCGCCGCGCTCCGCGAGCGCTTCGAGGACCGCGCCCTCTGGCAGGGCGGCGTCGTCACCGGCGCCGACGGCGAGGCCCGGGTCACCATCGACCTCCCCGACAACCTCACCTCCTGGCGGATCACCGCGCGCGGGGCCTCCGTGGACACGCTCGTGGGGGAGGGGCGCGGCGCGCTGGCGGTGCGCCAGCCGCTCCTCGTCCGCGTGGACGCCCCGCGCTTCCTCGGGGCCCGCGACGAGACCACGGCCACGGCCACGGTCCACAACAACACCGGCGGGAAGGTGGACGCGAAGGTCGCGCTGGTCGCCGAGGGGGTGGACGCGCGGGACGCCACGGCCACGCAGGCCGCCTTCGAGGACGGGGACGTGAAGTCCTTCCCCTTCCGCATCGCGGGCACCGTGCACGGGATGGCGACGCTCAGGGCCGAGGCGCTCTCCTCGGTGGCCTCGGACGCGCAGAAGGTCGGCCTCCCGGTCCTCCCCCACGGGCTGCGATGGTTCCGGGGGGCCTCGGGCGACTGCGCGGACGGGGCCGTCGCGGTCCTCGACCTCCCGGAGAAACCGGTCGCGGGGACGGTCCGGCTCGTCCTCTCGATCTCCCCCGCGCTGGACGGGGTGCTCCTCGAGGCGGTCTCCTGGAACGGGGGGTTCCCCTACGGCTGCCTCGAGCAGACGGTGAACCGCTTCCTCCCCGCTCTGGCGGCGGAGCAGGCGCTCCGGACCGCCGGGGTGCCGAACCTGGCGCTCCGCGACCGGCTCCGGGAGGCGGTGGAGCGCGGCCTGCTCGCCCTCTACGCCGTGCAGCGCGACGACGGCTCCTTCGGGTGGTTCGGCGGCGGGCGCGGCGAGCCCGACCCGGCCATGACGGCCTACGCGGTCCTGGGGATGCTCCGGGCCGAGAGGCAGGGCTTCCTCCTCTCCCCGCGCAACCGCGCCCTCGCCATCGAGGCGGGGCGGCGCCTCGTGAAGGGCGCGCCCCCCGACGAGAGGGCCTTCCTGCTCTTCGCGCTGGCGCACGGCGGCGCCGCCGACCTGGAGGACCTGAACTCCGTCTTCCGGAGCCGCGAGACGCTCACCGACCGCGGGCTCGCGCTGCTCGCCCTGGCCATGGACCTCACGGGGAGGCGCGACCGGGCGCTCGAGGCCGTGGAGGCGCTCCGGGCCCGGGCCGTCACGGAGGGGGACCTCCTCCACTGGGACGACGCGGTCGAGTCCTGCAAGCGGCGCGGCCTCTGGACGGACGAGATGCGCCCCTGGTTCGCGCGGGACGCGGAGCCGACGGCGCTGGCGCTCCAGGCCTTCCTGGCGGTCCACCCCGACGACCCGGTCGTGGACCCGGCGGTGCGCTGGCTCCTCGCCAGCCGCCGCGGGCCCTGCTGGCGCTCCACCCGCGACACGGCGGCCGTGGTGGACGCCCTGGCCGCGGTCCTCGTCCGCCGCGGCGTGCGGCGGAACGACTTCCGCCTGTCCGTCTTCGTGAACGACGGTGCGCAGCCGGCGGAGACGCTCGAGGTCCGCACCCCGACCGACGGCTCCGCGACGACGCGCGAGGTGGTCCTCGACGCCAAGGCGCTCAAGCCCGGGCGCAACACCGTCCGCCTCGCCAAGGAGGGCCCCGGGGCCTTCCACTGGGCCGCGGCCCTGGAGGCCTACGTCGAGGGGGAGGACATCCCGGCCGCCGGGAACCTCGTGCGCGTCGAGCGCCGCTACGTCCGCTACGTCCCGCGGCGCGCCCCGACGATGCCCGCCGACGACGAGCCCCCCGTCGGGTGGTCCTGCCTCGAGCCCTCCGCCCGGCCCGGGGACGAGGCCCTGCCCTCCATCGCGCGGGCGGGCTCCGGGGACCTCTTCCGCGTCACCCTGTCCGTGGAGGCGAAGCAGCCGCTCCGCTACGTCCTCGTCGAGGACCCGCTCCCGGCGGGCTGCGAGGTGCTGGAGGGCCGCGAGGAGGGCGCCTTCGACCGCTTCGAGCGGCGCAACGACCGGGCGGTCTTCTTCCTCTCCTCGCTCCCCCAGGGGAAGGCGACGCTCACCTACGTCCTCCAGGCGGTGCACCCCGGCTCCTACCACGCGCTGCCCGCGCGGGCCGCGGGGATGTACGAGCCCGAGGTGAACGGGCGCTCGGCCGAGGCGCGCCTCGCGGTGGTCCCCGAGGCGGGCGTCGTCGGCCGCCGCGCGGAGGGGGAGAAGGTGACCCCCGACGAGGTCCTGTTCCTCGCGCGCCGCGCGCTCAAGCGGGAGCGCTGGGAGGAGGCCCGCGACGCCTTCCGGACCCTCCTCAAGGAGTGGAAGCCCCTCGACGAGGTCCAGGCCGAGGCCTGGGAGGGGATCCGCCGCGCCTCCTTCGCGCTCCGCGACAGCAAGGGCGCCGTGGAGGCCCACGAGGCGCTGCTCGAGCGCGACCCGCGGCGCGTCCCGCAGGGGCTCGAGGACCTGCTCGCGCTCGGCCGGGCCTACGCCGCCATGGGGGAGCACGAGCGGGCGGCGTCCATCCTCCGCTCGCTGGCGGACCGCTTCTTCGCCGAGGAGAGGGCCGTGGCCCAGGCCTACGAGCAGATCGGGGCCGGCCCGCGCGCGCTGGAGTACCGCGGCGAGCTCCTCCTCCGGTTCCCCGACGGGGCCGCCACGGACGCCGAGGACCTGGCCCTGGCGCAGGCGCTCCGCGAGGCGCGCCGCCCCGCGAACCCCGTGGCGAAGCCCGCCGCAGGCGCCCCCGCGGCCGGCGGCGCGGTCGGCTTCCTCCTCCCCGAGGCCGCCGAGAGGCTGCGCCGGCTCCTCGCGCACCGGCCGGACCTCCCCAACGCCGACGAGGCGGACATGCTCCTCGTGGACACGCTCCGGCGGATGGAACTGCTCCAGGAATCGCTCGAGGAGGGGGCGCGCTTCCTCGCGCGCTACCCGGCCAGCCGGTGGCTCGACGACGTGGACTGGTTCCTCGCCGGCGCGGCCTTCGACAAGGGGGAGTACGACCGCGCGGTGGCCCTCTCGGAGCCGCTGCTCTCCCAGGTCTTCCCGCGGGACGACGACCCCTCGCGCAAGGAGACGAGCCCGCTCCGGCCCCGGGCGTGGCACCTCCGCGGGAAGGTGGCCCACCTCCGCGGCGACCTGGCGGAGGCGGTGCGCTGGTACGAGCAGGCCCGCCACTGGGTGGAGGACGCGGCGGACGCCTATGTCTTCCTCACGGCAGCCCGCCTGGAGGTCCCCGAGCTCGCGACCTTCGTGCCCGGCGAGGAGCCGGAGCTGCCGGTGCGGCGCCGCAACGTCGGGGCGCTCGAGGCCCGCGTCTACCCCGTGGACTTCATGATCCTCTACGCGGTGCGCAAGGACCTCTCCGCGGTGAACCGGATCGACCTCACGGGGATCGTCCCCGCGGGGCGCGTGGAGAGGGCCTGGCAGGACGCCGGGGACCACCGGTGGCACGAGGAGAAGGTCCGCCTCCCCGTGAAGGACAAGGGGGTCTACCTGGTCAACCTCCGCGGCGGCGCCGAGGGGGCGTGCATCGTCGTCCTCTCCGACCTCCGCCTCGAGGTGCAGCAGGCCGGCCCGCGGCTGCGCGTGTACGCGACGGACGCGAAGACCGGGGCCCCGGTCCCCGAGGCCTATGTGAAGGTCGCCGACGCGGGCGCCATCCGCGCCCAGGGCTTCACCGACGCCCGGGGCGTCTTCGAGGCCGGCCAGGTGGGAGGGTCCTTCTCGGTCGTCGCCGAGAAGGACGGCTCCTACGCGCTCTATCGGAAGTAGGCAGGCGGCGCGGCGGCGGGCCTCAGCCCCGCCGGGTCCGCGGACACTCGCGGCGATGGAACGTACAACGGGATGACGACGCCCTCGGGACCGATGGAGGGCTGGAGGGGCCTACCGGGCGAGGGCTGGCCCGGCGAGTTCCAGCTCGTAGGGGTTCGCGATGGTCCTCTTGGACACTCGCCCCAGGACCCTGAGAATGTCCCCAGGCGCGATCCTGCCCTCGCCGTGCTCGAGGAGCTCCTTGATGTCCTTCCGGTCCACGGGGGGGAGCCTCGCCTCGAAGAAGGCCCAGAGGTCCTTGGACCTGTACTCCCTGTCCACCTGAGGGAACTCGGAGATCGGCGGGAGCCCGCCTGCCTTGACGAACGACGGGTCGTATCGGAAGACGAACTCGCCGTCCTCCTGGCTGAGGGTGCCGACGAGCTGTCTCTTGCCGTGGGGAAGCTGGACGCTGACGACGAGCCGCAGGTCGGAGCGCCCGTTGCCCGGACCTCTCCTGTCCCGGAAGCCGCAGGCCTCCGCGATCTCGTCCCACGCGTCCTTCAGCCAGCCTCGCCTGTTCGCCATGTCCCTATTCTAGGATCTCCAGCAGCCTTCTGTGCCTAAAGCGCAGCAACTCGTCGATGTACTCGAGCCGGACGTTCGACACCATCCGCCCGAAGTCCCGGTAGAGCATCCTGGCCGTGGCGTCCGGGTCGAAGCTGCGGATGACCACGGGGATGCTCCCCCGGAACTCCTTCGAGTGGCTCTTCATCGTCACGGCGATGACCTCGAAGTGGTTGACCTGTCGGGTCCGCGTGGCCCCCGCGCATCCGATGAGCGGACGGGACTTCTCCGCGTACCGCTCGATGTACCCCTCGCGGTCGTTCCTCTGGTCGATCGTCCGGAACTTCGAGTCGGAGTGGTCCCAGAAGAGCGCCCTGGCCGTATCGAACAGCGGGGAGAACCGGAGGGGGGCCGACTTGAGTACGTTCCGGACGACTCCCCAGTTCATGGCGTGGCGATCCTTCGCGCCTACGATGGCGTCGAACGCGAGCATGCGCCCGAAGCCGTCCCGAACGGCGTCGAACTCCCCGTGCCGGCAGGCGTCCTGGAGGACGTCCAGGAGGGCCTCCACGGTGTAGAGAGTCTGTTCAGCCTTGCCCCCCTTGCCGAACGTCCGCTCCACCTCCTCCGGGTCGGCCTGCAGGAACGCCGCAACGAGTTCGGCTCCGTGGACCAGTTGCTCCTCGGACCTCTTCAGGAAGTACCGGGAGAGGAACCGGATGTCCCGGTCCCCGGAGCGCTCGCCCCTGAGGAGTACCACCTGGGACTCCGCCAGGCGGAGGGGAAGGGCCCGCCCGACAGCCGAGATGATCTCCTCCGTGACACACTCCCGGGCTGAAACGTGGTGGGGGGCCTTGGCGATGTAGGCGACGTCCCAGTCCTCGGCCCGTCCCATGAAGAGGAGGTCCTTCGGGGCAGAGCCCACGATGGAGATCCCGGTCGCCGCCGACTGCAGCACGTATTGGCGGGGGTTCAGCTTCGTGACGACGCGGAAGTTGACCTCCTTCCCGTGCCGGGTGTTCCAGGTCTGGCGACGCCCCTTGCCCCTCAAGACCCCTCCGTGCGTCGTTCAGAGTGCCCGATGACCACCGAAGAGTATCGTCTCCCGAGGTCAGGCCTTCGCCGACGAACGCCGGACGGGGGCGGGGGAGAGGCTGCCTAGCGCCCCGCGAGGCGGTGGGGCTCGGCGGTCTCCCAGGGAACGAGCGCGAGCTGGACGAAGAACCCCACGACGTAGGCCACCACGACGAACCATCCCTCGCGGAGCCAGCGGCCCGTGTTCCGGGCCTCCGGGAAGTCCTTCGAGATGGCCACCCCGGCCGAGGAGCCGAACCAGATCATCGATCCGCCGAAGCCCACGGCGTAGGCGAGCACTCCCCAGTCGTAGCCTCCCTGCTCCAGCGCCAGCTTGGTGAGCGGGATGTTGTCGAAGACCGCGGAGACGAAGCCCAGGCCGAAGGCGGTCTGCCAGGAGGCGGCGGGGAGGGCCTTCACGGGCATCATCGAGGCGCAGAGGACGAGCGAGAGGAGGAACACCGCCCCCTTCGTCGCCCCGGGCACCTCGTGCCAGGCGGGCCTGCGGAAGCACGCGCCCACGAGGATGGCCGCCCAGACGCCCGCGGCCGGGAAGTCGAGGAGGATGTTGGTCGCGATGGCCCCCGCGAGGATGAGGGCCACGACGAAGAGCCTCCCTGCGTCGATGGAGACCCTCTCGCTCCCGTCCTCCACGACGATGGGCGAGTGCTTCTGCTGGGCGGCGCCGGCGAAGAGCCCGAAGCAGAGGAGCGCGACGACGCTGGCGACGATGCCGTGGGCCACGTCAAGGGCCGGGACGCCGTCGATCCACATCATCGTCGTGGTCGTGTCGCCGACGACGCTCCACGCCCCTCCCGCGTTGCTCGCGGCGACGATGGCGGCGAGGAACCCGACCGAGACCCTCCCGCGGAAGACCGTCCGTGCGATGACCCCGCCGATCATCGCCCCGGCGATGTTGTCGAGGAACGACGACAGGATCCAGACGTAGCAGAGGAGCACGAACCCTCCCCAGGGACCGCGGTCAGGGAGGATGCGGGGGATCCACTTCGGCACGCCCGACTCCTCGAAGTACCTGGCGAGGATGGCGAAGCCGACGAGGAGCCCCAGGAGGTTGGCGACGATCCTCCACTCGTCGAGGAAGTGCCCGCCCGGATGGAACGACCCGACGAAGAGGACCTTGTAGGCCAGCACCGAGGCGAGTCCGCTCACCGCCACGGCGAGGGTGTGGTGGTGGAAGAGCGCCACGCCGAGGAGCGTCAGCACGAAGAGGACGAACTCGAAGGGGACCTTGCCGCCGAAAAGGGCGAAGCCCTCGGGCTCCCCCTTGCCGAAGGCGACCGAGAGGCCTGCCGCGGCGAGGACGGCCGCCGCGTAGAAGATCGCCGCGGGTCCGAACCGTCGGCCGGGGAGCACGGTTTCCTGCTCGACCATGCGAGGTCTCTCCACGACGTGCGCGGTCAGAAGACGTAGGGAGCGACGACATGGGCAATCACGAAGGCGAGGACGCCCGCACCGGCGATCCACGCCGCGTACTTCCACGGACCCGGGGGAGCATCCCCTCCGGCGCGGGCCTCGCCGGGCCTCGATGGGTCGAGGAACCGCGAGGCGATGGACGCGACCACCGCCCCGAGGAGGAACCAGTCCTGGGGGGAGCCGATCGGACGATGCTCGAAGATGCTGAGGGCCCCGGCGATGAGGACCAGGCCGGGGCCCACGATCGACCACACGATCTGCAGCAGGCAGCCGCTCACAGGGGCGGGCTGCGGGTCCTGGTTCCCTGCGGGGTCGGCCATGGGGACTCCTTCCCCTCCGCGCCGCCGTCGCTCCCCCCCGATCGCGGAGACACCCGCGGACGGGGAGGTCGCGACGAGGGGTACGGACGGGGAGATCGAGCGAGGGGCTTCCTGGAACGGCGAGGGACCGCAGCGGTCCGACGAGGAAGCCGGGCTAGATCCGGAGCGCCAGGGGGGCGGAGGGCGACACCCCGCAGGCGCGGGCGGAACCAGGGGCCGCGGGCCCCGCGGGGAGGGTCGTCGCGGAGAGCGCCGTCGCTTCCGACGAGGTGACGGTCGGGGCGTCAGGGAACGCCGGTCGAGAAGGCCTGTTCACCGACGCCTTCGGCCGCGCTGCGTCCAGCACGGGCGTCCCGGGTCGCTCGCTCCCCTTCGCAGGGGCGGCCACGGCAGGGCAGGAGGCCACGGTGCCGCAGAGCGCGGCTGCGCCCCCGCGCGGCGGGTCATACATCGCGAGAGACGATGAGGCAGGAGGCTCCGGAGACCGGGCCGCTCCAGGGAATGGAGAGGGGACCCCATGGCGCCCCGTCTCCTCGGGGCCACCGGACGCGACGGTGCGGTCCTCCCGGCCGGGCGAAGGCCTCGCGGGGACTCCCGGGGCGATCGCCGCCAGGGCCGCCAGCGTGAGGAGCAGGAGGAGCCGGACCGAGGCACGCATGGTCGGGACCGTACCCGGCGAGGCGGGCATCGTCAAGCCATTCGCGAGTGTAGACACCCGGCAGGGCACGCGCGTGACGCTCGCCCTGGCGCTCGGCTGGAACCTCCTCGGGGCGGCCGCCGTGCTGAGGGGGTTCCTCGCCTGGTACTGACCCGGGCGGCGGGCGGGAGGATCCCCGGGTCCCGCGTCCCCCGGTCTAGACTCCTCCCCATGGACCCGTCCGGGCCGCCTGCCCGCTGCTCGATCCGCCTCGCGGACGAGGCCGACCGGGAGGAGATCTACCGCTCCCGCCACGAGGTCTACGCCCGGGAGCTGGGCCAGCACGCGGTGAACGGGGCCGGCCGGCTCACCGACACTCTCGACGGCTGGAACCGGTACATCGTGGCGCGCGACCCGGAGGGCCTCCTCGGGTTCGTCAGCATCACGCCCCCGGGAACCCCCTCCTACTCGATCGACAAGTACTTCGCCCGCGGACAGCTCCCCTTCCCGGTGGACGACGGCCTCCACGAGGTGCGGCTCCTCACGGTGCTCCGCCCGCACCGGGGACGCGACCTGGCGGCGCTCCTCATGTACGCGGCCTTCCGCTGGGTCGAGGCCCGGGGGGGCACGCGGATCGTCGCCATCGGCCGGCGCGAGATCCTCGAGTTCTATACGCGGCTCGGGCTCCGCCCCGGGGGGCTCTCCGCGCGGTCGGGGGCCGTCACCTACGACCTCCTCCACGCGACGCCCGGGGAACTCGCGGGCGCGGTGCGGAGGTACCGGGGCCTCCTGGACCGGGCTTCGGGCCGGGTGGGGTGGGACCTCAGCTTCCCCTTCGAGCGGCCCCCGGCCTGCTTCCACGGCGGGGCGTCCTTCCGCGCGATCGGGGAGCGGTTCGACCACCTGGACCGCCGGAAGGAGATCATCAACGCGGACGTCCTCGACGCCTGGTACCCGCCGGCCCCCGGGGTCCTCCGCGCGCTCGCGGAGGATCTGCCCTGGCTCGTCCGCACCTCGCCGCCGACGGGGTGCGAGGGGCTCCTCGCCGCCGTCGCGGAGGCCCGCGGGGTGTGCGCGGGGAGCCTCCTCCCGGGGGCCGGCTCCTCGGACCTGATCTACCGGGCGCTCCGCCACTGGCTCCACCCGACCTCGCGGGTCCTCCTCCTCGACCCCACGTACGGTGAGTACGCCCACGTCGTCGAGGCCGTGATCGGGGCCCGGGTCGATCGCCTCCGGCTCCCGGCGGAGGAGGACTACGCCCTGGACCCGGGCCGCCTGGGGGACGCGCTCGCGGCCGGGTACGACCTCGTCGTCCTCGTCAACCCCAACAGCCCGACCGGGCGCCACCTCCCGCGCGCCGCGCTCGAGCCGGTCCTGGCCCGGGCCCCGCAGCGCACCCGCTTCTGGATCGACGAGACCTACGTCGAGCACGCCGGCCCCGGGGAGTCCCTGGAGGGGTTCGCCGCGCGGTCGGAGAACGTCCTCGTCTGCAAGTCGATGTCCAAGGTCTACGCCCTGAGCGGGGTCCGCGTGGCCTACCTCTGCGCCGGACCCCACCAGATCGAGGCCCTCCGCGGGATCACGCCCCCCTGGGCCGTGGGGCTTCCCGCCCAGCTCGCCGCCGTGCGCGCGCTCGAGGACCCCGGCTACTACGAGGGGCGGATCCGCGAGACGCGCGTCCTCCGCGGGGAGCTCGACGCGGGCCTCCGCTCCCTCGGGTGGAGGACCGTCCCCGGCGTCGCCAATTTCCTCCTCGCCCACCTGCCCGCGGCCGGCCCCGACGCTCGGGCCTGGACGGAGGCCTCAGTGCGCCGCGGCCTCTTCGTCCGGGACGCGGGAGCCATGGGGACCGCGATGGGCCCCCGCGCGATCCGGGTCGCCGTCAAGGACCCCGGGACCCAGGCCCGGCTGCTCGCCATCCTGCGCGAAGTCGCGGCCGGTCCGTAGGACCGCGAGTCATCGGGTGCGCCGGGCGAAGAGGACCGCGCCTCGAGTCACTGCCGCCGTGCCCTTGACCCCGCTCGCCGGGGCGCCTACCATCCACCCGTCGCCCCGGTCAGGCCCCGCGCGGGGCCCGGGGCGGTTACCCCGAAGGAGCGGGCGTCGCGGCCGCCCGCAGGACCCTGGAGCAGCCATGAGGAGGACCCCTCGGCTGGGCGCGATGGGCGTGCTCCTCTCCGGCGCCTGCCTCGGGACCCTCGCGTTCCTGTTCCTCCCGGTCGCCCAGGATGCCGGCGCCCAGACGCTCTCGAAGAAGATCCGGGAGAAGATCCGGGAGGCCTTCAGCCCCGTCGGCAAATGGACCGTCACCCGGATGGACGTGGACGTCCTGTCGGGTGAGGTCTCGAACCCGATGCCGGAAGCGTCGCTCGCCGACGTGTCGATCGGGGTCGCCAGTTCGCTCGGGAGCTCCGGGGGTTTCGAGGTCTCTCCCGGCGGGGGCATCTCCGGCAAGGGGACCGCCGTGTACCGCTTCCGCGTCGCCGGCGGGACCACGAGCCTCGGCAGTCTCCCGGGGATCGGCGTCGATATGCCGATCGGCGCGAAGGCGGAGCTCGTGGGCTCCGGGGAACGGGAGTTCCTGATCAGCGGCACGGCGACGATCGGGGAGCGGACGAGCGTCCTCTCCCTCAAGGCCTTCTCGCCCCTCGGAGACCCCCTGCGCGTCGTCATACGCCCGGGAGGGAAGACTCTCGAGATACCTCTCTGGCCGCCGATGTCGAACGTGGAGTCGGAGGTCCTGGTGTTCGGGTCGAGCCTCCTCCTCCGGGCCTCGGGCCAGCTCGGCCGGATACATGTGCGGTTCGAGGCCGTGAAGTACGTCGATCTCGCGCCCCTGTTCGAGCTCGTCACGTCCGAGGCGGGCCCCGGGCCCCAGGGAGAGCGCGGTCCGCAGGGCGAGCCGGGGCCCCGGGGCGAGAAGGGCGACCCGGGCGAGCGCGGGGAACGCGGTGAGCCGGGCGAGCGCGGGGCCAAGGGAGACAAGGGGGACCGGGGGGAGACCGGCGCGCGGGGCGAACGCGGCGAACCGGGCGAGCGCGGACCCCCGGGTCCGCCGGGAGCGGCGCTCGATTACCGGGCCGGCACGATCCGGGTGCGGGTGGGAGGCGAGGCGACGGTCGAGTTCCGGTCACCCATGCCGGACGAGCGGTACGTGGTGAGCCTGACGCCAGTCTCGGCCGCGCCGTCCGAAGCGCGCCTCACCGGTTCGAGGAAGACGCGCACGGGATTCGTCGTCGTCGCGCGACCGGGGTCCCCACCGGGCGAGGGCGCCCCGGAGGTGGCCGTGGACTGGCTCACGGTCCCCGAGCGCTGACTTCCGCCCGCGGGAGGCTGCGCCGTCCGGCTTCTCGCGGGCGACGTCGCGGATCCCTCGCCGCCGTCCGGCATCAGAGCATGCGGTCGAGTCCCGTCACGCACTCGAGGAATGGGATCACGTCGATCCCGCGGTCGTGCCTGCGGCGATCGCCGAGGTGGAGGAGGTGGGCCTTCGCCTCGGGGAAGTCCGCCCGGAACCGGAGCAGGCCCCGGAGGTCTCCCGCCCGGACGGTGGAGGACATCTTCACCTCGAAGGCGCGCAGCCCCCGCTCCCCGTAGAGCACGAAGTCGACCTCGTCCCCGGCGGCGGTGCGCCAGTAGTGGATGCGGTAGCCGAGCCCTCCGTAGTCGTTCGCCGCGCGGAGGTGCTGGAGGAAGAGCGTCTCCAGCGCCGCGCCCTGGATGGACTCGGGTGGGTCGAGGGGGCCGCGCGGCCGGATGGCCTGGAACACGCCCGCATCGAAGAAGTAGAACTTCGGGTGCGCGACCAGGCGGCGCTTCGCGCGCCGGGTGAACACGGGCAGGCGCACGGCGAGGAGCAGGTCCTCGAGGATGCCGAAGTAGTCCTCGACGACCTTCGCCGACACGGAGCACTCCCGGGCGACCGACGCCATGTTCAGCACGCCGCCCTGGGAGAAGCTCGCGGCCTCGAGGAACCTGCTGAACGCGCCGATGTTCCGGGCGAACCCCTCCTGCTGCACCTCCTCCCGGAGGTAGGTCGCCGCGTAGCTCTCCAGGTAGTCCTGCGGGCCGTCGAGGGTGCAGGCGAGCGGGAGGCAGCCGTGACGGAGGGCGTGTCCGAGGTCGAAGTCGCGGCCCAGCTCGGGGGCGGTGAGCGGATGCAGGTACCGGGTGACGGCGCGGCCCGCGAGCAGGTTGACGCCGCGGCGGCGCAGCTTGCGCGCGCTGGAGCCCGTCAGCACGAACCGCAGCCGCCGGGACTCGATGAGCCGGTGCACCTCGTTGAGCAGTTCCGGGACGCGCTGGACCTCGTCCACGACCACCCAGCCCCGGTGGGACTGCGGGATCCGCTCGCCGAGGCGCTCCGGGGCGGCCAGGAGCTCGGCGTAGGTCCTGTGGTCGAGGAGGTCGAAGAGGAGCGCGTCCGGGAAGCGCTCGTGGACCCAGGCGGTCTTCCCCACCCCGCGAGGCCCGAACAGGAAGAAGCTCCGGCGGGGAGGCTCCAGGGATCGTGGATACATGAGTCTCTTTTATCATGTAAAAACGACTTTGCAAGTCCCGATTGCATGACGCCCCGGCGGCGCCCGGACCTGCCCGTGGAGGACGCGTACCCGCTGCGGACGCGGGCCCCGGGCGGGGGCACGGTCTCCGGCGCGGGGGCCGGGCGGGCGGCGGTACAATCGGAGGGGAATGCGGAACCCCGGAAGGCCCCTGCTCCTAGGCTTCGCCCTCGCGGCGCTGGCGCTCCTGCCAGGGGCCCCCGCCACGGCGCAGGACGCCGGGGACGGGGACCTCCCCGGGGGGATCGAACAGGGCCCGCCGCCGAAGCCGCTCACGCCGGAGGAGGAGAAGGCCGCGAAGGCGCTCTTCCAGGCGGCCCGCGCCCTCCAGGAGAGCAGGACCTACGGGGCCGCGCGGCTGAGGTTCCGCGAGTTCCTGAAGAAGTACCCCGGTGCCGACCCGGCGCTCATCGACGAGGCGGAGGACCGTTCCGGGGAGAACTGCCTCGTGGACATCGAGGAGATCGTCACCGGCGGCCCCCCCGAGCGCCGGATCGACTTCGAGCTGATGGGAGACGGCTACACCATCGACAAGATGGCCAACTTCCGCAAGGACGCCGAGAACCAGCTGGTCGAGTTCTGGAGGGAGCCGCTCTACGACGAGTACGAGTCCTACTTCAACGTCTGGCGCTTCGACCTCATCTCCAAGGAGGAGGGGGTGGACGAGCTCTCCCCCGAGGAGCGGATGGGGGCGCCCCCGCCGCCGCCGGTGGCGAAGAGGTCCACCTCCCGGAAGAAGCGCGGCCCGAAGAAGTACTCGACGGCCCTCAACTGCCAGGCCGCCGGCCCCCAGAACCAGGTCTGGGCCGACCCCGAGATGGTGATGCAGTGGCGGAAGTACTTCCCGCACAGCGACGCCCTCTCCATCTGCTTCGCGAAGAAGGGGGCGCTCGGGATGGGCGGGATGGGCATCGCCACCACGGGGAAGCGCGTGGCCGTCGTTCACGAGGTGGGGCACGCCTTCATCGGGCTCCTCGACGAGTACGCCGTGAACCCGAACCCGCCTCCCCCGGGGTGGAGGGTCTTCGCCCCGAACGCCATCTCCGGGAAGGGCCCCAGGACCGAGCCCGACCCCGCGGAGGTCCCCTGGAAGCACTGGCTCGAGGCGAAGAAGAAGCACAGGGGGCCGACGAACGTGGAGCTCCTCCTCGGGGGGGCAACCTACCAGCTCGGGGTGTACCGGCCCGCGGCCTCCTGTGCGATGAACTCGGGCGGGGGCAGCCCCTACTGCTGGGTCTGCCGCGAGGCCGGGGTCCTCAAGATCTACGACTACCTGAGCCCCCTCGACGAGAGCGGGCCCGCCGAGGAGACCGTCACGCTCCACCGCGGCGACCCGAGGGAGTACCGGACGGAGTTCTGGGTCCAGCCCATGGCCCCGAAGACCCACCGGCTCACGGCCGAGTGGTTCGTCGAGGCCGAGAGGGCGGTCTCGGGGGACTCGGGCGGGGCCGAGGATCCGACCCCTCCTCCGGACGGCCCCTGGCCGATGGCCCCCGAGGACATGGGGGGACCCGGGAGCCGCGGCGGGGGGGAGAACTCGCCCCACCGCGCCTCCGAGAGGCGCCGGAGCCCGCTCGCGGACGGGAAGCCCGGCAACCCGGTGAAGGCGGCGGAGAAGGCCATCCCCGGCGCGAAGGGGAAGGCCTACCGCTCCGCGGTGACCCTCCCCGACCTCCCGCCCGGCCGCTGGAAGCTCACCGTCGTGGTGAAGGACGACGCGAAGCCCGCCGGCGCGGAGTTCCCCTGGGTCCTCAAGGACACCGAGAGGCTCCTCGAGGAGCGGCGGACCTGGACGGTGATCGTGACCGACGCGCCCCTCACGCCCCCCGCGACGGCCCCGGCCCCGGCCGGGGGCGGGAAACCGCCGGGCCCCGCCGACCCGGGCAAGTCGCCCCCCCGGTAGCGCCGCCCCGGTAGCGGAGGATTCGCCCGGCCCCGGCGCCACGGGTACAACTGGCTCCGCAGGCTGGCCTGTCCCGGCGCCGGAGTCCCCCATGCGACACGTCGTGGCCCGCACCCCGTTCCTCGGAGCCCTCCTGGCGCTCTCCCTGGCAGGGTGTCAGACCACGCCGCCGCTGCCGGGCGAGACGCGCCACACGCTGGCCGAGGGCTACGAGGGCCGGCGCCCGGCCGACGTGGCGGTCCTCGCGGCGACGGGGGAGATCCCGGCCGATATGGGCCGCGCGCTCCGGGACGGCCTGCGCGCCCTCCTCCTCGAGCGCCGCTACGCGCCGGTGCGCGCCGAGGCGGTGGACCGCGACGTCCGGGCCTTCCGCCCCGGCGGGGAGAACGCGGTGATGGAGGTCCGCGTCACCCGCTGGGACGCGTCCCGCCTCGGCGCGGACGGGACGGTGCTCGTCTCGGCGGAACTCAGGCTCTACGGGGCGGGGTCGGCGGAGCCGCTCTACCGCGCCTCGCTCCGCGACGTCGTCGTCGCCGCCGGGCGGGTGCCGACCAGCATGGAGGAGCGGCCGCCCGCGGCGGCCGCCGCGGCGGCGGAGCTCGCCGGGATCCTCCTCGCGGGCCTCCCCGCCAAGGGCGACGGATGAGCCTCGTCACCTGCCCCGGCTGCGGCCGCGAGGTCGCGGGGGGGAGGTTCTGCCCCGGGTGCGGCCACCGCCTGGAGGAGTCGCTGGCCGGGAAGGTCCTCGGGGGGAAGTTCCGGCTGGTGCGGCTCGTCTCCGAGGGTCCGCTCTTCGCGACCTACGAGGCGGAGCACATGCGGGCCGGGCAGTCCGCCACGGTGAAGGTCCTGCGCCCCGCGCTCGCCGAGGACGACGCGCGGCGACGGAAGTTCCTCGAGGACGCGGGCCGCGCGCTCTCGCTCTCGGGCGAGGGGATCCTCGCGGTGCGCGAGATGGCCGAGGAGTACGTGGACCTGGGGAAGGGGGAGCGACGGCGCGTCCCCTACGCCGTCTGCGACCCGCCCGGCGGGCCGGGCCTCGGCGCGCTGGTGCAGAGCGAGGGCGCCCTCGACCCGGGCCGCGCGGTGACGCTGGTGCGCGACGTGGCGCGGGCCCTGGCGACGGTCCACGCCGCCGGGTTCCTCCACGGGGACCTCAACCCCGGCTGCGTCCACACCGGGACCGACCGCGAGGGCGCCGAGCGCGCCCGCGTCGCCGACGCGGGGCTCTCGGCGATGACCCTCCGCCAGGAGGGCCGCGACCCTCCGCGGGACCCGGCCGCGCTCGGCTCCGAGGGGGGGCGCTGGGTCGCGCCGGAGCAGGCCGCCGGCATGGCCCCGGACGCGCGGACGGACGTCCACGCCGCGGGGCTGCTCCTCTTCCACGCCCTGACCGGGCGGCGCCCCTGGGCGGCGGACAAGGGGCCGCCTCTCCTGTTCGAGATCCAGCGGTCGGTCCTCAGGCCCCCCTCGGAGTTCGCCCCGGCGGTCCCGGCGGAGGCGGACTCGCTCGTGGCCCGGGCCACGGCCAAGCACCCGGGCGATCGCTTCGCCTCCGCGGCGGAGTTGGCGGACGCGCTGGAGGCCCTCTCCCGGAGCCTCGGCGGCGGCGCGCGGAGGCCGGTGGTCTCCGACCCGACGATCGACGCGGCGCTCACCTCGATGGCGCGCACGGACCGGGCCGCCCCGCCGCCGTCGGACGCCACCGTGGCCGCCCCTCCCCCGGGGACCCCCTCGCCCGACGAGACCCTCCGCGCCCCGCGCGCCGCGCTCGGGGGGAGCGGGGACTCGACCGTCATCGCGCCGCGCCCGGCCCCTCCGCCCCCCCGTCG
>CAZKTF010000010.1:0-34492 GCA_964555565.1 uncultured Planctomycetota bacterium | reverse complement strand
GATCGGAGCGGCGATCGTGACGATCGAGGTCAGGGCGAACACGACGATCGCGACCGCGTTGTTCAGCATGGCGAGGAACATCTTGATCCCGTTCATCGCGTGGATGTCGCGGAGGCCGAGGATCGAGAAGAGCGCGAGCATCAGGAACCCCGCGCCGGCGCCGAAGTACCCGCCGTAGGTCGAGATCAGGAGCTGGAAGGACGCCCCGGCGGCCCACCACCCCGCGGAGCGCCGGGCGGCCCCTCCCGCCTCCCGCTCCCCGGCGGCGGAGAGCGCGGCCTCGATGCGCCCCGAGGCCATGAACAGCAGCGTGGCGAACAGGATGAGCCAGGGGACGATCCGCCCGAACACCGCGGCCGGCGTGTTCAGGAGGAGGAAGGCTCCGATCGCCCCGCCCAGGAGCGCCGGGATGCCGAGGAGGACGAGGACCCGCCGGCTCCCGCGGAGGTCCTCCCGGTAGCCGTGGATGGCGCCGACCGTGCCGGGCCAGATGGCCACGGTGCTCGTCGTGTTGGCGAGGACGGCGTCGAGCCCGTACCAGCGCAGCGCCGGGTAGGTGAAGAGCGTCCCCCCGCCCGCCACGGAGTTGACCGCGCCCGCGAGCGCCGCGGCGGCCGCGAGCAAGGCGCCCTCCCCCACGGTCATGGGGCCGGAGTCTACTCGCGGCGCGCGGATAGAATGCCCCGCTTCCCGCGCCCGCCCCCCCCATGAGCCCCACCTCCGACATCCCCGACGCCGTCCCGCCCCCGGCCTCGGCCTCCCCGGCGCCGGCGGTGGACGAGGGCTGGCGCGAGCGGCTCTTCGGCGCCTTCGCGGTGGAGAACTTCCGCTGGTTCTTCTTCGGCCAGGGGGTCTCGCTCGTCGGCTCCTGGATGCGCACCGCGGCCCAGGCCTGGCTCGTCTACGAAATCACCGGGTCCAAGACCGAGCTCGGGCTCGTGGCGGCGCTCTCCCAGCTCCCGCTCGTGCTCTTCTCCCCGCTCGCCGGGACGCTCGCCGACCGCGTGGACAAGCGGCGGCTCCTCATGGGGCTCTCGGTCTTCGCCGCGGCGCTCTCGATCGCGCTGGGGGTCCTCGCGCTGCTGGACGTCGTGGAGCCCTGGCACGTGCGGCTCATCGCCTTCCTCTCCGGGGTGGAGATGGCCTGCGAGATCCCCGTCCGCCAGTCCTTCGTCGTGGAGATGGTGGGCCGCCGCCACCTCACGAACGCCATCGCCCTCAACTCCTTCCTGTTCAACACCGCGCGGGTCGTCGGCCCGGCCCTGGCGGGCCTCCTCATGGGCCTCGTCGGGCCCGCGATCTGCTTCCTCCTCGACGGGGCCTCCTTCGGCGCGGTGCTCGTCGCGCTCGCCCGGATCCGCCCGCGGCGGACGGCGCTCGCCCAGGAGGAGGGCGGCTGGTTCGGGAGGCTCCGGGCGGGGTTCCGGTACGTCCGGGACGAGCGGCGGACGCGCATCCTCATCGTCCTCCTGGGGATCGGGGGCGTGTTCGGCTGGTCCTTCATGGCGCTCATGCCGGCCTTCGCGAAGGACGTCCTCTCCCTCGGGGCCGGCGGTTACGGGCTCCTCTACGCCGCCATGGGCGCGGGGGCGGCGACGGGGGCCCTCTGGGTGGCGGGGCGGGCCGCGGCCTCGGGGATGCGGCTCCGCCACCAGGTGTTCGGGAGCATCTGGCTCTCGGCCGTGATGGTGGTGGCCTTCTCCCAGGCCCCCAACGCCTGGCTTGCGGGCGGGGCGCTCGTGCTGGCGGGCTTCGGGATGCTGGGCTTCGTCTCCGCGAGCAACGGGCTCATCCAGGACACGGTCCCGGACGCGCTGCGCGGGCGGGTCATGGGCATCTGGGCCCTCGTGTTCGGGGGGACGACCCCGCTCGGGGCCTACCTCCTCGGCCACGCGGCGGAGGCCTGGGGCCCGCGCCCCGCGGTGGCCGCCAGCGGCGGCGCCTGCCTGCTCCTCAGCGCCGCGGTCTACCTCCGCATGCCGCCGCCCCCGCGCCCGCCCGCCCGCTGAGGCGGGGACGCCGATTCCGTTCCCGGGCTCCCGCGGGGCCCGTACCATCCCGGGATCGCCATGGAAGGCAAGGGCTACATCTACACGCTGGAGAACCTCCGGAAGTCCCACGACCGGAAGGTGGTCCTCAACGGCATCTACCTCGCCTTCTTCCCCGGGGCGAAGATCGGGGTCATCGGGCGCAACGGGGCGGGGAAGTCCACGCTGCTGCGCATCATGGCGGGCGAGGACGGGGACTTCGAGGGCACCGCCCGCCCCGCCGAGGGGATCACCGTGGGGTACCTGTCCCAGGAACCCGCGCTGGACGACTCGAAGAGCGTGAGGTCGGTCCTCGACGAGGCCGTGGCGCCGGTGCGGGACCTCCTCCGGCGCTACGACGAGGTGAACGAGCGGCTCGGCGGGGACCTCGACCCGGACGCGATGCAGGCGCTGCTCGACCGCTCGCAGCGGCTCCAGGAGGAGATCGAGCGCCTCGACGCCTGGGAGCTGGACCGCCACCTCCAGGTCGCGGCCGAGGCGCTGCGCTGCCCGCCCATGGACGCCCCCGTGGCGCGCCTCTCGGGCGGGGAGCGCCGCCGCGTGGCCCTCTGCCGCCTCCTCCTCCGCCACCCCGACCTGCTGCTCCTCGACGAGCCCACGAACCACCTCGACGCCGAGACCGTGGAGTGGCTCGAGCACCACCTCCAGGAGTACACCGGGACCGTCATCCTCGTCACCCACGACCGCTACTTCCTCGACAACGTCGTGGGTTGGATGCTCGAGCTGGAGAACGGCCGCGGGATCCCCTACGAGGGGAACTACTCCGCCTACCTGGAGCAGCGGGCCGCGCGGACGGGCGTGCAGGAGAAGCAGGAGGCGTCGCGGCGGAACGTCCTCGCGCGGGAACTCGAGTGGATCCGCACGAACCCCAAGGGCCGCAACGCGAAGAGCAAGGCCCGCATCGCCAACTACGAGCGGCTCTTCGCCCAGGTCGCGGACACCTCGGACGACTCCGTGGACATCCTCATCCCGCCCGGGCCGCGCCTGGGGGACCGGGTGCTCGAGGCCCGCGGGCTCGCGAAGCGCTTCGGGGAGCACGTGCTGTTCGAGGGGCTCGACTTCTCCCTCCCCCCCGGCGGGATCGTGGGCATCATCGGCCCCAACGGGTCGGGCAAGACCACGCTCCTGAAGATGGTCCAGGGGAAGGAGCGGCCGGACGCGGGGACGCTGGAGCTCGGCCCCACGACGGTCGTGACCTACGTGGACCAGGGGCGCGAGGGGCTGGCGGGCGAGAAGACGGTGTTCGAGGAGATCACGGGCGGGCAGGACGAGATCCGCTTCGGGGACCGGACCCTCAAGTCGCGGGCCTACGTGGCGCGGTTCAACTTCCGCGGGCAGGACCAGCAGAAGCGCGTGAAGGACCTCTCGGGGGGGGAGCGCAACCGGCTCCAGCTCGCGAAGCTCCTGCGCGGCGGCGGGAACCTCATCCTCCTCGACGAGCCCACCAACGACCTCGACCTCGAGACGCTGCGCGTGCTGGAGGAGGCGATCCAGTCCTTCGCCGGCTGCGCGGTCGTCGTGACCCACGACCGCTACTTCCTCGACCGCGTGGCGACCCACGTCCTCGCGCTGGACGGGCAGGGCGGGAGCCGCTGGTTCGAGGGGAACTTCCAGGCCTTCGAGGAGCGCCTGCACGAGGAGCGCGGCGACCGACAGGCCCCGAAGGGGAAGTACCGGCCGCTGCCGTACCTGCCGTAGCGACGGGGGGAACGCGCGGGTTGGCGGTGGAGGCGCGCAGCCCCCGGCTGCTACCCTCGGGGGATGAGCGCCCACCACGCACCGATCCCCCCGCACGGCAGGTTCCTCCCGCCGGGCCCCTTCGGCCGCTGCTCCGACGCCGGGCTCGTGACCCCCGCGGAGCGCACCCGCTACCGCGAGACCTCCACCCACGCCGAGGTGGGGTCCCTCTGCGCGGCCATCGCCCGCCGCTGCCCCTCGCGCGTGCGGCTCCTGTCCATGGGGAGGACCCCCGAGGGGCGAGACCTCCCGTTCCTCGTCCTCGCCTCCGACGGGGCCTTCACCCCGGCGGCGGCGCGGCGCAAGGGGCGGGCCGTCGTCATGGTCCAGGCGAACATCCACGCCGGCGAGGTCGAGGGGAAGGAGTCGGTCCTCATGCTCGCGCGGGAGACCGCGCTCGCGGCGCGGACCCCGGAGTTCCTCCGGCGCCTCACCGTCGTCCTCGTCCCCGACTACAACGCGGACGGGAACGACCGGATCGCGCCGGGGAACCGCGCCCTCGACCTGCGAAACCTGGACGGGCAGGTCGGCCCCGGGGGGGGCGTCGGGACCCGCTACAACGCCCGCGGCTGGAACCTCAACCGCGACTACATGAAGCAGGACGCCCCGGAGACCCGCCTCGCCGCGCGGACGTTCCGCGCGTGGTGGCCCCACCTCTTCGTGGACTGCCACACGACCGACGGGTCGATCCACCACCACCCGCTCACCTTCGACACCGCGCACAACACCGAGTCGGGCGCGCCCTGGGCGATCCTCTACATGCGCGAGCGGTTCCTCCCGGCCATGGCGAAGGCGCTGCTCCGGCGCACGGGGCTCGACACCACCTGGTACGGGAACTTCGTCGAGGAGGGACGTCCCGAGCGGGGGTGGGCCACCTACCCCGCGCTCCCCCGGTTCGGGAGCCACTACCGCGGCCTCTGCGGCCGCCCGGACATCCTGCTCGAGGCCTACTCCTACATCGACTTCGAGGCCCGCTGCCGCGCGATGCTGGAGACGCTGCGCCAGGTGCTGGCGCTCGCGGCCGCGCTGCGCCAGGAGCTCATCGAGGAGGCCGCCTGGACGGAGCGCCGCACCGTGGAGCGCGGCCGGCACCCCGGGGCGCGGGACTTCGTGGGCGTCAACTACGGGGTCGCGCGACGCGGGAAGGACGGCGCGCTCCGGTTCGACTACCCCTGCCACCCCACCGGCCTCATCGAGGTCCTCTCCGGGGACCGGGCCTCCCAGCGCGCCCACCGGCTCGGCGGGCGCAAGGTCCGCTGGCGGATCCCCCACCTCCGCCGCTTCATCGCCACGGCGCGGGTGCTCCGCCCTCTCGCCTACCTCGTCCCGGCCTCGCTCGCCCCGCGGCTCGACGGCCACGGGGTCCGCTACGCGCGGCTTGGCGCCGCGCGGAGGATGGAGGTCGAGGTGTCCGTCGTCACCGCCATCGACCGCACCGAGAGCCCCGACGTCGCGGGCCCGGTCCCGCGGAAGGCGGGGACGGGGGGCACGCCGCGGACCCTGCGGCCCCCGGTGCGCCGGGAGACGGTCCTCACGGTGCGCCGCGAGCTCCGCACGGTGCGGGTCCCCCGCGGCACGCTGCGCGTGCCCACGGCCCAGCCCCTGGGGAACCTCGCCGTCCACCTCCTCGAGCCCGAGGCCGACGACGGCCTCGCGCGCTGGGGGTTCTTCGACGCCTCGCTGCGGCTGGGGAAGCCGTTCCCGGTGCTCCGGGTTCCCGGGGGGGAGCGCTAGGTGGGCGTCGCCCTCAAGTGGATCGCGTGGGCGCTCCTCTTCCTCGCCACCTGCGTCTTCGTGGTCAGCGTGATCGAGGCATTCCACGGCGGGACGGGGGAGGGGCTCCTCCTCGCCGCGGCCGCCCTCGCCCTGGGCGGCGGCGGAGGCTGGACGATGCGGGAGGGGTGCCGGCGCGAACTCGCCGCGGAGACGGAGCGCGCGGGGGCCGTCGCGCCCCGGGACCTCGGGAAGGAGTTCGACGGGCTGTCCGAGGGGGACCTCGACCGGATGCGGCGGGACCTCGAGGCGAGCGGCGCCGAGGGACTGTCGGAGATCGCCCACCGGTCCGCCCGGGGCCGCTACGCGCACGTGCTCCCCGGCTGCGGGCACGTCTGCTTCTCCTGCGGCCAGGAGGCGCGCTCCCGGTACTTCGAGTTCTACGAGACCGTCGGGATGCTGGTCGCCCGGACGTACCGGACGGCGAAGGGGCCGATGTGCGGCCGCTGCATGACGCGCACCTTCGGGACGTTCACCGCGAAGACCCTCTTCCTGGGATGGTGGAGCTACACCTCCCTCTTCATGACCGTCGCGATCCTCCCCGGCAACCTGGCCTGGTTCCTCACCGGGCTGGGGCTCCCCTCCCCGCCCGGGGGCGCGAGGCCCCTCGGGCTCGCCGTGGAGGACGTCCGCGGCCTCGGACCCCACGTCGGGGCCATGGTCGCGGACCTCCGCGGCGGCCCGGCGCTGGCCGCGGTGGCGAGCGACTACGCCCGCCGCGCGGGGACCACCCCCGCCCGGACCGTCCTCTACCTCCTCGCGCTGGCGACGGAGGGCCGGCGGATGAAGCGGGACGCGGACCCCGGGACCGGGGACGCGGGGGCGGAAGCCTGACCCGCCCGGTCCCCCCCGGCGCCCGGCTCCTCCCGCCGCGGCCATCGTGTAGGATGCCGCGATCGCACGGCGGGCGCGGACGGTCCCGGCCCGCCCCGGACGCCCGCCCCGCCGGCGCCTCCGAGGGGAACCCCGCATGAGGATCGTGGCCTGCCCGTCCTGCGGGACGGAGCTCGACGTCTCGTCCTTCCCCGCCGGCGCGAAGCTCTCCTGCGGGTCCTGCCGGGTCATGCTCCGGGTGCCGGAGGACTCCCCCGGGCCCGCCGCGGCCGGGAGCGTCGCCGAGGTCGAGCCTCCCGCCGGAGGACCCCAGGCCCCCCCCGTCGTCGCGCCCCCGGGGAAGAGGGTCCGCCACCGCAACCCGGCCCCCCCGGGCTCCTCCCGGGAGGAGCGGGCGGCCGCCCGCCGCCCGGCGGGGGAGGCGTCCCCGGCGAAGAAGGGCCCGCCCGTGGCCGTCCTCGCCGGGGCGGGGGCGGTGGTCCTCGGCCTGGCCGGCTTCCTGGCCTTCGGGGGGAAGGGCGGCGGGGAGGTCGGGCGTCGCCCCGACCTCGGGCCCCCCGCGCAGGACCTGCCGAAGGCGAAGCTCACCCCGGAGCAGGAGGAGTGGCGGGCCGCGAAGGAGGAGGCCGCGCGGATCGCCGTCCTGGAGCGCCGCATCGCCGTGGCCCGGGCCTCCACCGAGGGGACGCGCCGGCTCCATGAGTTCCTGAGGTCGGAGGGGCGGGACGACCTCGGGAAGCGGGCGGTCGAGGAGCGGCTGAAGACCGACCCCGACGACGCCTGGGCGAACGGGGTGCTCGGCCGCACCGACCTCCGCAAGGAGATCGACGAGATCTCCGGGGACACCGACCTCCGCGAGTCCCCGACCCCCGAGTGGGAGAGCCTGCGCAAGCGCCGGGAGGAGAAGCGCTGCTGGGTGGACCCCCGCGACCGCGACGCCGTCCAGGCCGAACTCGCGGCCGCGCGCGCGGCGCGCGACGTGGCCCGCGACCCCTGGCACAGGGCCGCCCAGGCCGTCTTCCGGGACGAGGTCGTCGGGCGGGTGGAGTTCCGGGAGTTCGGGCCCTTCCACCCGAAGGAGGTCCCCCCCTACCTGATCGTGGCCCAGGAGCCGCGGGACAAGTTCCGGCAGTCCACGAAGAACGTCCTCGACCGCGCGGGCCAGATCTACACCTGCCTGCTCGAGAACTTCCGGGCGCGGATGGTCGAGATCGGCCTCCCGAACCCGGAGATCAGGGACATGGGGAACCCCGTCCTCAAGTGCTTCGTCTTCAACGACCGCATCACCTACGAGGACTTCCACGTCCGGCAGGGGTTCGACAAGAACGACCTGGTGCTGCGGGCCCGGGCCTACTACGCCTGGGCGCCGGACCAGTGGATGCGGACCTACGACACGGGCGCCCCCTCCCTCTCGCTCGACCCCGACACCTGCGTCGCCTTCCACGAGGGGACCCACCAGCTCGTCCACTACTTCCGGCGCTGGTACCTCACGCAGGAGGACCGGAAGAAGAACCCCTCCGCCCCGGAGGTCGCGCTCGCGTCGGGGCGGATCCGCGGGCGCTGCCACTGGTTCAACGAGGGGATCGCGGAGGTCTTCGGCGGCGCCTACCGCGTGGCGGACGGGAAGTGGCGGCTGTTCTCCGTGCTCACGAACCGGGTCGCGGAGTGGAGCATCCACCGCGGGCACGGGGACCCGGACTGGACGCTCCGCGAGGTCCTCGAGATGGCGAACTCGGGGCAGATGCGCCTGCTCGGCGAGCGGAAGTTGCCGGGGAAGTCCTCCGAGCTGGACTCGCTCTTCTACGCCCAGGCCTGGACGCTCCACCACTTCCTCTACTACGGGGCCGACGGGCGCTACCGGAAGCGCTACCTGGAGTACCTGAAGCAGGAGATGCTCTCGAACTCGGGCCTCGAGGTGTTCCTCCAGTGCATGGAGGTCGGCGACGACCCCGACGACCGCGAGGGGTTCCTCCAGCAGCTCGACAAGCGCTGGAGGGAGCACCACAAGACGCTGGACGACGAGAGGACGCGCGGCGAGGGGAAGTAGCGCTTACCCCTTCCACAGGCTGACGATCCGCTCCGCCTGGAGGATCTTCGCGATCCCCGCCACGCCCGCCTGGACGATGAAGGAGACCGAGATCATCACGCCGGCCATGAACACGGCCACGGCCATGTTCCCCTTCTTCACCTCGGCGATCTCGTCGAGGTCCTTCGTGGTCTTGTCGAGGAGCTTGAAGGCCATGGAGACGGCGAAGGTCGCCACCACCAGGCTCACCACGAGGTTCACGACCCCCACGGTCACGCCCACCGCGTAGGTGATCGAGAGGTCGAAGGGCTTGATGGCCTCGGTGAGGGCGCCCACGCCGGCGCCCACCACGTTGGCGATGGCGAAGACGACGGAGGCCATGAGGATGCCCACCGCCAGGTTGCCCTTCTTGATCTCCTCGTGCTGGTCGAGGCCCCGGGTCCAGCGCCCGAACATCCCGACCGCGACCCGGATCGCCCACATCGCGAGGAAGAGCGAGAGGACCAGCGTCACCACGGCCACGACGAGCGCGGCGACCAGGCGCCCGAGGCCCTCCCGGCCCGCCGCGACGGGCGCGTCGCCCGCCGCC
Organism: uncultured Planctomycetota bacterium; assembly: GCA_964555565.1. Taxonomy (GTDB): domain Bacteria; phylum Planctomycetota; class JAJSAM01; order JAJSAM01; family JAKLKS01; genus CAZKTF01. Next base: position 25,485 of record CAZKTF010000010.1, on the reverse strand, counting down.
TGGGCCAGCGCGGGGGCCGCCCCGGCGAAGAAGGCCATCCCCAGGAGCAGCGCGAAGACCGTGAAGAGTGTCCATCGACGCATGGCGGTTCCCTCCCTCCCGGCGCGGGGGCCGGCCCCTGAGGCGAACCGATTATCAATCCCGGCGAGGAGGGCCCCGGCGGGAATCCCGACCCTCCACCCCGGGCTTGCGCGGATCGAGTCCCTTGCCCGGTCGCCGGCGGGACGGTTAGCATCCCCCGCGCGCCGCCCCGGCGGGCGGCGCTCCTCCAGGAGCCTCATGAACACCCCCCGGTTCCTCCTCGTCGCCGTTGCCGGCGCACTCGCGCTCGTCGCCCCCGCGCGGGCCGCGGGGGTCGCCGGCTCCTGGTTCGTCCCGTCGAGGGTCGAGATCCACGTGGACCTCGACCTGCTGACGGTCGCCTCCGTGGAGATCGCCGGTGAGGCGAACGGGGGGGCCTCCGCCGCCCTGGACGGCTCCTTCCGCTTCCTGGTCGAGGGGTCCGAGTTCACCCTCCCCTTCGTCTCGGAGTCGAAAGGCGTGCGGACCTACGCCGCCGAGGGGATCGGCGGCGGGACCGCCACGGTGCGCAACCCCAGGACGGGGTCTTCGCGCTACCCGGTGACGATCCGGCTGAACGGGGGGTTCAGCGTCCTGGCCGAGTACATCACCGGCATCCAGGACGGGCTCGACTTCTCCCTCGCGGGCGCGCTCGCCGGCGCCTGCAACGCCCTGACCGTCCAGTCCCAGGACGGGTCCGATCTCCAGACCCTGTTCGACTCCGCGGCCGGCGTCGGCACCCTCCAGAACCCGGGGTGGTGGCTGCAGACGGCTTCCGTCGCGTCGAAGGGCGACGGTAAGGACTCCTTCAAACTCCTGTTCTCGGTGCCGACGCTCGGCCCGGCCCCCGAGACGGCCCCGGACCTCTCCCTCGCCCTGTTCGGGTTCTCGGGCCCGATCCCCGGCTCCGCGGCGGTGCGGAATGGGGACCGCTGGACCTGGACCTCGAAGGCGGACCAGGCCCTCACCGCGGTCGCCGACTACGCCCTGGGGACCGTCGCGGTGAAGGGGAAGAAGGCCTCCCTCGGGGCGATCCCGGCCGGACCCGCCGCGGCGGCGTTCACGCTCACCCTCGGGACCGACGTCCGCTCCGGGGAGGTCCGCCTCGGCCGCAAGGGGAAGCGCCTGGTCTGGTAGGCACGGCCTACCGCGGGAGGGAACACACCGTGGACACCGCCGACCGCCTGCCCGCCGCCTCCGTCGCCTTCCTGCGCGACCTCGCCGCCCACAACGACCGGCGCTGGTTCGACGCGAACCGCGCGCGCTGCGAGGAGGAGCTGGTCGAGCCCGCCCGGGCGCTCGTGCGCGGGATCCTCGCCGGCCTCGCGAAGCCCTTCCCCCGCGTCACCGGGAGCGACGCGAAGGCCGGCGGGTCCCTCACCCGCCTCCACCGCGACACCCGGTTCGGGAAGGACAAGCGCCCCTACCACGACCACCTCGGCGCCCACTTCTGGCACAAGAGCGGGAAGAAGATGGAGGTCCCCGGCTTCTTCCTCCGCGTCTCCCCGGAAGGGGTCCTCGTCGCCACCGGGATGCACGCGCCGGAGCCGGAGCCGCTGGCCAGGATCCGCAAGGCCATCGATGCGGACCCGAAGCGCTGGCGCCGCGCCGTCGGCGACCCAGCCTTCCTCCGCGGCTGGGGGGGTCTCGAAGGCGAGAGCCTCAAGCGCGTCCCCGCCCCCTGGCCCGCCGACCACCCCCACGCGGTCGATCTCAAGAGGAAGGACTTCACCGCCTTCGCGCGCCTCGCCCCCGCCGAGGCCTCCCGCCCCGGCCTCGCCGGCAAGGTCATCGACCTCTGGAAGGCGTCGGACCCCCTCATGTCCTTCCTCTGCGACGCGATCGGACTCCCCTGGTAGAGGCCCCGCGCCCGGCCCCCGCCCGACTCCGGGGATCCTTCCCCGGCCCGCCGCGCCCGGTGCTATCCTTCCGCCCCGACCCCTGAGTCCACCGCCCGGTCGGGGCGTGGCGCAGCCTGGCTAGCGCGCTTGCTTGGGGTGCAAGAGGTCGCTGGTTCAAATCCAGTCGCCCCGACCAATCCAACCGGCCTCCCCCGAGGGACTTGCACGGGAGCCCCCGTTCCACGGCCCCGACATCACGACCGACCGAGTCACTCTTCGAGTCACTCATCTTTTTCGGAGAGCCCCCTCCCGGCCATGCGACAGGCCCCCCCTCACGGGCTCGTGAGCAACTGACGCGGAGGACCTCTTCCCATTCGGCGATCGCCGGTTCAGCGGTACCTTGTCGAGTCGCACTGGCGGCGACGGCGGGGGAACTGCTGGGTGAGATGTAGAGATCTCGAATGGCCCCATGAGCACCCGTTGCAGTCTGTCCGGGGTGCTACCATGATGACCACGGATCTGAAGGTGTGCACCCATGAACGACCTGGACGTCCTTCTCAATGACAAGCCCTGGGGCAAGTCGCGTCGAATACTCGCCGCCCGATGGAACGCACTCCTTGGAGGGGAGCACTTCCAAGTTCCCCAGACTCGTGAGGACATCCAGGCGCTTTACTTCAAGGTCCCGTCCATCCAGAGCAACTACGTGGACTTCTTCTTCAAGGAGTCCGGGCTCGAGTTGCGTCAGGAGATCATTGAGGAGACTGCGAGGATGTTCGACTGCCGCGGACTCTCGCGGTCCTTCCTGGCGCAGACGCTCCATGAGCACCTGTCGAAGAGCATCGCTCGGCGAGCCCAGTCGGAGAACGACGATCCCATCCCCGAGTTCCTGCGCGCAGTCGCCTCGGAACTCCGACAAAGGTCCGTGACGTTCCGCGTGGAAGGCATCGAGCTGTCCGGCTTTGCGGCCTTCGAACGAGGGTCATGGCGGCTGCACCTATTCTCCGACTCCGACGCCCGGGAGTGCCTTGACGCTGAACAGGGGGACCCGAAGTGGCACGCGATGCTGCAGGAGGACATCAACCTGCACTTCGCTGGGAAGCTCTGCATCACGCTCGATGTCGTCGGAGACCGGGAGGGGGCGGAGCGCGAGGCCTCGAGACTCTGTGAAGGAGCGCTCTCAGGTCTTCGCTATGCCGTGATGATCCATGCCGACGCGGGGGAATGGGGGAGGAGGTTCTTCATCTACCAGGCTGGAGCTCCGATGCCGGCGGCTGCCGCCCGGCTGAACAGGCCCCAAGCTGGGAAGGGAGCATCCTTCGGCAGGACCTTCGAAGGAGAGCGACCCTACACCCTGTACGAGAGGAACCTCGCCCACATGGAGTCCGAGTGGCACCTGAGCCGTTACTGGGACATCCTTGCCTCCGAGCAGCCGTCGGACGTTGAGCGGTCCGTTGAGAACGCGATGCGCTGGCTCGGCGACGCGTCCCTTGATCACGATCTGACTTCCTCGTTCATCAAGACCTGGATCGCCCTAGAAGCACTGGTCACGTCGAGCGAGGAAGAGAAGCTCTCGGACCGGCTGTCCAAGTTCGTTCCCCTCCTCATCTGGCTCAGCGGAGTGGCCACCCCTCCGGACGACGCGAGCCTGCTGGACCCCGTGAGGCTCGGCGTGAAGGACCTCTACGAGCGCCGGTGCGCGCTGGTCCACGGACGAGACAAGAGTCCAGTGACGTGGCAGGAGCACAGGCGTGTCAGCCGGTGGGCCTATCGCTGCATCGCTGGAAGCCTTGGTTTGCTCGCCAAGGGAGTACAGACTCGAAAGGCCATGGGTACAGAACTGGCCAACCGCTCCCGGCGCCTGGGCTGGGAGACCTGACCAGATGCCACCTGACATCCGCTCGAAGGTCGCTCTGCTCCGGGACCTCGGCTTCGGGGGCGACATGGCCCTCGCGGAAGTGGCCCTCCAAGAGGCCGGGCTCTCCAACCCGAGGAAGCCCAACATCAACGTCTCGAAGACCGAGGCCGTGCAGAAGGTCATCGAGGAGAGGTTCGTCCTCGTCTGCTCCCGGGGCGACTGCAGGCAGGAGGCCGCGGCCGTGCATGACGGGAGGACCGTGGTCCCCGCCTCGGAACCCCGCCACTGCGAGTTCTGCGGCGGGTCGGCCAACCAGCGGGCCGTGGAGGAGATGCTCCGGGCCTACCGGGCCCGCAGCTGGAAGCGGCTCTGCGTCGTGGGAGGCTCCCCGAACGCCCGGACGGCCCTCCAGCAGCTCGTGGGGAGGGCCCTCGATCTCAAGCTCGTAGACGGGACCGTCTCCAGAAACCGGGGCCAAGCTGACTCCGACCTCGGCTGGGCCGACGTCGTGGTCATCTGGGGCTCCACGCAGCTCGCCCACAAGGTCTCCATCCTCTACAAGGGGCCCAACGTGGTCCAGATGGCGCGGAGGAGCATCCAGGAGCTGGCGAGGGCGGTGACGAAGGCGGCGGCGGGAGGGCGGTCGCCAACGACATCTGCGGCGCGGATCAGTCGATCCCCAGCAGATCCCTCCACACCCCCTCCTCGATCGCGATAGGCCACCGGTCCCCCCGCCCCCTCCGATCGAGTGCCCTTTCGATCTTCCTCCCGTAGATCTTGTGCAGGTACTGGGCGTTCCCCCTGCTCCCGACAACGAGGACCTTGGTGTCCCCGGTCACATGGCCCTTGCACTGACCGCCCCGTCGAGCCGTAAGCGTCATCGCCTCCGCCTGCGTCAACCCGTCGAAGCGCCCTGTGAACACCACCTCCTTGTCCCGGAACTCGAGCGACCTCGGTCTCGACAGGATGACCCGCCACTTCCTGTACCGTCCGAGGAGAGGGGGACGGCGCCGACGGCGCGCGGGTTGGCCTCGCCCGCGGCGGCCTGGTCTCCGTCCAGTCCTCGCTACCCTCCCCGTCTCCCTGTACGGTCGGACCCTCCGGTGCGACTGGTACAGGCGGACGACTTCAGGTGTGACCCTCTCTGCCGATGCAAGTGTCGTCCGGAAGAAGCGCCGGACCTGCTTGGCCAGCGACGAACCTCCCGTCACCCGGCTCTGGAGCATGGCTTCCGAGTTCCAAGTCAGTCCCCGGCCGCTCAGGTTCGCGCTGCCGACGAGCAAGTCTCCGACGAACGGGGCGCTGCGGCGACCCCGCTCGAACCAGTAGACCTTCGGGTGGAATGTTCCGGTGCCACGGTAGAGCCAAACGCGGACACCGGCCCGAAACAGGACCCGAAGCGCCCGGGGCTGGGTGATGCCGAAAGAAGTGCCGGCGATCACCGTGACGGCCTGCGGCGGTACTCCATGCCGACGAAGGATACCGATGAGGCGCTCCGCCCCTGAGGTGAGCACGAAGGCCGACGCGATCTGAACCGACTTGGCTCCGGAGCACAGGGTACCCAGTCTCGCGCCGACCGAGTCTCGGCGGGTCCAGTTGCACACCAGCCGATCGCCCATACCTGCTTCCTTTCCCTGAGGGCCTCCAGCCGGAGGCCAGTGCCACAAAGGAGGATCACTATGTTCACCATCACCGTCAAGCTCGACGAGAAGGTCTCGACGAGCAGCCAGTACGAGAACAAGACCTGCGGGGTCTTTCTCGAGCAGTCCAACATCGAGGTCGCGTCGCCCGAGGAGCTGCTCCAGAAAGCGCGGGACCTCTTCCATCTCGCCCGCAAGGCCGTGGACGAGCAGCTCGGAGGCGCCGCAAAGGCCCCCGCGCCACAGCCCGTCCCCTCGAATGGGGCCGACGGCAACGGGCACCCGGCTCAGGACAACGGGAACGGCCGCAGGTCCTACGGTAGGCCGCAGGACGCCCCGTCGCCCAAGCAGCGCGCATTCCTCGCAAAGCTGGCCCGGCAGCGCAAGCTCGGGCCGGAGAGCATCCGGGACATGGCGGTCCGGATGGTCGGGAAGGACCCGCGGGTCTTCACGAAGCAGGACATGTCGAAGTTCCTGGAGGCCCTGCTGGCCGCAGAGCAGGCGGCGTAACGAAGTCGGGAATGGCGGGGGACCGTCTTCTGGTCCCGTGCCTTCCTACTTCGGTTCGGCCCCTGCGATGTCTGGAGGAACGACCGGGGAGTGATGGTCGATCCGCCGACCGGGCCCGAATGCGAAGACCCAATCCCGTAGCACGGCATCCACATCCGGCCCCGCATCGACGCCAGCCACCTTCAAGACCTCCGGCCATCTCGCGTGGCCTGCCGGTTCCTCGATCAGGGTGTAGGAGTCGGTGTTGATGTAGTTGGGAGCGTCCTTCTCGTCAAGCCTGACGATGTGGAACCCGGCATCGCCTCCCCGCGACGACGTGTAGCCCATGCCGCTCGCTACGCAGGTCATGAACTCAGCACGCTGAGCCACCGCCCCATAGGGGTCGAACGGTCTTGGGAGTCTCGTCGGTAGGCCGCCCGGCCGAAGGCTGTTCAGCCACACCTGCCTCGGCAGAGCCTTCACCGGTTCGCCGAGAACGCGCTCGAGCGCGCTCCGCAGTCGCTCACGTACATCGGTCACCAGGCACCTCGTTTCAGTCCCCTCTACGCCCCCGCGGGGACCTCGTCATCACCGGGGACAGGTCTTCGACACGCCAAGGAGAAAACCCATGAACAGCTGGTCCGTCTCGTCGATCCGCAGTTTCCACCAGTGCAGCCTCGCCTGGTGGTTCACACGCAACGACGTGCGTCCCGAGTTCAAGCCGCTGGCCCTTGCCGAGGGTGCCGCCATGCACGAAGTCCTGGCCCACCACCTCCGAGGAGTGAAGGACGGGGCTACACACGACAACCTTGTAGAGGAGGGAGTGCCGGAGGGCTGGCTTGAGCCGCATATCGCGGGTGGTGCGGTTGTCCCGCGCCAGCCAGCCCTCCCGGCTCCAAGGAGGATACCCCGACGGGAGGACAGCGGCGAACTCTGGTTCGTGGACGGCCGTGTCTCGGCTGATGCGATGGCCGCGTTCTGCGACCGCCTGGGGTGCCGGTTCGCGCGCGTCCGCGGTGGCTCGCCCTCGAGGTCCGACGATGCGGGCACCTCGGCAGCTCCGGATGGAATGAAAGACCTGCCTCGATAGCCAGGTCGGGGTGTCAGAACTGGACCGGGCGACCTCTCCCCCCTCCCGCGTCAGCCCCCCAGCACCCCCTCGATCGCCGCACACGCCGCGGCGGGGCCCTCCTCGGCGGAGACGCGCTTGCCGACCTCGGCGGCGCGGGCGCGGACGGACGGGTCGGCCAGGAGGCCCCGGAGGACCTTCGCGAGGTTGCGCGCGGTGGCCCTGCGGCGGCCGAGGATCCTGCCGAGGCCGCGGCGGCGGACGCGGTCTGCGTTGTCGAACTGGTCGTGGGCGAAGGGGACCACGACCTGGGGCCGCCCGGCGCGGAGGACCTGGGCCGTCGTCCCAATCCCCCCCGAGTGGACGACGGCGGAGGCCGCCGGGAACAGCGCGTGGTAGGGCGCCGAGGGGACCGCGACGACCCCCTCCGGGAGGTCCCCGAGGGCCCTCGCCCCCGCGCCCGCCACGAGCACCGCCCGCACCCCGAGGTCCCGCGCCGCCCGCGCCGCCTCGCCGTAGAAGCCGTCCGCCGCAATCACCGCCGAGGAGCCGAGCGTGAACACCACCGGCGGCGGCCCCTCCGCGAGGAACCGCGCGAGCGCCGGGTCCATCCCGCGCCCCTCGAAGTCGCTGTCGCGGAAGAGGAACCCGCAGACCCGCGTGCGCGGGGGCCAGTCCGGCTGCGGCGCCCCGAACTCCGGCGAGAAGAGCCCGAGGACCCCGTGGGGGGAGTGCTGGCCCTCGTAGATGGGGTCCCCCCCCGGCGGGAGGCCGAGGTCGCGGCGGAGGTCGCGCACCGGGGCCGACCAGTCCCGCGTCACCCGCCGGTAGAGCCGGAAGAGGAGCCGGTTGAACCCGGGCCCGAGGACCCGGAGCCGCCCGAGGACGGGGGCCGGCGGCGGTACCGGCGGGTCGTGGGCGGAGAAGAACACCATGGGCGAGAGCACCGTCGAGACCCAGGGGAGCCGCCGCTTCTCGGCCAGAACGGGGACCGCGTACGTGAGGACGTGGGAGACGAGGAGGTCCGCGCCGTCCGCGGCGCGCTCGAGGTCGGCGTAGGAGTCCCGGACCGAGGGCATCACGACCTCGCGGATGACGGTCTGGGGTCCCGTCCTCGCGTCCAGGATGCGCCGGATGAGGCCCTCGTCGGCGGAGTCCACCTCGGGGCGCACGGCGGCGAACCTGAGCCCCGCGCCCTCGATGTCGCGGCGGTAGGAGGTGACCGTGGCGAGGATCGCCTCGTGCCCCCGGGCGCGCAGCGCGAGGCCGAGGGCGAGGTAGGGGTTCAGGTCCCCGTAGGAGCCGAAGGTCGCGAGCAGGATCCGGGCCACGGCGGGATCCTAGCGCCGGGGGCGGCGATCCCCCCCGCGGGGCGCCCCGCCTCTCCCGCGCCTCCCGAAGTACCGCCGGGCATCCTCCTTCAGGGCGCGGGGTCATGCTGCTCGCGGCGCTTGAGAAGGGTGCCTGGTACGGTAGTCGGCCGGAGGAGGCCTGTGGTGGCCCCTGCGCCGGGGGGGTCCCCCTGAGTCTAGCGACCGGGCCCCGCGCGAGCGCCGCCGCGGTACTCAACCACCCGCGCTCGTACCACCTCCAGGGTCCCCGGCGGCGGCCGAGGCCCGGAAGGCGCGGTAGGTCAGCGCGATGAAGGCCACGCACAGCACGAGGACGTAGGCGGACACCGCCAGCGGGATGGAGGGCAGGCGGTCGAGCGCCGCGGGATCGGTGATCGAGTTCTGGTAGGCGACGTAGAAGTAGAAGAACGTCAGTCCGGCGAAGAAGAAGGCGAAGGTGGTGAAGAGGGCGAGGCCGCGCTCGCGCCAGGTGCGGGAGCGCTCCCCCATGTGCCACAGGAAGTGGGGCACCGAGCGGGCGGCGTGGGGGTACAGGCGTTCGCGGTTGGCGAGGTGGAAGGCCGTCATCTGGCCGGCGAGGACGCAGACGAGCAGCTTCCCTGTAAGCCCGTACCACCGGGCGACCTCCAGCCCGTGGCGCTGAAGGACGTTGCGCCAGAGGGGATTCAACTCCAGGGCGAGGTCCGGGCTGCGCCGGAGCGTGATCACGTAGTCGGCGAGGTGCGCGACGACGGCCAGGGCCGCGACGACCAGGGCCGCGATCCGGACCCGCTGGCTGCGGAGGTCGCGCGTCGCCCGAAGCATCGCCAGGGCGCCGAGGAACACCGTCGCCCACGCCAGCCAGGAGAGCCACACCCCCCAGGTCTCGATCCAGGCGAGCAGGCGTCCGAAGATCTCGTCGGCCATCGGTCGTGAGAGTACCGCGCCAGGCACCCTTCCACGGGGCCCGGGCCCACCCGCGAAGCGGGCTGGAAGAAGGGGCCCGCCACCGTAGTTCGGGTGATCCACACCTCCGCGACGACGCGGGATACGATGGGACCCGTGGGAAGATCGGTCCCGCCCGGGCTCGTCGCCGTAACGATCCTTCTCCTGGGGAGCGCGCCGACCCAGGCCGCCGACGGCGGGACCGCGGAGGAACAGGCGCGGATCCTGGTGAACCGGCTCCTCGAGTCGGCGCACCGGGACTACGAGAGCCTGGATCGCGACTCGAGCCCGACCCGCCTGGCGAACGAGGCTCTCGCGTCCGCCGCGACGCCGGAGGGGGCGGCGGTCCTCCAGGGCGCCCTCGCGGAGGCCATCGCGAGCCCGTTCCCGTGGACGGAGTTCGGCGCGGCGGAGTTGGCACGGTTCCTGGTTGGAGGGGCCCCGCCCGCGATCGGCGAACTCGCATTCTTCAGGTTGCACGAGTTCCACGGTTGCCTCGCCATCGTTCGTCGGACGGTTCTGCTCGGAGGCGGCGGTTGCCCGCCGCAGGAGTTCGAGGTCGCGAAGGCCGCAGCACGGGAGGTGCGGGATCTCCTCCTGGAGGGCAAGACCCCGTTCCGTCCGCGGCTCCGGCCGGACCCGCCCGCCCTCCTCCGGGCGATCCGCTCCCACTCCCCGGCGGTGGCTCGCTACCTCGCGATGGATGGGGACTGGCCCGCCTTCGGGGGAGTGGATGCGGGGCTGGGCATCCCTCTGGGCGAGGCGGCTGCCGCGGACCCGACCCTGGGGAAGAGCCTGCTCGCGGCCGCGTCAGGCCAGGACGGTTATCCGCCTCCGGCCGGGACGGAGCGGAACCTCCTCCTCCTGGCGCTCGGCCGCTGGGGCTCCGCCGAGGCCCTGGCTCTCCTCGGGAAGCAGCTGCGGACGGTGTTCGGGCGGGGGCTCACGTCCTCGAGCGACGCTGCCGTGGAACTCCGGCTCTTCGGAGCCGCGTTCCACCTGGCGGGGGACGATGCGGCCCTGCTCCGACTGCGCGCGCAGTTCTCGGATCAGTTCGATCCCGCGCTCCTGGAGCAATTCGACCTCCACGTCGGCCGCGATGCGGTCCTGCGGGCCCGGCTTCGGCAGGCGATGGCGCACCCGGACCGGGAACACATCGAGGGCCTGGCCCGCCTCGCGGGTGGCGGCCACCCCTGGGAGGGGGACTCCCTCTCCCGGCAGGCCCGGTGGGAGGTGCTGGATTTCCTGCTCGACAGCGCGGCCGGGGCCGCCGGTGTCGAGAGGGAGGTGCTGCTCGGAGCGCTCGGGGTCGCCTGCTGCAAGTGGGTCGGTCGCACGGGGGACTGCTCCGACCCGCCCGCATTCAGCGGCGTGGCCGAACGGGTTCCCTGGCGGGCCGAGTGCCTCGGGCTCCTCCCCGACGCGCTCACCGCCGGGCGGGCGATGCGCGAGGCCCGCGGGGCGCCGAGCCCCGAGCACCTCCGCGCGGGGCCCGGTGTCGAGCAGGCTCCGCTGACGCCCGTCCTGCCTGAGAGCGCCCCCGGGGGCGGGATGCCCGCTGCGGTCCGCGTGCGCGCTTCCGTCCGCGACGCGGTGCTGCACGTGGGGATCGAGAACGTCGGGAAGGAGCCCTTCACAATAGACCCGACGGCGTTCCGGATCGCCGAGGGGAGCCTGTACACGGCGAAGACGAGCGACGGGCGATCCCACGCCGTCCTCGGCGTGGGCTTTGGCGGACCTACCACCCTCGGCACGCCGGACATCACCGCCGATCGGCTCCAGGTCCTCCCCCCGGGCAAGATCGCGGAGTACTCCATGCGACTGCCCCCGGGCATCCCCGCAGGGACGGGCGTCTACACGTGGTACCAGGCCCTCCGCGTCCGGGGAGGGACCCGCCACCCGCCCCTGCTCCATTACTTCAGGCCCGTGTGGGCGGGTCGGCTCTAGCCCGCCCTATTCAGGCATCGTTCTCAGCCCGTTCCCGTGCGGCGACTCCACATCCCGAAGAATCGTGCCCGGCACCGTACACTCGCCGGGCCATGCGCAAGACGGCGCCGCCCCCGGCCGGGAAGGTCCATCGCCTGGAACTCGATTCCCGGGTCCTCGCAGGGAACAGGGCCGGGGATCCCGCCCGGCGGCCGGTCCTCGTCTACACGCCCCCGGGGTACGACGCGGCCGGGCGCTACCCGCTGTTCATGGACATCGTGGGGTACACGGGCTCCGGCGCCTCGCACACGAACTGGCGGCCCTTCGGGCAGAGCCTCCCGGAGCGGCTGGACCGGCTGCTGGCCGAGGGACGGATGGGCCCGGTGGTCGCCGCGCTCCCCGATTGCTTCACCTGCTACGGCGGGAACCAGTACATCAACTCGCACGCCACCGGGCGGTACATGGACTACCTCATCGACGAGGTGGTCCCCCTCGTCGAGCGGGAGTTCCGCGTGCTCCCCGGCCGCGAGCACCGCGCGCTGTTCGGCAAGTCCTCGGGCGGGTACGGGGCCCTCCTCCACGGAATGACCCGCGCGGACGCCTGGGGCGCCTTCGCCGCCCACTCGGGCGACGCGTACTTCGAGTACGCCTACCTGACCGGGTTCCCGCAGGCGATCCGGGAACTCGCGAAGCACGGGGGATCGCTCGACCGGTTCCTCGAGGACGTCTGGAAGAAGGAGAAGCTCTCGACCGACGAGTCGGCGGCCCTCATGACCGTGGGCATGGCGGCGCACTACGACCCCGACCCGGCGGCCCCGCGCGGGTTCCACCTGCCCTTCGACACGCGGACCGGGGAGATCCTCCGGGACCGCTGGGAGAGGTGGCTCGCGCACGACCCGGTCCGGGTGGTGGAGCGATCCGCCGAGGCCCTCCGGTCGCTCCGGGGGATCTACATCGACTGCGGGACGAAGGACCAGTACCACCTGCTCTGGGGCAACCGCATGATCCACCGGCGCCTGGAGGCCATGGGAATCCCCCACGAGTACCAGGAGTTCGACGACGACCACACCGACGTGGACTACCGCATGGACGTGAGCCTCCCCTTCCTGTACCGGTGGGTCGGGCCGGCGGCGGGTTGAGTCCCGTGCCGGGCGACTTTTTTCACCGCCCGGGCCCACCCGCGAGGGGGGCTGAACGGAGGTACCCGGCACCGTGATGGAACCGGGAGCCGCGGGGAGGGCGCGTCCCGCAGGGGTGAAGTGCCCGGGCTGCGGGGGCGCGGTCCCCGCGGACCTCGTCCGGGTGGAGCAGGCCCGGGCCACCTGCCCCTTCTGCCGGAGGGAGATCGACCTCGCCGCCCCCGCCGGTCCCGTCCTCGGGCGTTCCGTGCCCGCGCCCGCGGCGACCCCTCCGCCCTGCCTGCATTGCGGCGCCGCCTTCGAGAAGCTCCAGCCGGACCTCGCGCGCGGGCTCGCCTCCTGCGCCTCCTGCGGCTCGGTGTTCGACCTGAGCGTGGGGCGTTACGCGGCGTGGTACCGGCAGCGAGCGGGGGAGAAGGCCGTCCGCGAGGTCCCGCCGCAGGTCCGGGCGACCCGGAGCCTCGGGGAGTCCACCCTCGAGATCCCCGGGGGGGCGAGGCGCGGGGGCCGGGAGGTGGTCAGCCGCACCGTCTTCGGCGGAGTGGCCCTGCTCCTCCTCGCGGGGTGCCGCGGGCCCGCGGCGACGGTGGAGCCTCCCGCGGACTTCGTCCTCCTCGGGGGGACGGTGCACACGCTCGACCCCGCGCACCCGGTGGCCGGGGGCCTGGCCGCCCGCGGTGGGGTCCTCGTGGCCGTCGGCACGGCGGAGGAGGTCCGGCGGTTCGTCGGCCCGGGGACGCGGGTCTTCGACGCGACGGGCCTCACGGTGGTCCCGGGCCTCGTCGATGCCCACGGCCACCTGGAGTCGCTCGGCGCGGGGCTCCGGAGGCTCGACCTCGTCGGGACCGCCTCGGCGGAGGAGGTCGCGGCCCGCGTGCGAGCCGGGGCCGCCGGCGCGCCGGCCGGGGACTGGATCCGGGGGCGCGGCTGGGACCAGAACGACTGGAAGGAGAAGTCCTTCCCCGGACGCGCGACGCTGGACGCCGCCGCGCCCGGGCACCCGGTGTGGCTCGTCCGGATCGACGGCCACGCCGGCTGGGCCAACACCCGGGCGCTGGCGCTGGCCGGGATCGGGACCGCCACGCCGGACCCCCCGGGCGGGAGGATCCTCCGGGACCCCGCCACGGGGGAGCCGACGGGCGTGCTCATCGACGCGGCGATGGACCTGCTGGCCCCCCGCCTCCCTCCCCCGACCCGCGCCGAGCGACGGGAGGCCCTGGTCCGGGCCATGGAGGCCTGCCTCGCGGCGGGCCTCACGTCCGTGCACGACGCCGGCGTGGACGCCGCGACCGTGGACATCTACCGGGAGCTCGCGGACGAGGGCTCCCTCCGGCTCCGCGTCTACGCGATGCTGGAGGGCTCCCCCGACGTGATCGCCGCCACGGGCTTCCGCACGGGGCCGGTCGTGGGCCACGGGGGCCGGCGGCTCACGGTGCGCGCCGTCAAGGTCTACGCGGACGGGGCGCTCGGCTCCCGCGGCGCGGCGCTGCTGCGGGACTACGAGGACGAGCCCGGGAACCGCGGGCTCCTCCAGGCGGAGCCGGCCGCGCTGGAGGCGCTCGCGGCGCGCTGCCTGCGGGAGGGGTGGCAGCTCTGCACCCACGCCATCGGCGACCGGGGGAACCGCGTGGTCCTCGACGCCTACGAGGCCGCGCTCCGGGAGGTGCCCCGGGCGGACCCGCGCTTCCGGGTGGAGCACGCGCAGGTCGTGGACCCCGCCGACATCCCGCGGTTCGCGGCGCTCGGCGTGATCCCCTCCATGCAGCCCACCCACGCCACGAGCGACATGCCCTGGGCGGAGGCCCGTCTCGGCCCCGGGCGGCTCGCGGGCGCCTACGCCTGGAGGAAGTTCCTCGCCGCGGGCTGCCGGATCCCCTGCGGGAGCGACTTCCCGGTCGAGAGCCACGACCCGCTGCGCGGGCTCTACGCGGCGGTCACGCGGCAGGACGCGTCGGGGAGGCCGGAGGGGGGATGGACCCCGGGGGAGCGCATGACCCGGGAGGAGGCCCTGCGGGGGTTCACGCTGGACGCGTGCCACGCCGCCTTCGAGGAGGGCTGGAAGGGGTCGCTCGTCCCCGGCAAGGCGGCCGACCTGACCGTGCTCGACCGCGACGTCCTCTCCTGTCCCGCGCCTGAGATCCTCGCGGCCAGGGTCCGGGCCACGATCGTGGCCGGCGAGGTCGTGTTCATCGCCCGGTGAGGCCCCGCGCGAGCCGCTCCCGCAGGGCCTCGGAGCGGAGGCTCCCCCGGGCCCTCGCGAGCGCGCGCACGAGGGGGAACAGGAGCGCGTGGGTGAAGCGCTTCTCGAGGACCTGGTCATGGACGACCAGCGCGTCGAGGCGGGAGCGGAGGAAGCACTCCACCGCGTCGGCGGGGGTCTCCACGATGGGCTCCCCGCGGAGGTTGAAGGAGGTGTTGAGGACGACGGGGACCCCCGTGAGCGCGTCGAAGGCCGTGAGGAGGGCGTGGAAGAGCGGGTCGTCCTCCCGGCGCACGGTCTGGACCCGCGCCGTGCCGTCCACGTGGACCACGGCCGGGATGCGGTCCCGCGCCCCGGGCCGCACCTTCCTCGCGAGGAGCATGAAGGGGGACTCCTCCTCCCCCTCGAAGAACTCCCGCGCCCGCTCCGCGGGCACGGCGGGGGCGAAGGGGCGGAAGGACTGGCGGTGCTTGACCCGGGCGTTGACGTGGTCCTTCATCCCCGGGTCCCGCGGGTCGGCGAGGATGCTGCGGCGCCCCAGCGCCCGGGGCCCGAACTCCGAGCCGCCCTGGACCCAGCCCACGACCTTCCCCGCGGCGAGGAGCCCCGCCGCGCGGGCGGGCGCGTCGGCGCGCGTGCGCCGGGATGCGCTCAGGCGCACGAGCCCGGTCCGCACCGCGCGGGCGACCTCCGCGTCGGCGTAGGTGCGGCCGAGGCCCGCGTTCCGCAGCGCGGGTCCCCGCCGGCCCCCGCGGAGCGCGAGGTGCCCGTAGTAGGCGCACCCGAGCGCGATGCCGTCGTCCCCCGCCGCCGGCTGGATGAAGACCCGCTTGAAGGGGGACTCCGCGACGATCCTCCCGTTGGCCACGCAGTTGAGCCCCACGCCGCCGGCGATGCAGAGGTTCTCGGCGCCCGTGGCCTCGTGGAGCCGGCGCGCCCGCTCGAGCAGGACCCCCTCCGCGTCCTCCTGCACGCGGCGCGCGAGGTCCTCCCACTCGGGGCGGGCGCGGCTCCCCTCCCACTCCCCGTCCGTCAGCCCGAGGAAGGGATGGGCCATGCCCGCGGTCCACTCCGGGACCTCGAGCCGGTCCCCCTCGAGCCGGAGGAGGGGGTCCCGCCCGGGCCGGCCGTAGGGGGCGAGCCCCATCACCTCGCCGCACTTGTCCCAGTGCCCGAAGACGTAGGCGGAGACGCGGCTGTAGAGCGCGCCCAGCCCCGCCATGTTGTAGAACTCGTCGTTCAGGAACCCCCGGACCGGCTCCAGCCAGACCTTCCGGATCGGCCGGACCTCCGCGTCGCGGAACGCGTACCAGGACTCCGCCTCCCGCGCGAGGGGGTGGGCCTCGCAGTCCGCGGGCACCGGCTCGGTCACGTCGGACCGGTAGGAGCCGACGCCGTCCACGACCATCACCGCCCCCTCGCGGAAGGGGGAGGCGGCGAAGGCGCTGTAGGCGTGCGCCAGGTGGTGCGACACCGTCGCGACCCGATCCGAACGCGCGTTGAAGAGCGGGTGGCGCAGCGCCTGGATGCGCTCCGGCAGAGTCATGTACAGGTCGCGGACCTCGTGCAGCAGGCGGCGCTCGATCTCGGGGACCGGCAGCACGTAGGAGTTCCGCACGACGAGATCGACCCGCTCGAGGGGGATCCCCGCCGCGTCGAGGCAGTAGTCCACGACCTCCTGGTAGAAGCCGGAGTCGTGCTTGACCCGGGTGAGGCGCTCCTTCGCGATCGCGACGACGACCTCGCCGTCGCGCAGGAGGCACGCGCTCACGTCGTGGTCGTAGGCGTTGATCCCGAGGACGAACAGTTCCCGCCCCGCGGGCGGCGTCATCGCGCCCTCCCGCCCCGGCCGGGGCGGCGCGGCACGAGCCTCCTCATCGACGAGACGGTAGTGCCTCGGGAGCCGGGGTTCGGCGGGGAATCGCCGCCGCGCGGACGGCGGCGCCGGCGCCCCCGGGGCCCCGCGCCCCGGTCACGAGGCGGTCACCGGAGAGCCGCGCGGGGGTTATCCGCGCCGGCGGCGCGCGTCCAAGGGGACATGAGGGAATCCGACCGACGCGCCGTCCCGCTCGCCGTGCTCGTCGTCCTCGCCGGCTGCAGCAGCGGCTTCGCGGAGCGGGGCACGGGCCGTCCCGCCCCGGGGGCGGTCCCCTTCGAGGGAGCCGCCCCGCGGCCCGGGAAGCCCCTGTCCAACGGGGAGGAGGAGGACGCCCTGGCCGGGATCCGCGCCCCCTCGGAAACCCCCTCCACGGAGCAGTACGCCCCCATCGTGGAGAACCCCTTCCTGCGGGCCGCGCGCCATCCCCTCTCGACGTTCTCCATCGACGTGGACACCGCCTCCTACGCGGTCGTCCGGCGCCACCTGGCCGAAGGGAGGCTCCCTCCGCCCGGGGCGGTCCGGATCGAGGAGCTCGTCAATTACTTCCCCTACGACTACGCGGAGCCCCGGGGCGAGGAGCCCTTCGCGGTGCACCTGGCCGCCACGGCCTGCCCCTGGAAGCCGGCGCACCGGCTCGTCCGGATCGGCCTCCGGAGCCGCTCCTTCGCCGAGGGGGAGCGTCCCGCGGCGAACCTGGTGTTCCTCGTGGACGTCTCCGGCTCCATGGGGCCCGCGGACAAGCTCCCCCTCCTCAAGCGCTGCCTCCGCCTCCTCGCCGAGCGCCTGGAGGCCCGCGACCGCGTCGCCGTGGTCGTCTACGCGGGCTCCTCGGGGCTCGCCCTGCCCCCGACGCCCGGGGACCGGAGGCCGGAGATCCTCGGCGCGCTGGACCGGCTCGAGGCCGGCGGCTCCACGAACGGAGGCGCGGGGATCCGGCTCGCCTACCGGGTCGCGCAGGAGTCCTTCCTCGAGGGCGGGACGAACCGCGTGATCCTGGCCACGGACGGCGACTTCAACGTGGGCACGACGAGCAACGACGAGCTCGTCTCCCTGATCGAGGAGAAGGCGCGGGGCGGGGTCTTCCTCACGGTCCTCGGGTTCGGGACCGGCAACTACAAGGACGACCGCCTCGAGGCCCTGGCGGACCGCGGCAACGGGAACTACGCCTACGTGGACTCCCTGGCCGAGGGGCGCAAGGTCCTCGTGGACCAGGCAGGCGGGACGCTCCACGCCATCGCCCGGGACGTGAAGGTCCAGGTGGAGTTCAACCCCGCGCGCGTCGCGGGCTACCGGCTCCTGGGCTACGAGGACCGCCTCCTGCACGACCAGGAGTTCGAGGACGACGCGAAGGACGCGGGGGAGATCGGCGCGGGCCACACGGTGACCGCGCTCTACGAGGTCGTCCCCGCCGGGCAGCCCGTGCCCGCGCCCGGGACGCCGCGGCTCCGGTACCTGGAGACCGTCGAGGCCCCCGCGGCCGCGGGGCCGGAGCTCCTGACGGTCCGGCTCCGCTGGAAGGCGCCGGAAGGGGGCGCGAGCCTCCTGGCCGAGCACCCCCTCGTGGACGGGGGCGGCTCCTTCGCCGATGTCGATCCGGAGATCCGCTTCGCCTCCGCCGTGGCCTGCTTCGGCATGGTCCTCCGCGGTTCGGCCCACCGCGCCGGGGCGTCCTACGACACGGTGCTCGAACTCGCGGGCGGGGCGCTCGGACCCGACCCCTCCGGGGCCAGGCACGAATTCCTCGCGCTCGTGGCGAAGGCCCGCGCCCTGGCCCGGGACCGGGAGACCGCCGCCGGGCCCCGGTAGCGGGACGACGCTCCCGCCCGGGGATCAGGGCCTCGGGACGGCCTCCCCGGCGCGGGCGGGCGCCTCGGCGCCGGAGGCGGCGGCGAGGCGGGCGCGCTCCTCCCGCCGCGCCCCCTGATCGACCTCGAAGCCGGCGTGGCGGGGCCCTAGGAGGAACCCACGGCCCGGGCTCCCGACGAGCCCGCCGGCCGCGGCGGGGGCCAGTTCGTGGGCGCGGTCGGCGGCTGTGTGGACGACCTGGGTCACCAGGGCCGCGACGAGGAGCGACGCGAGGTTGTCGTGCCGGCCGGAGGAGGAGGAGTCGGCGACGCCCGCCGTCCCGGACCAGATCTCCGTCCCGCTCCGGGCGTCCACGAGGCGCCCCTCCACCGACAGGATCGTGCTGGAGTCGATCACCACGTAGCGCGTCCCCCACTGCCGGATCGTGAGGTAGAGCACCGCGTCGGCGCCCGTGACCTCGGCCAGGCGCTGCACGGGGACCTGGTGCATCTCGCCGGGGCCGGGGAGGCCGTTCTCCTTGAGGAGCGCGTCCACGACCGCCGGCGGGAAGACGTAGTAGCCCCTCTCCGCGAGCGCCCGCGGCATGGCCGCCAGGAGGCAGTAGGACGCGCCCACCTCGGGGGACTCGTTGAGCGGGGGGAGGACGAGGACCGAGAGGGGCATGTGGTCGAGGAAGGGACCGTAGTCGTAGGGCTTCGGCGCGGCGGCGCAGGCCGGGAGCGCGAGCAGGAGGGGCGCGAGGAGCGCCGCGGCGTTTCTCACGGCCCCATCCTCGCGAGGAAGCCCTCCATGAGGACGGCACTCTCGGGGAAGGCGTCCCTCTCGGCGCGGTACAGCCCCGCCGCCTGCCCCGGGTCCTGCGCCAGCGACCACAGGTACCCGGCGTGGGCCCGCACGCCGGGCGGGACCGGCCTGCCGGCAGCCTCGGTGAGCCGGATCGTCTCCGTGAGCCACCCCGCCTCGACGGCGGGGTCGCCTCTCTCCCGGAACCAGCGGCAGAGCCGGTCCTCGTAGGCGGGCCAGGCGAAGGCGTTCGGCCCGCTCGAGGCGCAGCCGGACGCGGCGAGCGCCGCCGCGAGGAGGAGGAGCCGCGCCGCCCCGGAGCGCACGCCGGACCTCAGCGGCCCCCGGCGGCTCCCCACTCACCCCGCTCGAAGCCCCTCACGAGGGCGTTCACGGCCGACTGGATCGCGAGGTCGAGCACCTTCCCGTTGAGCGTGGAGTCGTAGCCCGAGGAGGAGCCGAACCCCAGCACCTCGCGGTCGCTGAGGGCGTACTCGCCGGCCCCCTGCACGGAGTGGAGGACCTGCGAGGTCCGGACGTCCACGACGTTGAGCGACACCTTGGCGTAGGCGGTCTGCGTCTTGCCCCGCCCGGCGATCCCGAAGAGCTGGTGGTCCCCGGTCTCCCGCCGCCCGAACTCCGTGACCTGCCCCGTGACCACGACCTCGGCCCCGATCAGCTTCTGCTCCCTGCCCGCGATCGCGGCTTCCCGCGCGATCTCCTCCATGTTGGCCCGATCGACGACGGTGAACCGGTCGGCCTGGGAGAGGTGGGTCTCGAGGATGGTCCGCGCCTGGCCCCCGAGGCGGTCGGTCCCGCCGTCGAGCATCCCGCGCATGTAGGACGAGCGGTTCTCGAAGTTCCCGATGGCGAGCGGGGTCCGCGGGCCGTCCCACCGGCGGCCGTGGCTCTCCACGGGCTCGATCTCCACGGTGCGGTGGCTCTCGCTGGCGCAGCCCGCGGCGATTACGAGGAGCGCGAGGGTCGAAGGGACGACGGGGGCGACGCGACGAACGTGGTGGCGCATGGGTTCTCTCCCTGGCTCCGCGGCCATGCCTCCCTGCGTCGGAGATCCTGCTCCCGGGGAACGGTGAAAGCAAGGGGCGGCCGGGGAACCCGTAGGGAGACCGGGTCGCCTACTTCGCCCTGGTCCCCTTCTCCTTCCACTCCGCCAGCAGCGCGTCCACGGCCTTGTCCATGGCCTCCCCGCGCACGTCGCGGTAGCGGATGACCCCCTCGGGGTCGATGACGAAGATAGTCGGCCAGCCGCGGACGCCCCAGCGCGTGGCGATGGGCCCGTCGGTGCCCCCCCCGTCGAAGAAGGAGGGCCACGTGATCTTCTCCCGCTCCAGGGCGGCCCGGAGCTTCTCCGGGGACTCCTCGCTGTTCATCCCGACCAGGGCGAAGGGCCGCTTCTCGAGGCGCTTCACGAGCGACCGCTCGTGGGGGTACATGCCCCGGCAGGGGCCTCACCAGTCCCCCCAGAAGTCGAGCACCACCACCTTCCCCCGGAAGTCCGAGAGCTTCATCGGCTTCCCGTCCACGTCGCGGCCCAGGATCTCCGGGGCGGGCTTCCCGACGGCGAGGTCGGCGGGCGGGTGCGGCTCGAGGTGGGCCCGCGCCATCTCCGCGAAGTCCGTGTACCGGTAGGGGACCCCGCCGTACTCGTCCCGGAGCTTCTCGAGCATCGCCTTCCGCGCGGGCTGCGGCGTCCCCAGCGCCAGCCGGAGCAGCGCGGCGCCGCGGACCTCGGGGTGCTCGGAGGTCTCGAGGAGGCGGCGGAAGATCCGCTCCCGGTCCGCGGGGGCGAAGTCGTAGTGGAGGTCGGGGATCTTCGCGAGCTGCTTCGACTTCGGGTGGTCGCGGAGGATCGCGTCCGCCAGCTCGGCGGCCCGCTTCTCCATGGTCCCCTCTTCGCGGTGCCACCAGGTGTTCCCGAGGAGCCAGAGCTTCGCCGTCAGCGCCTCCTCGGTCCCCGGGTGCTTCGCCGCGAACTCCTCGAACCGCGGCTTCCAGGCGACGTAGGTCTCCTTGTAGCCCGCCTTGCTCTCGGCCACCTCGCGCTGCAGCGCCGCCAGCTCCTTCGCGGCCCCGTCGCCGGCCCGGGCGGCGCCGGGGGCGAGCGCCGCGCCGAGGAGCGCCCCGAGGCAGAGGCTCCATCCGATCCGCATGGCGTCCTCCCTTCCGCCGCCGAGGATACCTCCCGCCGGAGTGCGGCGGATCTCCGCTCCCTACTCCCCCGGTTTCGTCCCCAGCAGATCCCGGTACCACGCCTTCCACGCGTCGAGGGCGGCGGCGGGGTCCTCCGCGGGTCCCGGCGCCTTGGGCACGCCCACCGCGAGGTCCCACTCCCGGCCCCAGGCGGCCAGCGCGGCGAGCGCGGCCACCCTCGGCTCCCCCGTCGCCGCCGCCGCGCGGAGGATGAGGACGCGGGCCCGCTCCTCCGGGGGTCCCCAGTCGAGGATCGCCCGGAGGGCGGCGTCCTCGGCGGCGGCCCCGGGCGCCGGTGGACCCTGCGGCAGGAGGGCGTCGAGGGAGGCCGGGACGAGCCGGACCACCTCGGCGTCGAGGCCCGCCTTCGCGCCCCTGCGCATCCGGACGCGGAAGGTGCTCGGCCGCGCGGGGTCCCCGAGCCGCACGGAGACGGACTCGTGGGTCTCGACGAGGGAGACCGGGGACCAGGAGAGGACCTGGAGCCCCATGTCGGCCATGTCGGCGTCGGGGTCCCCCGGCCCCTCCCGGGCCTGCCGCGCCGCGTCCCGGACCGCCCCCGCCTTGTTCCTCGTCCACTCCGGCAGGTGGGCGGGGAAGGTGAAGGAGACGGAGTGCCCGTCGAGCGCGATCCAGGCCCGGCCCTCCCGGGCCCCCGGGCGCATCCGCTCGATCGTGCGCTCCCAGGCGGCGTCGTGCGCCTTCGCGGAGAGGACCGCCTCGCTGATGGCGGCGTTGGCCCTCTTCACCAGCTCGCTCGCGCGGATGACCTCCACCCACTGCGCCGCCCCGATCCTCCCGTCCGGGTCCCGGTAGTGCCCGAGCGCCCGGACCTTCACGGACTCCGCGATGCAGGCCATGAGCGCGCGGAGGGCCGGCGGGTTCTCCTCCTTCCGGGAGTTGGCCCGGATCTCCGCCATGTCCACGTGGAAGAACCAGTCGAGGAGCATGAGGTCGCCGCCGGCGACGAACTTCCCCAGGTCCTCGCGGCACTTCCCGGGCTCCTCCTTCGAGTCGTGGATGCCGTCGTAGAAGAGCAGGAGCCGGAGGACGTCCGCCTTCGCGTCGTAGTGGAGCGAGATCCGCTGCCCGTCGAGCTCGACGCAGGCGGCCAGGCCGGCCGCCAGTAGCAGCGCCGGCGCGAGCAGCCTCGAGGATGCCCGACCCGCCATGGCCCCACCTCCCTCCACGACGGCTTCCCGTCCCGCCGCGCAGGGCGCGCGGCGGGGCGGGACCGACGACCGGGGTGCGGGACTAGCGCTTCTTGCTGCCACCCGACTTCCCGGACTTCGGGGAGTGCTCGCTGCAGGACGTCTCCTGCCCGGAGCAGGCCGCGTTCATCGCCTTCTGCATCTCGGCCGGGGAGACCTCGCGGACGTGCGTCGCGAAGGACCAGGAGTGGCCGAAGGGATCGCGGACCACGCCGAAGCGGTCGCCCCAGAACATGTCCTGGGCCGCCATCTCGACGGTGGCCCCGGCCTTCTCGGCCTGCCGGATCGCGGCGTCCACGTCGCGGACGTACCGGTGGACGGTCACCGGGCTGCCGCCGAGCGACCTCGGGCTGCGGGACTTCCCGCCGCACTTCTCCGGCATGTCCTCGCAGACGTAGATCGTGCTGCCGGAGAGCCGGAGCTCCGCGTGGCAGATCCGCCCGTCCGGGCCCGGGATGCGGAAGAGCTCCTCCGCGCCGAAGGCCTTCTTGTAGAAGTCGAGGGCCTTCCCGGCCCCCTCGACGACGAGATGCGGGATGAGTCCCTCGGACCCCTCCGGGATCGGCTTCACGGTCGCCATGTCGGGTCTCCTTTCGGGCCCCTCGGCCCGGACCACTCGCCCCCGGTAGCCTACCGCTCCCCGGCGAGCGCGGCGCAACCGATTCCCCGGGGCCGGGGGGGCCCCCCCGGGGGGTTCAGGCCTCGCTGCGCGGGGGACGGCGTCGGCCGAGGAGCCGTCGGAGCTTGCGGCGGAGGATGGCCCCCAGCGGCGCGCGGTCGAGGGCGGAGGGGATCCAGGAGAGCTTCCGCTCGCCGTGGCCCCGGCGCATCCCCGCGAGGACCTCGGGGGGCGGGGGCTCGGGCTTCCCGTCGGGGGTCGGGCGCGCGAGGAAGATCGCGCGCCGCCAGCGCCGGTAGGCCTCCGCGCCCCCGGGGGCCGGCGGCAGGACCTCGACCCCCCCGAAGCCCACGTGCCGGAGCATCCGCACGACGGCCGAGACCGAGGGGACCGTGACCAGGGCCCCGCCGGCGGCGTTGAGCTCCATGGCGGGGTCCTCGTAGCGGAGCTGGATCACGGGCTCGTCCAGGGGCAGGACGTCCGTGTTCACGACCACGAGGCGGCGCGTGACCCGGCGCACCCGGTCGAGGAACTCCACCGGACGGTCCACGTGGTAGAGGACCCCGAAGAGGAAAACCACGTCGAAGGCCCCGAACCGCCCGATGTCCAGGAGGTCCCCCGTCTCGAAGGAGGCGTTCGGGAGCCCGATGGCGCGCGCGCAGAAGCGGGCCTGCTCCACGGGCTCCGGTCGGGCGTCGAAGCCCACCGCCCGCGCCGCCCCCGCCCGGGCGGCCTCCAGCGTCCAGTACCCCTGGAAACAGCCCGCGTCGAGGACCGAGAGCCCCTCCAGGCTCCCCCCGCAGGCGCCGAGGACCGCCTCCCACATCGGGGCGTGGCCCGCGCGGAAGCGCTCCGGGTCCACGGTCCCGACCGGAGAGGCGTTCGGGGTGACCCGCACCCCCTGCCCGAGGTCGAAGGGGTAGAACCAGCGCGGGAACCGCTTCAGTCCCTCGAGGATCTCCTGGCGCGGGAGCGGCGAGAGCGGCGGCCCGGGCATGGAGGGAGTCTACCGGCGCCGCCCCGGCCGCCGCGGCAACGGCCGGGCCGGGGTCCCCGGCCGGCCCCGCCCCCGCACCCTTTCACTTCGCCACCTCCGCCTCCCTGCCGTGGCCTTCCCACGGCTCCAGGGAGGCGGCAAACCCCGCCCCGACCGTCAACTGCTACGAAACGGCAGGAGTTCCGTTACACCCCACAGGGCGGGGTGGAGAGGTGCCCGGTCCCCCGCCCCTCGCCGTCGGTAGATCGTCCTTCCCGTAGGCGGCGCGGAGCCACCGCTCGACCTCCGCGTCCACCTGGGCCGGCGAGGAGAGGGGGATGCGATGCGTGATCCGGTTCCCCGCGGGGCGGGCGACCTTTTCGAGGCGGCCGGAGGGCGCGGTACGCCCGCCCGCCGTCCGGGCCGGCGGGGAGTCCACCGCCGGTCACGGGTCGAAGCGGACCTCGACGAACTCGTACACGAAGTTGCCCGTGCCCGCGGCGTCGGAGAACTCCGAGACGTAGACCCCCGGGTGCGCCCCGTCGAGCGGTTCCCCTACCCCCGGCGTCGCCGTGGCCTGGGAGGCCTGCTGGACGATCCAGGACGCCGCATCCCCCGGGGCCCGGCCGGGGCGGCGCCGGTGGTCGCTGCCCGCCACGGCGGCGATGGTGGGGCTCTCGATGGTCGCGCCCGCCACGTCCTCGAGGCGGAAGGTCTCTCCCCCGTTGATGACCGGGAACTTGTCCTCGGAGTCGAGGTAGAGGGTCCCTGCTCCGAGCGAGCGTCCCCAGAACGCCTCGAAGGCCGCCTGCGAGGCCTTCCGCCCCACGACGAGGGTCTCCCCCGCCCGCAGCCGGGTCCCCGCGGGCAGGACGAGGGTGCGCGCGGAGTTCGCCTGGAGGAGCCTCCATCCCGACAGGTCCGCCTCGGCGGGAGCCGGTGGAGGCGGCGGCGCGGTCACGGTGACCGGGAGGACGGCCACGCCTCCTCCGCAGGAGGCCCGGACCTCCCCGTGGCCCGCGAGCGGCCCCGCGACCAGGTCGAAGGCCACCTCCCGGCGGAAGGGCGGGACCAGGGTGGAGGGCGGGACGGTGGCCACGCCACCGGACGCCTCGAGCGAGACCTCGGTCCCTCCCGAGGGGGCGATGCCCCGGATCCGGACGCCCACCGTGAGGGAGGAGCCGGCCTGGAGGACCACCTCGGGGGGATCGAACCCCTCGACGGCGGGCGGGGACGTGCCCTCGTAGAGGACGGCGGCCCCGAGGAGGGCCACCTGCCCGTCGGGGTTCGCGACGGCCGCGGCCGCGAGGGTCCCGGGTGCCGCGGCAGGAGGAAGGAATTCGATCCAGGTCCCCTCCCCGCCGACGGAGACCACCTCGGCGCGGCGCCCTCCCACCCACGCCCGGGGCGGCGGGCCCGCGGACAGGTGGGCGCCGGCGAGGCGCACCACCCTCCCCGGGACGCCGCGCGCCGGCGCGGGGCCCGCGGCCAGGGCGGGCTCCCCC
>CAZKTF010000009.1:0-34716 GCA_964555565.1 uncultured Planctomycetota bacterium | reverse complement strand
GCGGGTCCAGGTCGGCGAGCGTCACGCGGGCGCCGCGGCGCGCCAGCGCGACCCCGTAGACCCCGCTCCCGCAGCCGAGATCGAGCGCCCGTTCCCCGGGCCGAACGACGATGCGTCGGGCGAAGGACCCCGCGTACGGATCCACCGGATGGACCGCGCCGCGAGGGGTCAGACCCCACGCCCCCCTCGGAGGCGTTTGTAACTTCAAACGCATGGGGTCAGACCGCGGGCGTTGGTTCATTTGCAAACGCGGGCGAGCGGCGCCATCGCAAGTCGTTGCGCCGCCACGGGATGCACGCGGGGACCGGATACTCGTGGGGTCTGACCCCTAGTGCTCGCCAAAACAATAACGCAACGTGTGCAGTCTCGTACGAAGACGTCGCACTTCGGCGGAGATGTTCCGCTTGTGGCGGAGGCAGGAGTCGATGAGTTCCGCCACCTCCTCCATCTCCGGGGCGCCGGCCCCGAACCGGGTCATCTCCTGGACCCCGAGGCGGATCCCGCGCGGGTCCATCGCCTCCTTCGGGCTGTCGCCCGGCAGCATGTTCGAGTTGGCCACGATCCCCGCGTTGGCGAGCCGGCGGGCGCACTTCTTCCCGCCGCCGAAGGGCGTGGCGTCGATGGCCACCTGGTGGGAGCGCGTGAACCCGCGGGACTCCCCCACCACCGGCACGCCGCACTTGTGGAGGGCCCGGGCCAGCGCCTGGGCGTTGCGCACCACGTCCTCGGCGTAGGCCCGGCCGAACTCCCGCATCTCCAGCGTCGCCACGAGCATCGACGGGAGGCTGAAGAGGTGGTGGTTGGAGGTGGCGCCCGGGAAGACCGCGCGGTCCACCTTCTTCCACATGTCGTCGTCTCCGGTGTCCGAGAGGATGATCCCGCGCTGGGGCCCGAAGAAGGTCTTGTGCGTGGAGGCCATCATCACGTCGGCCCCCTCGTGCAGGGGGTCCTGGAACTTCCCCCCCGCGATGAGGCCGAGTACGTGGGCCGCGTCGAACAGGAGCCAGGTCTTCGTCTCCTCGCACGCCTCGCGCAGCTCGCGCACCGGCTCGGGGAACAGGAAGAGGCTCCGCCCGAGGACCACCACGGCGGGCTTCTCGGCGCGGACGAGGTCCTTCGCCTTCGCGACGTCCACCCCGATCCCGTCCTCCTCGAGGGGGATGGGGAGGATCCTCCCGCTCACCTTGCCGAGCGCGCCGAAGCGCTGGTGGCTCACGTGGCCCCCCGCCGGGACCCCGTGGGCGAGGACCGTGGCGCCGCGCGGGACGAGGGAGGAGAACACCGACTCGTTGGCGACCGTCCCCGTGACGGGCCGGACGTCGGCCCGGCGGCAGCGGAACAGCGCGCAGACCTCCTGCTCCAGCCGCGCCTCGATCTCGTCCACGAACTTCGTCCCCTCGTAGTAGCGCTTGCCGGGGTGGCCCTCGGCGTAGCGCCCCACGAAGTCGCTCACCATGGCGCGCAGCGCGAGCGGGGAGAGGACGTTCTCGCTGGCGATGAGGTTGAGCGTCCGGGCGCGCCAGGCGTCCTGGAGCTTGATGAGGCGGAACACCTCCTCCACGCTCTCGTAGGCGCGGGCCACCGAAGAGGCGACGGCCGGGGCGGGAGGGGCGGTGCTGTTCCTGGCCATCTGGCCATCCTAAACCGCAGGGATGACCCCGGCCAGCATCCGCGGGGCCCTCAGGTCGCCGGCGTCGGGCCGGGGGACTTTCTCGCGAGGAACCACGCCAGGACGAGCCCCAGGACCCCGGCCAGGCCCGCCCCCGCGGCGAGACGCACCGCGACGTAGTACGCGGTCTTGACCTGGGTCGGGTGGACGGACTCCGGGGGGATGTAGAGCTCCAGCGAGGGATCCTCCGGGGGCCGCACGACGTGCTTCTCGTCGGCGAAGAGGTACCGCTCCTTCTTCTCCGCGGGGTGCCCGTAGAGCTTCGCCACGGGGTCCCCCTTCGAGCGGAGGGCGCGCTCGAGCTCGACGTCTGCGGGCTTCCGCGGGGTGGAGATGAGCAGCAGGTCCCGCCCCGCGAACCGGTCCAGCGCCATCGCCCCGGGCCACGCCAGCGCCGCGACGGCGAGCGCGACGATCGAGAGGACGAGGACTGCCTTCCGCACCGGTGCCCCACCGCCCTACTTGGGCGGCTGCGTCGTCCCGAAGATGTCCACCTTGATGGTCCAGGTGGCGCTCACCTTCCCCTGCACGAGGCCCTCGGGGATCTTGATCCCGAAGTCGGAGAGGGTGACCTTGAAGTCGGTCGCGACCTTCACCCAGTCCCCGGCGCCGAGCTTGAACTTCTCGGCCAGCTTCGCCGGGATGAACTTCACGCGCGCGGTGCCCTTGAGGTCGCGGGTCACCCCGTGGATCGTGACCTTCCCGTCGTACTCCCAGTCGTCGGAGTCCTTCGCCTTCCGCTTGAGGGTCTGCGCCATGAACCCGATGTCCGGGTACTTCGCCGCGTCCATCCATGCGTCCGAGCGGAGGTGCTCGTCCCGCAGGTCGATCCCCGTCCTCATGCTCCTCACGGGGACCGAGAGCTTCGCCTGGCCCGTGCCGGCCTCCGCGTCGAGCCGCGCCGAGCCGGAGATCGAGTGCGTCGTCCCGTGGATGGTCTCGAGGTCGGCCTCGGACTCGAAGACGATGTTCGTGCGGGCCTCGTAGGTGCCGAAGGTGTGGACGGCCCCCTTCTGCTCGGTCTTCTCCTCGGCCTTCTTCTCCTCCTCCGCGGCAGCGCGCCCCGCGAGGAGGCAGCGGCCGCCGAGGCAGGGCGCCCCGACGAGGAGCGCGGCGGCGGCGAGGGCGGCTGTGCGGACGGCACGGGACGGCATGGGGTCCTCCTTCCGCCCCCGGCCAACCCCCGGGGGACAGGTTCGGTAACTCTATCCGGCCCTTTAGTATTCCCGGAAACCGCGGCGCCTCCCCCGGAGGGAGCGCCCGGGGAGCCCCCCTTGAGCGCCGCCCCCCTCGACCCCCGCGCCCGCGCCCGGATCTCCGCGGCCCTGGTCTCCCTCGTCGTCGGGTCCCTGCTCCTCGCGGCCAAGTTCCTGGCCTGGGACTGGACGGGCTCCACGGCGGCGCTCTCCGACGCCATGGAGTCCATCGTCAACGTGGTGGCCGCGGTCTTCGCCCTGGGGGCTCTCGCCTTCGCCGGGCGGCCCGCCGACCGGAACCACCCCTACGGCCACGGGAAGATCGAGTTCTTCACCGCGGTCTTCGAGGGCGGCCTGGTCGCCTTCGCCGCCGTGATGATCCTCTACGAGGCGGTGGACGCCCTCCTGCACGGGGGGCCGCTCCGGGATCTTGAGCTGGGGCTCGTGCTCCTGTTCGCCGCCGGGCTCGGGAACCTGGCCCTGGGCGGGTGGCTCGTGCGGCAGGGACGCACGCTCCACTCCCCGGCGCTGGAGGCCGACGGGAGGCACGTCCTCTCCGACTTCTGGACGAGCACCGGCGTGGTCCTGGGGCTGCTGCTCGTGAAGGCGACGGGGCTGGAGTGGATCGACCCGGTCCTGGCGCTGGTCGTGGGGACGCTTCTCTGCCTCGCCGGGGTGAGGCTCGTGCGGCGGGCCGCGGGCGGCCTCCTCGACGAGGAGGACCCCGTGCTCCTCGCGACGCTGGCCGAGGTCCTCGAGAGGACCCGCCCCGAGGCGGCCATCGAGGTCCACGAGGTGCGCGCGATCCGCCTCGGGGCCCACAGCCACGTGGACGCCCACGTGGTGGTCCCGGAGTTCTGGACGGTGCAGCAGGCCCACGACTTCGTCGAGGACTTCGAGCGGCGGGTCCTGGGCGCCTGGGGCCGGGAGGGGGAGATCGCCTTCCACCTCGACCCCTGCCGGCGGGACTACTGCTCGCTCTGCCCGCTGGCCGACTGCCCCGTGCGCAGGGAGGCCTTCGCGGGACGCCCCCCCCTCACCGTCGAGTCCGTCGTGGGCCCGCCCCGGTCCCCCGGCGGCGGCCGCGCGATGCGCCCCGGCGCTGCACCGATCGCGCCCGGTGCTCCCCGGATCGCATAACGTAGGGGACTGTCCCCGAAGTAGGGGACAGTCCCCTAATTCGGGGACAGTCCCCTACTTCGGGGGCGCGGCCGGCGGCGCCTCGACCTTGCCCGCGGGGCGGTACTCGTGGGCCCGCTTGCGGAGGACCTCGGCCCTGACGAGGAGGTCCCCCGGCTTGAGCGCGTCCACGACCTCCTGCCCCGAGACGACCCGCCCGAAGACGGTGTGCTTCCCGTCGAGCCAGGTCGTCGGGACCACCGTGAGGAAGAACTGGCTCCCGTTGCTGTCCGGGCCGGAGTTGGCCATGGAGAGCGTCCCCCGGAAGTGGAGCCGGCTCTTCCCGGCCGGGATCTCGTCGGGGAAGGCGTAGCCCGGCCCCCCCTGCCCGTCGTTGCCCGGGTCGGCGTCGCGGCTGTTCGGGTCGCCGCCCTGGGCCATGAAGTTCGGGATCACCCGGTGGAACTTCGTCCCGTCGTAGAAGCGGGCCTCGACGAGCCCCACGAAGTTCCCCACCGTGGCCGGGGCCTCGTTCTCGAACAGCTCGAGGACCACCACCCCGCCCGAGGTCGTGAACCGCACGCGGGGGAGGTCGTCCGCCTTCGCCTCGGCCGCGCGGATCTCCTGCTCCCGCTTCCAGGGCCCGAGGATCCCCCCCACCCCCTCGAGCTGCCGCGCCGCGGCGGCCGGGAAGGGGGAGGTGCGGTCCACGGACTTCGCGAGGGGCTCCAGCGCGGCCACCGCCTCGTCGAACCGCCCGAGGGACACGAGGACCGCCCCGCGGACGTAGCGCGCCTGGAGGTTCTCCTTCTCCCGCGCGAGGACCGCGTCGCAGAGCCGGAGCGCCTCCTCGAAACCGTTGCGCCCCGCCGCGAGGCCCGCCAGGCGGAGTTCCGTGCGGGCCTCCCCGGGCTTCAGGGCGACGGTCCTCCTGCTGTCCTCGTAGCCCCCGTCCACGTCGCCCGACATGAGACGCAGGTCGGCCCGGGCGTCCACGACCTCGGCGCGGTCCGGGGCCTTCGCGAAGGCCGCGTCCGCCAGGGCAAGGGCTTCCTTCAGGGTGCGGACCGCCGTCTCCTGGATCCTCTTCCGCTTCTCCATCAGGCGCCCGTGCTCCTCCTTGATCGCGTCGAGCTTCGCCTGGTCCCTCGCCGCGGTGGCGGCGCGAAACTCCTCCCCCGCGAGGACCTGGGCCCTCGCCGCGAGGGGCTCCATCTCCTCGCCGAGCCTGCGGAGCGCGGCCAGGGAGGCGCGCAGCGTCTCCACGGGGTCGGCGTCCTGAGCGGGCGCGGGCGCCGGCGCCGCCGTGGCCGGAGGCGCGGGCGGCGGGGCGGGCGGCTCCTCGGCGGCGAGGAGGCAGGCGAGGGCGAGGGGCAGGAGGGGCATCGGGGCCTCAGGGGGAAGGGGGCGGGAATCCTAGCGTCGCTCGCGGGGGTGGCGCCCGTTTCCGGGGCGGGGGCGCGCAAAGCCGGGGCGGCGCCCGCGCGGACGGGTACCCTCGCCGCCCGTGGAAGCCCCGGCAGCCCCGACCTTCCGCGAGGCCCTGCGCTTCTGGTGGCGCCTCGGTTGGATCTCCTTCGGCGGCCCCGCGGGGCAGATCGCCGTCATGCACGAGGAGCTCGTCGTGCGGCGCCGCTGGATCAGCGAGGGGCGCTTCCTCCACGCCCTGAACTACTGCATGGCGCTGCCGGGACCCGAGGCGCAGCAGCTCGCGACCTACGTGGGATGGCTCCTCCACGGGACGCGCGGGGGGATCGCGGCGGGGGCGCTCTTCGTGCTTCCCTCGGTGGCGATCCTGGGGGTCCTCTCGTGGCTCTACATGGCCGCGGGCTCCCTGCCGGTCGTGGAGGGGGTCCTCGCGGGTTTCAAGCCGGCCGTGGTCGCGGTGATCCTGGCCGCGGGGTGGCGACTCGGGCGCCGCGCGGTGCGCGGGTGGTTCCACGCGGCGCTCGCGGCCGCGGCGCTGGCGGCCATCCACTTCGGGGCGCCCTTCCCCGCGGTCATCGGGGGCGCGGCGCTCCTCGGGGTCCTCGCCCACCGGGCGGTGCCGGGCGCCGCGGCCGCCGGGGACGGCCCGCCGCCGGCCCCCCGGGGTGTGGCCGGCTCCGTCCTGGACGAAGACACCCCTCCCCCGCCGCACGCGGTCCCCTCCCCGGGGAGGACGGCGCGCGTCGCGGCCGCGGGGCTCCTCCTCTGGGGCGCCGGGCTCGGCCTCGCGTGCCTGGCCGGGGGGCCGGCGGGGCCACTCGTCACCATGGGGCTCTTCTTCACCGCGGCCGCGTTCGTGACCTTCGGCGGGGCCTACGCCGTCCTCCCCTTCGTGGCCCAGATGGCCATCGAGACCTGGGGATGGCTCGACCGCCGGCAGATGGTGGACGGGCTCGCGCTCGGGGAGACGACGCCCGGGCCGCTCATCATGGTCGTGGGGTTCGTCGGGTTCGTGGGGGCCTGGCGCTCCCTCGGCCCCTCCTGGGGACCCGCCGGGCTCCTCGTGGCCACCTGGTTCACCTTCCTCCCCTCGTTCCTGTTCATCTTCCTCGGGGCGCCCCACGTGGAGCGGCTGCGCGGGAGGCCGGCCTGGACCGCGCCCCTGGCTGCCGTGACCGCCGCGGTCGTGGGAATCATCCTCCACCTCGCGGTCTACCTCGCGCCGCCCGTGTTCCTTCCCGCGGGGAGTCCGGACCCCTTCGCGCTGGCCGTCGCGACGCTCGCGCTCGCGGCGCTCTTCCTCGGGAGGTGGTCCGTGCACGGGACCGTCCTCGCGGCCGGCGCCGCGGGCGCGGCCTGGAGGCTCCTCGCCTCGTGACCCCCTGCACCCGCGACAGGAGGCGGCTGCTCGTCGCCGCGGGCGTGCGGAACTTCGCCTACGGCTTCCTCTCCGTCGTGCTCGGCCTCCACCTCGCGGGGCTCGGGATGGACGACGGGGCCGTGGGGGGCATCTTCACGCTTGCGCTCACGGGGGGCGCGGGCATGACCGTGGCGGTGGCCGCCGTCGCCGACCGCGCGGGGCGGAGGCGGATGATGCTCCTCGGGGCGGTCCTCATGGCCGCCTCGGGCGCGGTCTTCGCCCTCGGCGCCCCGCCGCTGATCCTGGCGGTCGCGGCGGTGGCCGGGACGGTGAGCCCCTCGGGGAAGGAGGTCGGGCCGTTCCTCTCCCTCGAGCAGGCGATCCTCCCGCAGACCGTCGGGGACGCGCGGCGGACCTCCCTCATCGCCCTCTACAACGTGGTCTCCTCGCTGGCCGGGGCCGGGGGGGCGCTGGCCGCGGGGCTCCCCGCGCTGCTCGGCGCCGAGGCCGCGGCCGGGTACCGGGCGCTGCTGTGGGCCTACGCCGGGTGCGGCCTCGTCCTGCTCGCGTTGTACGCCGGGCTCTCCCCCGCGGTGGAGCCGCCCCCGCGGGTCCCGGGGGTCGGGCCGCGCACCACGCTCGGGGTCCACCGCTCGCGCGGGCTCGTGGCTCGTCTGGCGGCCCTGTTCGCGCTCGACGCCTTCGGCGGCGGCCTCATCGTGCAGGGGCTCCTTGCGCTCTGGTTCCACCGGAGGTTCGGCGTGGACGAGACGACGCTCGGGGCGCTGTTCTTCGGGACGAACCTCCTCTCGGCCCTCTCCTTCCTGGCGGCCCCGGCGCTGGCGCGGCGGTTCGGCCTGCTGAACACGATGGTCTTCACCCACCTCCCCTCGAACCTCATCCTGATCCTCGTCCCCTTCATGCCCACCTTCGAGACGGCCGCGCTCGTCCTCCTCGCCCGCCACCCCCTCAGCCAGCTCGACGTCCCCGCGCGGCAGTCCTGGCTGATGGCGATCGTCGAGCCGGACGAGCGCACCGCCGCGGCGGGACTCACCTCCGCCGTGCGGAACGTGGCGGGCTCCCTCGGCCCCGCCGTCGCGGGCCGCTTCCTCGCCGGGCCGCTCCTGTGGCTCGTCTTCCCGATCTCCGGGGGGATCAAGATCGTCTATGACGTCACCCTCTGGTTCGCCTTCCGCCGCGTCCGGCCGCCGGAGGAGCGCTAGCCCGGCATCCGCCCGAGGAGGAGGTCCACCCCCAGGGGCTCCGGGACGGGCGCGTCGAGGTCGGCGCCCTCGGCGAGGAGGTCGCGCTCGGCGGAGTCCACGGCGGCGGCCATCCGCGCCTCGTCGCATTCCCAGAAGCGCGCCCAGAGGCGGCGGCGGACCTCCTCGAGGTGACGGCGGATCGTGCCCTCCCTGGGGTAGACGCCGAGGGAGAGGGCGGGGAGCGGCCGTGCCCCGAGGGCGCGGAGCAGCGCCGCGAAGAGGCGGCGCTCCCGGGTGTCCTCCCCGCGGGGGCGGGGCGCGTAGGGGTCCCCAAGCCGGCGGTACACCGCGGTCCACGCCCTCTCCTCGGCGGGCTCGGGGAGCATCTCGCCGTCGAGGGAGAGGACGTAGGCCCCGGGGAGGAACACGGGGGCGAGGCCCGCCGCGAGCGCCTCCAGGTCGGGGACGAGGTGGAGGAAGTGGGCGAAGAGCGCCGCGTCGAAGACGCGGAAGAACGGAGGCCGCGCGGCGTCGGCGAGGACGACCTCCACGGGCGCCCCGGCCGCCTTCTCCCGGAGCCGGGCGACCATCCCCGGGGAACGGTCGATCCCGACGACCCTCAGCCCAGACCGCGCAAGCGGCACGGCCAGGCGCCCCGTCCCCACGCCGGGTTCGAGGAGGGCGGCCACGCCGAGCGTCCGCAGCACCGAGGAGAGTCGCCGGGGGACCTCCACCTCCCCCGCCCCCGGGAAGGAGCGCGTTGCGTCGTACAGCGGCGCGATGGCGTCCCATCCCGCCGGGTCGTCGAGGGGCCGCCCGTCTCCCGTCACAGGTCGAGGGCCAGCACGGGCCGCACGGGGTCGTCCCGCACGACCCGGAACCCCGCCGCGAGGAACATCGCCTCGGGGCCGTTCCAGAGCGCGCCGGGCTCGAGTCCCTCGCCGCGCTTCGGGAAGGCCTCCACGCGCCGCGCCCCGCGCGCTCCCATGTCCGCGGTGGCCTCCCGGAGGAGGCGCGCCGCGTAGCCTTTCCGCCGCCACGGCGGGGGCACGACGAAGCAGGTCATGGCCCAGGTCCCGGGGTCGGGCGCAAGCCCGAACTGCCGCGCGAGCTTCCCGAGGCGGTCCCGCGGCCCCGCCTGGCACCAGGCCACGGGCGTCCCGTCCTCGTAGAGGATGTAGCCGTCGAACTCCCCCCGGTCGAAGAGGGACTCGCGCAGCGCCCGGTTCTCCGTAGCGGACCGGTTCCCCCAGCCCTCCCAGGTCGGGACCCACCAGGCCGTGCAGCAGCACCAGCCCTCGCCGTTCGCCTCGCAGTGGACGCGCCAGAAGTCCGCCCGCCGCGACGCGTCGAGCCTCCGCACCTCGACCCGCGCGGCGCTCACGGGCGGCGGGCCACCCAGACCTGCTCCCGCCCGTAGTCGGGGGCGGAGCCCCGGAAGTCGGAGTGCTCCGCCTCGACGGCGAACCCGCAGAGCTCCAGGAGGTGGCGCATCTCGTACCGGTAGCTCCAGCGCAGGCGCAGCGTCTCCCGCTCCTCGCGGAGGACGCGCCCATCAGGAGCCTTCTCCGTGAACGCCCAGGTCTCGCGGAGGACCTGGCGGACCGGGTCGTTCTCGCGCCCCCCGACGACGACCTCGAGCGTGTTCCCGTTCGACGGGTGCCGCAGGAGCGGGAGCGGCGGACCCCGGGTCGCGCCCTCCGGGAGGCAGAAGTCGAGGCGCGGGTCGAAGAGGTCGAGCACGAGGCGCCCCCCGGTCCGCAGGTGGCGGCGGACCGCGGCGAGGCAGGACCGCTGGTCCTCGGGGGTGAGGAGGGACTGGAACGCGCGGAAGGGGACGAGGACGAGCGCGAACTCCCGCCCGAGGTCGAAGGAGCGCATGTCCCCGGGGAGGAACCGGGCGCGGGCCGCGACGGCGGGCGGGAACGCGGCGCGCTTCGCCTCGGCGCGGCGGAGCATGGGGGCGGAGAGGTCGAGCCCCGTGACCTCCAGGCCGGCCTCCGCCAGGGGCCAGGCGACCCGCCCCGTCCCGCAGGCCAGCTCCAGGACCGGCCCCCCCGACTCCCGCGCGAGGCGGAGGTAGAACTCCAGGTCCCCGGCGACGGAGCCGCCCGGGATGATGACCGCGTGCATCGCGTCGTAGTACTCCACGTGCAGGCCGTCCTGCCCGTAGAAGCCGCGGTCCTCCCCGCTCACGGGCGCCTCCCCTTCCGCGCCTGCCCGCGGGGACGCCGCCTCCCCTCCGCCGCCGCCTCCACCTCGGCCCGGGCCGCGACCGCGTCGCGGGCCCAGGCGAGCAGCGTCCGCCGCTCCTCCAGGACGTCCGCGGGGACCTCGAAGTAGCGGCGGATCCCGGCCTTCGGGCGAGGGGCGAAGGCCCGGGCCCCCCGTTCCAGGTACGCCGGGCGAGTCCGATCGCTCGTGAGGAACCAGAGGCTCCCCTTCCAGACGATCCCGAAGAAGGCGGCCCCCGCGTAGAGACCGTGCCCGCCGAACATCGGGCGCGCCGCGAGCCCCTCCAGCCCGTCGAGCTGGTCGAGGACGAACTCCGCCAGGGACGCGTCGCGCGCCATCGGGGCATTGTCCGGGAACGCGACCCGGGCGCAAGCGCGGCGCGAAGCCGGCGGCGGGAGGCCGCCCCTCCCCCCGGTCAACTTCCTTACCCCCGGACCTCGCGCGGGCGTCTACTACGGCGGTGAAGCGCTCCGACCACGCGCCCGAGCCCCCGGACTCCTGGATCCCCGACCGGGCAGGCCCGGTGCCGCACGCGGTGGAGTTCCTCCTCGCCCGCTGCGACCCGGCCTCCGGCCCCATCCTCCAGCTCCTCTGCGGCGAGGGGGCCTGGCTCCTCGCGCTCGCCCGCGCGGGGCGCACCGTGGCCGGGATCCACTCCTCGCGCCCGACGCTGGCCCGCCTCCGCCGCCGCCTCGAGGCGGAGCCCCCCGGGGTGGCCGCGCGCGTGACGCTCGAGTGCGGGGACGTGCGGGAGTTCGACTTCCCGCGAGGGGCCGGGGCCGTCGCCCTCCTCGCGAGCGCTCTCCCGATGCTCCCCACGCGGGAGGAGAGGCTCCAGGTGCTCCGCCGCTCGCGCGCCGCCCTGGCGCCGGGCGGGGTCCTGTTCGTGGACGTCCGCAGGCCGCCCGCCACGCTCTTCCCGGAGGAGGGGTTCCGGGCGCTGTCGCGCGAGGGGCCCTTCGACGAGCCCGAGAGCGGGCGGCGGCTCTGGCGCTCCACCCGCCTCGGGCGCGACCGCGCCGCGGGGAGGCTGCTGGTGCGCCACGCGTGGACCGACGCCGACGGGCGGCTCGTGCGCGAGAGCGGGATCGACCTCGCCGATTCCGGGACGGAGGCCTTCCGGGAGGAGGTCGCGGCGGCGGGCTTCGCCGAGCGCGAGGTCCTGGGGGGCTTCGACGGGACCCCCTACGACGCGGGGGCGCCGGGCGGACGGCTCCTGCTCGTGGCGGGGCCGGGGTAGGCGGGCGGCGTGGCGCACGGGCACGGGGGCGGAAGCGGCGACGAGGACCGGGACCTCTGCGTCTGCTTCCACGTCCCCCGCCGCAAGGTCGAGTCCTTCTGCCGCCGCGAGCGCCCGAAGGTCGCCTCCCTCATCAGCGAGTGCCTCAGCGCCGGGACCGGCTGCGGGTGGTGCATCCCCTACCTCAAGGCCATCCACGCCGAGGTCGTCCTCGGCGGCCCCGCCGTGGAGGTCCCCGCCGACGAGGAGTACCGCCGGATGCGGAAGGAGTACCACCGGAAGAAGGGGATCGTCCGGCCGGACTAGCGGGCGATTCGGGGCACGGCAGGGGGCCGTTAACCAGGGGGCCCCAGGTTCGCGTCCTGCTTGGGGAGCCACCGACCGGGGCACGCCGTTTGCTTAACGCAGACGCCGCTCGCGCGCGTACGCCCGATGTCGCGACCCGTGGCCCTCTTCCGTGTGTATCACGTCGTACTACTTTCCGTCGCGCGCCGCAGAGAGTTGCCGTCTTGCGCCGACTTGGCCGATCAGCGCCGAAACCCGCTCTCACACTCTCACGCTCTTGCAAGAGAGCAGCACCGCGGGTTAACGGTGCCACCAGCCCAATCAACCGGTGCAGAGTCCAACGCCTCACGTCTTCCGTGCTGACTTGGGCGCGGTCACCTCCGGAATCTCAAGGAGGTCAAAGAGAACCGTGTCAACGTAGCGCTTGAGTCTCAGGACCTCTGCCCGCGTCGTTTCGGCATGGGTGGCGAGCGACGCCCGGTCATACGCGGCCCGCATGACCTCTCCTGCAAGGCTCTCGATCAGACCTACGGACTTCTCTGCCACGGCAGTCTGGGTCTTCCCTCTTCCCCTCGACAACAACACGAAACGCGTCTTCTGCCTCATAGTGGGCCGGGTCTGCCTATCCTCGAGCTTGAACCCTTCCTGCTTCCCGACCGCTTCGTCCGGGGCAAGGTGATCGAGCGTCTCCCGCACGGACTCACGAAACTCAGAAGCTGTTCCTCGATAGGAAAGGCGCTCCGTCTGTCGGAGATCCAGAAGGCCTTGCCGGTACGAGGCCGCGGCACTCGGAAGAAGAGCGTCCAAGGTCGCGACCAAGCCCGCCTCCGCCGGATCCAACTCGGACTCCCGGGTTCCCCCGGCTCGTCCCTCTGCGGCTCGCGAAAGTACGCGGACGCTGATGTCGCGAAGTTCGCCGGTGAGCGCCCTCACGACTCCAAGGTATGTCTGCCTCTTGTTGTTCGCATGCGCAAGTCGAACAAGTTCCTGCCACCTCGTGTCAACTGAGCTGAGATCCAGTCCCGCTCCCATCACTCCCTGAATCTGAGGTCGAACTTCGTTGAAGTAGCTGCTGGCCAGAGAAATGGCAGCGTTCTTGGAATCCTGATCGTTC
Organism: uncultured Planctomycetota bacterium; assembly: GCA_964555565.1. Classification (GTDB taxonomy): domain Bacteria; phylum Planctomycetota; class JAJSAM01; order JAJSAM01; family JAKLKS01; genus CAZKTF01. Next base: position 21,865 of record CAZKTF010000009.1, on the reverse strand, counting down.
ACATGGACCGTCGAACGGGCTCTCAACCGTTCCCGCAATGCCCCAAGGCGGTCCAACAGGCCTTTCAGCATGGCCCTACTTGCGTCGCGCCTTGGGCCGCTTCGCCTTCACCCGACGGGACCTCTTGACACCCTGAGCCTCCTTCGCGGCGCCCCTCGGCATCGCGTGCACAACCAGGTTGTGGCCGACGGCGTTGAGTCTGTACTCACCATCCCCAAGGGAGTCGAAGTACCCCGCGTTCCGTGCATTCTGCAAGGTGACTCGCACCTGCTGGGGCAGGGGGAAGGAGGCGATCTTGAATTGCGTTTCCACGTCCTTCTGATTGACCGTCTCCTTCCTCTGGCCCTCCGGGGCAAGGTTTGCGAGGTAGTACGCGACCACTGCGGCCATTTCGTTGGCCGACCGTGGCATCTTCTGCTCCTTGAAGTCCTTGATGTGTGGCGCTCCTCCACCAGCGACAGCAGACGGCGCGCTTGAGACCGCCGTTGGCCCGGGCGCCTCGACCGCATGGATCCCGCTGAGATCGAGGCGCCTTGCGACGTACTCCAAGACGCTCTTCCGCGCCTTCTCAGAGAGCGGCCCCAAGGCGGCCAGCACGGCCCTGATCGCGTCGATCTCGTGGTCAACAGCCGGGTCTGGCATGGGTGCGCTCCTCTCATCGCCTACAAGGTCTTGACAGGGCTCAGAGTAGCGCCACGGGGAGCTCCACCCAAGAGCTACTCTCGAAGCAGCCGTTGACGAACGGCAAGGCGCTCAGGTGTCCGCCCGACGCGATACCATGCCGAGGTCACGGCGTTCGCTGGCTCGGTGCGCCGTCGAGAGGTCGATGTCCCGTCGATCTAGAGCCAAAGGAGTGGACGAACATGGCGGCTGATGGGTCCGAGGACACTAGCGGCGTTCACGAACGAGCCCGGGGCGAGATTCACCTCGGCGACAACCTGGAGGTACTGCGGGTGCACGTCCCCGACGACTCCGTGGACCTCATCTACATCGACCCGCCGTTCAACACGGGAAAGGTGCAGGCGCGGACTCAGCTCCGCACAGTGCGCTCCGAAGACGGTGACCGCGTCGGCTTTCAGGGACGTCGCTACGAGACCGAGAGACTAGGGACGAAGGCCTTCAAGGACTCTTTCGACGACTACCTCGCGTTCCTCGAGCCCCGGCTTGCCGAAGCGCGTAGGGTCTTGGCCCGCCACGGCACGCTCTACTTCCACATCGACTACCGCGAAGTGCACTACTGCAAGGTCATGCTCGATCGGATCTTCGGCCGCGAGTGCTTCCTGAACGAGGTCATCTGGGCGTACGACTACGGAGCTAGGACCAAGCGGCGCTGGCCCGCCAAGCACGACAACATCCTCGTCTATGTGAAAGACCCGGAGAGTTACGTCTTCAATGTGGACGAGATCGAGCGAATTCCCTACATGGCACCGGGGCTCGTCGGTCCCGAGAAGGCGGCGAAGGGAAAGCTCCCCACGGACACTTGGTGGCACACTATCGTGCCGACGAACGGCAAGGAGAAGACCGGGTACCCCACGCAGAAGCCCCTAGGAATCCTCCGACGGATCCTGCAAGGGTCTTCCCGCAAGGATGACCTGATCCTCGACTTCTTCGCGGGAAGCGGTACCGCCGGAGTCGCCGCTGAGGAACTCGGGCGACGCTTCGTCCTTGTCGACAACAACTCGGTCGCCCTGGAAGTCATGGCTCGCCGCTTCGCGAGGTCCAAGGGCGTCCGGTGGCACGGGTTTGATCCGACTCCATTCCAGCCTTCAGAGTCGACCCTATTCGATGCTGTCGGCCCCATGACTGGAAGGACCACCGCGCCATGAGCGCAAGGAAGGTCATCACGGATCCTGATGTGGGGATCCTCGCAGGCATTGCAGGCACCCTGAGGTCGGACTACGTGAAGGAAGGCGCGGACGACCCTTGGGCGGGGAGTCCCTTCGCGTGGATCAAGACGCGGCCGTCGAGGCAGATCGGGAAGATTGGAGAGCAGCTTGTCGCAGGCTGGTGCGCAGCAAAGGGCCTGGACGTAACCGGTGCTGGAGACTCGGAGGCCGACCGCGTCATCGGGGGTCGCCGGATGGAGATCAAGTTCTCGACCCTGTGGGAGTCAGGGACCTACACCTTCCAACAGATCCGAGACCAGGACTACGAGTTTGCCGTCTGCCTCGGGGTATCACCCTTCGATGCCAACTGCTGGGTCGTGCCGAAGGACATCATCCGACGGCACGCCCCTCCTCAGCATGGTGGCAAGGCAGGCACGGACACGCGGTGGTTGACGTTCCCTGCGGAGTCTCCTCCCGCCTGGATCCACGAGTACGGGGGCAGGCTCGCGGACGCCTTCGTGGTGCTCCGGCGCGCGGCCACCCCGCGGCACCGCGGGTAGGGCGTGCCGGGGCTTCCGGGAGGGTTGCACTTGGGCCCCACTCGCAACCCTCTCATGGAACGCCAAAACAGAGAGCGTTCCGTAAGAGGGTTGCGCTCGGGGAGCCAATCCGGGCTCAGGGTCCCCCCCTGAGCCGAGGGTCGGGCTCCCCTCCGCGCGGACCCCTGCCTCCGGCCACCCCGGCTTCGCCGTCGCGGCCGCCTTCCTTCGGAGGCAGTACGCCACGCCCCCGGCGTCCACACCGGGGCGGAGAGCGCTTCCCTGCGCCCCGCGCGATCCTCAGTACCCGACCATCACCTCGAACCCGCCGCAGGCCATGCGCTTGACGTCGAAGGGCGTGTGCTCCGGGTCGCACATGGCGGCGATGCGCGGGTCCTTCATCACCGCCGCGTTGACCCGGTTGCGGTGGGCCTTGGACCGGTAGGCGATCCAGGAGAAGACCACGGTCTCGCCGCGACGGCAACGGGCCATGCGGGGGAAGGGGATCCCGAAGTGGGGGACCATCTCCTCGCCGACGCACTCGCGGTACTCGAGGGCGCCGTGCTCGCGCCAGACTCTCGAGGCCTTCAGGGCGAGGCTGCGGTAGGCGGCGAGATTCCTCTTCGGCACGGCGAGGACGAAGCCGTCCACGTAGCGGGGCATGGTCCACCTCCTCGCGGTGGAGGATAGCGGAGAACCCCTCCGGCGTCCAGTCCCGGACCCGGCCGCAGCCCCTCGCGGACCCTCGAGGGGAGGGCCGGACTTCCGGCGGAACGTCCGGAAGGCGCGCGACCTGCACGAGGCGGTGAGTGCCCCAGGCCCGCCTCCCGGGCCCGTTCACCACGGCGGCCGACGGAGCGCGCCTTGCGGCCGGCCCGCACTCGAGGCGCCCCCGCCGCGAGAGAGCGTTCCGCGAGTGGGTGGCGCCCGGGGAGCCAGACCCACCGCATACGGAACCGGGGGTCCCGTTTGTTAACGCAGGGGCGTCCGGGGTCTCTTTCGGGCGCCCGCGTGTATCCCCCGGCGAGACGCGCACTTCCGCCCGTTCCCGTCCGGGGCCCGATTCTCCATTCCGTAACCGAGAGTCCGGGGTCCCAAGACCAACCCCCCGGGTTGGCCTTGGGACCCCAAGGAAAACGCTCTCGAACTCTCGGTGCTCGCTGTTTATTCTACTGTGTCATGAAGTTGAGGGCGCCCGGCAGGTAGGGCAGCACGGGAGCATGGCCAGGAGCGCGGCTGCCTGAGCGATACGCTGGGTCGCGATGGAGGCGGGGTTATGGCGTTCCACGCGCAAGGGCAGCACCCCGCGGACGGAAACCATGGGGAAGCGCAGGGGCGTGGAGGAAGGCAAGAGCCTGAGGGGGGGAAAGCCTCGCGCGCTCGGCCGCGAGGAAGGTGTAGGCGGCAATGCATAACACGCCGTGGTGGTGGAAGCCGCGCCAGCCGCGACCCTCGTAGTGGTCGAGCCCCAGTTCGCCCTTGAGCTCCTCGTAGTCGCGCTCGATGCGCCAGCGCAACTTCACCAGGCCGACCAGGTCCTGGAGGTCGGCGTCCTCCGGCAGCGTGGAGAGCCAGTAGTCCGTGGGCTCCTGGGCCCCCCTGGACCACTCGATGAGAAGCCACTGCTCGGGCCACGGCTCCTCCCTCTGGTTGTCCCGGTACGCAGAGCGAACGCGTAGCGCGGCGAAGCGCGAGTGCATTCGCCCCCTCGTACCGTCCCTCCAGCGCACGGACTTCCATTCCTCCGGCGCCAGGGAGAGGGCGATGTCGCGCGCGCTGCAGGGCTGGTGCTCGGCGTCGCGACCCAGACGACGCGGGGGCGGTCCGCGGCGTCCCCGCGGGCGCTGCCCGGGGAGGAGTGGTCCCATGCCGGGCGGCCAGAGAGTCGTCTTCGACTTGACTGCGACGACGTAGGAGAGCCCCAGAGCGTCCAGGCCCTCACGGAACCCGTTGATGTCCCCGTAGCCCGCGTCCGCCACGACCGGGGCGGGCGGCAGGTCCTCCGCGAGCAGCCGCCCGATCTCCTCGAGGGCAAGTTGCCACTTCGTTCGGAAGACAACCTCCCCGGGGACGCCCGCCTCCTTGCGCCGCGCCTCGTCCTCGGCCCACGCCTTGGGAAGGTAGAGCCGATAGGCCGCCGGCACGCTCATCGTGGCGTTCACGAGGGACACGGTCACCACCGCCTGGCAGTTCTTCTCCTTGCCGAGCGCGCCGCAGTACTGGTGCTAGACGCCCACCGAGTGGGAGCCCTTCTTCGGGAACCCCGTGTCGTCCACGACCCAGGCCCCCACGGGGGCGTGCCTCTCCATCTGGAGCACCGCGTGATCCACGGCGACCCCGAGGACCTCGTGATCGTCCCAAGGCGCGGAGGCGACGAAGTGGTGCATGGACTGGTGGCGGGCGCTGGCATGGCGGGGGTCCACCCTCGCCGCCATCGGCTCCACGCTCTTGCGGTCCCCGGGCAGGAGAAGCCCGGTCAGGTACGCCCGCAGCGGCTCCAGGCGGTCGGCATGGCCCACCGCCTCGCCCAGGCGCCCGACGTAGGCGTCGAAGCGCGCACTTGCCGCCGATTGGTCTGCCATGCGGAAGACATCGTCCCACACGGCCCGGACCTGTAGGCTTTATGATACAGTAGTATTAACACAGGAAGGACACTTGGGGGTGCGAGTGCAACCCTCTTACGGAACGCGCGGAACGGATGGCGGGGGGACGAACGACGGTCTCCTCGGCGGACACCTCTCCGGTACCCTATGCCCATGGATTTGGAACGAGTTCTCCTCGCGGCAATAGGTATCGCCTCGCTCCTCGTGGTGGCACCGTCCCCTCGGCCGGCTGCAGCTGAGGACAAGGGGCCGGCGGCAAGTCCTCTTCCTCCACTCCCCCTGCGCACCCAGGGCCGCTGGATCGTGAATGCCGAGGGCAAGCGCTTCAAGCTCGCCGGCGTGAACTGGTACGGGGCGGAGGAGAAGGACCACGTCGTCGGCGGCCTGGATCGGAGCCCTCTGGCTGACATCTCCCGGTCCATCAGGACCATGGGCTTCAACTCCGTTCGAATCCCCTGGTCGAACGAGATGGTCGAGAAGAACCCGAGAGTCGCCGACGCACTGCTCTCCGCGAACCCGGCATTGAAGGGGAAGAAGGCGCTCGATGTCCTCGACGCCGTCGTGGAGGCACTGTCCGCCGAGGGACTTGTCGTCATCCTCGACAACCACATGAGCGATGCCGACTGGCCCAACGGAGAGGGGGACGGCAACGGTCTGTGGTGGAACGATCGTTACCCGGAGAAGAACTGGATCGCGGACTGGAGAACGATGGCCCGCCGATACAAGGCGAAGCCGGCGGTCGTGGGCGCGGACCTCCGCAACGAGCTGCGGCCGGCAGTCCTCGGGGACGGGAAGAAGCGAGTCCCCGTCTGGGGCGGATCGGACCCGGAGGTCGACTGGAAGGCGGCCGCGGAGCGGGGCGGCAATGCGGTGCTCGAGGAGTGTCCCCACTGGCTCGTCTTCGTCGAGGGCGTGAGCTTCGCCACGGACTTCTCGGGGGCCCAGCCGACTCCGATCCGGTTCAAGGTGCCAAACCGCCTGGTCTGGTCCCCCCACGACTACTCGTGGTTCCACAAGGGGATCAAGTCCCACGACGAACTTCACGGTGACCTCGGGCGTCGTTGGGGCTTCCTCCTCGTCCAGGACGAGGCATGGACGGCCCCCGTTTGGGTGGGCGAGTTCGGGACCCCGCACGGCGCGAACGGAGACATCTACGCCGCCTCCGGCGCAGGGCTCTGGTACGCGGCGTTCCGGAACTACCTCTACGGTGCGGACATCGACTGGTGCTATTGGGCCCTGAATGGGACGCAGTCTCGCGGGGCGACACGCACCGCTGGCGAGGAGGAGACCTACGGGGTTTTGGACAAGGAGTGGAAGGCCCCAGCTCTTCAACGCCATCTGGATGCGCTCAAGTCGCTCCAGCCAGCGACCCAAGGACCCTGAGCCTCCGGGCGAGCTTGGGCTCAGAGTTCCGCCCGGATCCAGTCCGCCATCGGCCTGTCGTCTGCGATGGAGATCCGCAGCGGGACCCGCCACACGAACCGATCGCCCGGGTCTCGGCGGGAGTCGTCGGGTTTGTACCCATGGAAAACGAGCCAGGAGACCCCTTCATCGACCACGATGCTGCCGAGCCCCGGTCCCGCCACGGAGCCCCCGCAGAAGTTCGGCCAGTCGGGGTGCGCCGACTGCAGGAGGTATGCCACCTCGTCGGTCCTGCCCTCGTTACCCCAGACCCGCTTCGGGTCCGCGACGAGGACCTTCTGGTAGTACTCTCCCCGGGGAGGGACGAGGCGATCCGAGTAGGCGACGCCCAGCTTGTAGGTCGGCTGCGCGTAGTCGCCGACGCTGTAGAGGAGGACCCACTTGCCGCCGATGCGGGTGAGGCTCGCGCCCTCGACGAGTTGGAGGCCGCCGGGGGCGTTGCGGTCCTCGGACCGGTAGCCGTCGGGGCGCAGGAGGGTCTGCGGCTCGAAGCGCCGATCAATCTCGCCCGGATTCCGCATCCGCTGGGCGCGGATCTCGTTCTGGTTCCGGCCGTTGCCTACGCAGTAGACGAGGTGGAGGGGGCCGTCCGGCTCGCGCACGACCTTCGATTCGTAGTACCAGTCACGCGCGGCGACGTCCCCGAGGAGGACGTTCGTCATCCTCCACTTCGTGATGGGGTTCCCCTTCGACCACTTCTCCCCTGCCGCCGGCAGGAAGTGGGCGACGACCGTGTGGAAGTCGCCGAGGTGTAGCGTGCCGTAGGCGTGGTACGCGCCGTCGTCGTGCACATAGACCGTGAAGCCCCAGACCTGGAGGACCTCGTGGGGCCAGGACCCGTAGTCGAGCTTGAGGTCCTTCCGCCGCATCCTGTCGGGGCTGAGGGAGTCCCCGTACAGCAGGAACGGCTTCGCCGCGGTCCCGAAGAGGAACCACTCCCCGTCGACCCGGAGCACCTGGGGATCCGGCAGTGGGTCCTTGCTGACGAGGACCGGGGACGCGAGGGCGCCGGTGCAGCAGACCATCAAGGCGAGGCCCACGAATGGCTTCATGCGACTGGGTCTACCGCAGCCCCATCTCTGGACGTAGTGTTTCCCCGGGGATTCGGGCAGTCGAATGCCGGCCCGAATACTCGCGAGGTGGGCGCGTCACGGGAACATCTGCCCCTCTGCTCCGGCGTTTCGCGCCCGCTTCCGGTATGTAGTAGGTAGGGCCGTGCGGCACGACGCCGCACGATCCTGAACACCAGACGACGAACCGGCCGGGTCGCCCGGAGGCCGTCGTGGGTGCCGCCCTGTGCGGGCCCGCGGCATCTCCGTCTCCGGCCCCGCCCGGACGGCACCTGCAGGCATCCCCGCGCCCCGGCCCCGCCCGGAGGCCGCCATGCAGGACCCGTTCGACCCCGCCGCCATGACCCCCGAGGAGCGCGACCAGGAGGTCGCCGCCATCCTCGCCACCGGGTACCTCCGGCTCCGCTCCCCGGGGGGCACACCGCTCTCGCCCCGTTCACCGCAGAAGGACCTTGAGGAGCCGGGGGACCAGACCCCTCCATGTGCCCCGGGTGAACGGCCGCGGGCCGAGCGTCGGCCGTGAGCCGGGACCCCGAAAGGAGGTGCGCGTGAAGCAAACCATGGCCGCCCGCATCCGGGCGCTCCGGGACATGACGGTCCCGGAGCTGCGGGAGCAGTACCGCGAGGTCTTCGGCGAGGAGACCCAATCGGTGCCCTTCGCATGACGGCCGGTCTCCTGCGACGGTGCACCGTGGTGTATAGTGATGCCATGTCCACCACCGAGAAGCCGCTGCGGCAGAGCGTAACCCTCCCCTCGAAGACGGCCCGCCGCGTCCGGTCCCTGGCGAAGGCGGGGCGGACGAGCGCCAGCCGCGTCCTGGTTGATCTGGTCGAGGCGGGCCTTGCCGCCCGCGAGGCGGAGAAGAAGCGCTTCCTCGATCTGGCCGACCGCCTGGCGCGCTCCGAGGACGCCGCCGAGCAGCGACGCCTCAAGGAGGAGCTGGCCCGCCTGACCTTCGGCGAGTAGTGCCGAGGATCCAGTGGACCGACCTCCCGCCCGCCCTGCGCGACCACCTCTTCGACCGCGTGCGGGAGCGGAAGATCGCCGCCGAGGACCTCTGGCAACTCCGACTCTGGAGGGAGTCGGAACCCGAGGCCCCCGAGGGCCCGTGGTTCAAGGACTTCGGCTCCTTCAAGGTTTGCGGCGACGGGAAGTACCCGAAGACCTTCCTCCTCCGCGGTCAGGCAGAGAAGGGGAAGAGCCTCTGACCTGCATGCCGACGGAGGGTGCTCCGCAAGAGGGTGGCGCCCGGGGAGCCGGCCGCTCAGGGAGCGGAACCGGGACTAGCGCGGCCCGGGCCGCGGGTCGTAGATTCGACGCATCGCCGCCTCGTCCAGCCAGATCTCGGAGAGGTGCATGACCCCCGCGGAGCCGTTGGGTCCCTGGCCCGGCTGGTACTCACGCCCCCGCATCCCCAGGTGGGGATAGCGGGTGAAGTCCTTCCCCCTGTGGACGGCGAGCGGCTCGAGCGACGCCAGCCCCCACCGGACCAGCGCGCGTGCCAGCGGTGTCCGGGGGACGACGTAGTAGACCTCTTCTCCGCTCGCCGTCCTCTGGAGCGATTGCAGGCCCCACTCGACCCCCTCCTCCTCGCCGAGCGGAAGGAGGGCCAGGCCGACGCCCCCGAGGACGAGGAGCCCGAGGACCAGGTAGGGCATGGCACGGCGGAGGGCGCGGCAACGAGCCGGAGCCGCTGCAGCACCCGCACTCCCCGAGACATCCTCCACGGCCGTGATCCTAGCGCGGCCCCCGACCGTGGATTCCGGCCCCGGCGCGCCGGCTCACCCCTTCTTCGCGGGCGGGGCCTCCGTCGCGTCGAGCCGCTCCTTCGCCTCGCGGGCGGCGGAGGTGGCGGGCCAGCCATCGACGACGGCGCGGTAGCCCTTCTTCGCCCCCTCGCGGTCGCCGGTCTCCTCGAGGAGGCGGGCCGCGAGGTAGCGGAGGCGGCCTTCCTCGGCCTTCTCGGCGGCGGCGATGGCCTCGGCGTTCCTCGCGTCCTTCCGGAGCCCCGCGAGGATCCCCTCGCCCTCCTTCGCCTCCGGCGTGCCCGGGCACTCCCGGAGGAGGCGGAGGAGGTACTCCAGCCCCACGGCGCGCTGCGCCGCGGTCCCCGCGAGGTTCCGCTTCGAGGCCCGGAGCCAGGCCGGGGCGAAGGGCCGGAGCTTCTCCTCGAGGTCGGCGAGCAGCGCCGCGCCCCCGGGGGTCTTCTCGCTCCTGCGGAGGTCCAGGAGGATCCGGGCCACCTCCGCGTAGTGGGTCGCGCGGTAGGCCGCCACGGCGCGCCGGTAGGCCGCCTTCGCCGGCTCCCCGCTCCAGGTGTCCCTCGCGAAGGTGAACCCGTTGGCCTCGAAGAGTTTCCCGTTCTCGTTCCGGGGCCCCCCGCCCTTCTCCGCGAGGTGGCAGAAGATGCACTGCCGGTCCTCCCGCTTGGCGAACTCCTCGCGGGCGGCGGCGGGCGGCACGGCGGCGGGGACGGCGGCCGCCGCGGCGGCGGCCAGGGCCAGGGCAGCCCCCGTCACCCGGACCGGACGGGGGATCGCGATCCTCACGCCGCTGGAACCCGCCCCCCTCACGCCGGGTTCCGGCCGGGGGGGAGGAGGCCCATGGCCCGGAGCACCAAGTCCTTCACCCCCGCCGCGTCCGCGGCGGCCGGGGCCAGGGCCGGGTCGGACGCCGCGACGAGCGGCCCGTCCTCCCCGGCGGGCCCGGCGAGGCCGTGGGAGCCCTTCACGAGCGAGGCGTCGAGCGGGACCACGTCGAGGAGGTTGCGGAAGCCCACCTTCCGCGCGGCGACCTTGGCGGCGATGCGGGCGCGGAGCATCGGCTTCGCCGGGTCGAGGAACAGCTCCACGGGGTCGTAGCCCGGCTTCCTGTGGATGTCCACGGTGCGGGCGTAGTCCGGCGCGCGGGAGTCGTCGAGCCAGTGGTAGTAGGCGAACCAGCGGTCGGGGGCGGAGAAGAGGACCAGGTCGCCCGCCCTCGGGTGGTCGAGCCCCACCTCGGCCCGCGCCTTCCCCTCGAAGGCGGCCCCCACCCCGGGGAGGGAGGCGAGGGCCTCGCGCGCCGCGGCGCGCGCCGCGTCGTCCGCCGCGTAGACGTGGCAGGCCTGGTGATCGACCACCGCGAAGGCCCGCGAGGCCAGCGGGTCGAGGTGCTCCCCCGTGGCGTTGGCGTGGACCTCCAGGAGCCCGGCCTCCCTGAGGACGCGGTTCGGGAAGAGCGCCCCGGAGACCGGGCCGACCCCGTACTCGCTCACGACGACCACGGCCCGGCCCCGCTCGCGCGCGAGGTCGAGAAGGGGCTTCGCCGCCGCGTCCACGGCGGCGACCTCCGCCGGGATCGAGCGGTCGCCCGGGCCGAGCCGCTGGAGCGGGTAGTCGAGGTGCGGGAGGTAGACCATGAGGAGATCGGGGTCGGTCTCGCGGAGGACCTTCTCGGCGGCGGCCGCGATCCACCGCGTGGAGGAGATGTCCGCCCCCGGCCCCCAGAACCGGAAGAGCGGGAACTCCCCAAGCGAGCGCACGAGCGCGTCGCGCAGCCCCGGGGGGCGCGTGTACACGTCGGGGACCTTCCGCCCGTCGGCCGGGTAGGCCGGCCGCGGCGTCACCGTGACGTCGGTCGTGGCCCCCATGGCGAACCACCAGAAGAGGTTCGCGCAGGTCGTCCCCGGCCGGAGGCGCCGCGCCGCCTCCCAGACCTTCTCGCCGGAGACGAGCCGGTTCGACTGCCGCCAGAAGAGGACCTCCCCGAGATCGCGGAAGTACCAGCCGTTCCCGACGACCCCGTGCCCCTGCGGGGGGAGCCCGGTGAGCATCGTGGACTGCGCGCTGCAGGTGACCGCCGGCGCGACCGGGCGGAGCGGGGCCGCGAAGCCCTCCCGCGCGAGCGCCCCCAGGGCGGGGGCGTGCCGGAGGAGCCGGGGCGTGAGCCCGACCACGTCGAGCAGGAGGACCTTGCGCACGGGGGGACCATCCTACAGACGCCGGGGACGCCTCGCGCCGTACACTCATCCCCATGGCCGAGCCGCCGCCCGGGGAGGAGGAGCCCGAGGGGGAGGAGATCGAGACGGTCACCCTCCCCGCGGCGACCTACCGCGCGGTGATGCTCGCCTCGCTCTGCGCCGGCACGGCGGCCGGCCTCGCCATCGGCGGGTTCCTGACCGCGAGCCCCTCGCTCCTGCGGGGGGCCGGGCTGGCCCTCTTCGCGAGCCTCGTCGTCGCCTGGCTCGGCAAGCGATAGGGGCGTAGGCAATTCGTCCGGCCCCGGCGGCCGGCCGCGCCAGAATCGGGCCATGCCTCCCGCCTTCGCGAGCGCCGCCGCGACCGGGCCCGACCTCCCGGAGGTCCTGCGCGAGGTCTCGGAGCGGGCCGTGGCCTCGCTCCCGGGGGAGGGCCCGCCCGACGCGGCCTTCCTCTTCCTGACGCCGGACTTCGGGCGCGGGGTCGCGGACGCGGGCGCGGTCGTGCGCCGGCTCACCGGCGCCCGCCACCTCCTCGGCTGCTCCGGCGGCGGCGTCATCGAGAGCGGCGGCGAGCGCGAGGACGGGCGTTCCGCCGCCCTCCTCCTGGCGCGCCTCCCGGGGGTGGGCCTCCGTCCCTTCTCCCTCGACCAGGAGGGGCTGGAGGGGATCGGCGGGTCCGCGGACACGGAGCGGGTCCTCGGGGTCCCGCGGGAGCCGGCGCCCGTGTTCCTCCTCCTCGCGGACCCGTTCTCCCTCGACGGGGACGCCCTCCTCGAGGCGCTCAACGTGGCCTACCCGGGCCGCCCGGCCCTGGGCGGGCTGGCGAGCGGCGGGGACCGCCCCGGCCGCCACGTCCTCTGGCTCGACGACCGGTCCTTCTCCGGCGGCGCCGCCGGGTTCGCGGTCACCGGGGACGTCCGCGTCCGCCCGCTCGTCTCGCAGGGCTGCCGCCCCATCGGGCGGAGGTTCGTCGTGACCTCGGCCGAGGGGCCGCGGATCCGGACGCTCGCGGGGAAGCCTGCCGCCGCGGCGCTCCAGGAGACCTTCGCCGCCCTCCCCGAGGCGGACCAGGCGCTCTTCCGCACAAACCTGCACATCGGGCGCGTGGCCCACGAGGCCCGCGCGGAGTTCCGCCGCGGGGACTTCCTCATCCGCAACCTCATGGCGCTGGTCCCCGAGGACGGCTCCATCGTGGTGGGCGACCACGTCCGCCTGGGCCAGACGGTGCAGTTCCAGCTCCGCGACGCCTCCACCGCGCGGGAGGACCTGGAGGCGCTCCTCGACGAGGAGATGCGGGCGGGGAAGCCCGGGGCCGCCCTCGTCTTCTCCTGCGGGGGGCGGGGGACCCACCTCTTCGGCGTCCCCGACCACGACCTCGGGATCCTGCGCGAGAAGATGGGCCCCGTGCCGATGGCGGGGTTCTTCTGCAGCGGGGAGATCGGCCCCGTGGGTCCCAGAAACTTCCTCCACGGGTTCACGTCGTCGCTCGCGCTCTTCGGGTGAACATCGACGGGTCCGAAGGCGATGCCGGACGCGGCCGGTCGGGGCGCGCCGGCACGGGATCGAGGAGGTCGAGATGAGGCGAATCGCGCTGGTCGCCGTCCTGGCCGTGGCCATCGTCCCCCTGGCCCTCGGGCAGGGTGCCCGCGAGGACCCCGGGAAGCGGGCGTTCACGGACACGTTCCTCCTGGACGAGAAGGACCTGTCGTCCACCGGCAGGAACCCGTACTTCATCCTGGAACCCGGGTACGTCCTCGTGCTCGAGGGCAAGGACGGCGAGAAGAAGGTGGAGCTCACCGTCACCGTCCTCGACGAGACGAGGAAGGTCGGGGGGATCGAGACGAGGGTCGTGGAGGAGCGGGAGACCGTGGACGGGAAGGAATCCGAGGTGTCGCGCAACTACTTCGCGATCTGCAGGCGGACGAACAGCGTCTTCTACTTCGGCGAGGACGCGGGAGGCGCGTGGCTCCACGGCGAGAAGGGCGCGCGCTTCGGGATGATCATGCCCGGCACCGCGCTGCTGGGGGCCCGGTACTGCCAGGAGGTCGCGCCCGGGGTGGCCATGGATCGCGGGGAGGTCGTCGGCCTGACGGGGACGGTGGAGACGCCGGCGGGGAAGTTCGAGAAGGTCCTGGACGTCGAGGAGACGAACGCCCTCGAGCCCGCCTCGAAGGACCACAAGCACTACGCCCCCGGGGTCGGGCTCGTGAGGGACGGCGACCTCAGGCTCGCGAGGTACGGCAGGAAGAAGTGACCGCGGCGGGTCGAGGGACGGTCCGTACACTGGCCGCCCCGTGACCGGCCCCGCGACCCCGGCCGCCGCGCCGCCCGCGCCGCCCCGCGGGATCCCCGGCCGCATCGCGGCATTCCTGGAGATGGTCAAGTTCCCGCACACGGTGTTCGCGCTGCCCTTCGCGGCGTGCGGGCTCCTCCTCCCCGGGCGGGGGCTCCCGGACCTCCGCACGGTCCTCTGGGTGCTGGCCGCCATGGTCGGGGCGCGGACCGCGGCCATGGGGTTCAACCGGCTCATCGACGCCCGCCTCGACGCGGCGAACCCGCGCACCGCGGGCCGCGCGCTCCCCGCGGGGACGCTCCCGCGCGGGACGGCCGTCGCGGCGGTCGCGATCGCGTCGGCGCTGTTCCTCCTGGCCGCCCGGGAACTCAACCCCCTCTGCGGGGCCCTGGCCTTCCCCACCCTCGGGGTCCTCCTCGGCTACTCCCTCGCGAAGCGGTTCACGGCCCTCTCCCACTTCCTCCTCGGCCTCGCGCTCGGCATCTCCCCGCTCGGGGCGTGGCTCGCCGTGACCGGGAAGTTCGCGCCCGGCTGGACCGCCCCCGCCGCCCTCGGCGGCGCGGTGGTCCTGTGGGTCGCCGGCTTCGACGTCCTCTACGCATGCCAGGACGTGGAGTCCGACCGGGCGCTCGGGCTCCACTCGATCCCGGCACGGCTGGGGACGGCGCGCTCGCTGCGCGTGGCCGCGGTCCTCCACGCGCTCACGGTGGCCGCGCTCCTCGCCTTCGGCGCCGCCGCGCGGCTGGGTCCCTTCTTCCTCGGCGCCCTGGCCGTCGTGGCGGTGCTCCTGGTCGTCGAGCACCGGCTCGTCTCCCCGGACGACCCGGGGAGGATGAACCGGGCCTTCTTCCACCTGAACGCGGCGGTCTCGCTCCTCGTCCTGGCGGGGGTCGCCGGCGACCTCCTGTTCCCCTTCGCCTCGTCCCGCTGGTGGGCCGGGTAGGATCCCCCCTTCGCCCACCCCGGGAGCCCCCCGTGAAGACCGCCGCCCTCCTCGCCGCCGCGCTGGCCGCCGGTTGCGCCTCCCCGCCGGAGGGCGGGCCGCCTCCCGGAGAGCCCCTCGCGGAGGCCGAGGTTCGCGCGGTGGCCGTGGCCCGCCCGCCGATCGTGGACGGGCTCGGCACGGACGAGGCCTGGGACGCCGCCCCCGAGACCCTGGTCCCGCTCCAGGGCCCGGCCGAGGCGCAGTCCTGCCGCGTGCGCGCCGTGGTGCACGAGGGGACCCTCTACCTCCTCGTGCGGTGGCGCGACTCCACCGAGGACCGGGTCCACAAGCCCTGGGTGCGGGGGGCGGACGGGAAGTGGAAGTCCGGGCCCGACCTCGAGGACGCCCTCGCCGTCGGCTTCCCGATCTCCGGCCCCTTCACCGCGAACATGCGGGCTCCCGTGGAGGCCGCCTGGGACGTGTGGGTATGGAAGGCCTGCCGGACCGACCCCGCCGGTCACGCCATGGACAAGGTCCACCGCTACACCTTCGCCGACCCGGGCGGGAAGCGCGCGGAGGTGCGGCTCCCCGACGGGCGTACGCTCTTCATCGCGCGGCCCGAGGATGCGGGGGAGTCCGCGACCGAGGCCCTGCCGGAGCCCCCGGGCGGCGAGAACGCCCCGCGGTTCCGCGCACGCCGCCCGAAGGGGAGTGCGGCCGACGTGACCGCCCGCGGCGCCTGGGAGGCCGGCGAGTGGACGGTGGAGTGCGCACGGGCCCTGCACGCAGGGCACCCCGACGACCGGGACCTCGCGGACCTCGCGGAGGTCCCCTTCGCGCTGGCCGTCCTCGACCACGCCGAGGACGAGGACCACTCGACGTCGCGGGTCCTCCGGCTCCGCTTCCCGCCGCGCTGACCGCCCCCGTCCCCGCCGTCCCCCGTTCCTTGGGCGCGGGCGGCGGGATCCGTAGCCTCAAGCCTCATCCCCACGGGAGGGACCCCATGAAGATCGCGGTGATCGGCACGGGCTACGTCGGGCTCGTGTCCGGGACCTGCTTCGCCGAGACCGGCAACCAGGTCGTCTGCATGGACAGGGACGCGGCCAAGATCGAGGCGCTGCGTGCCGGCCGGGTCCCGATCTACGAGCCCGGGCTGGAGGAGCTGGTGCGGCGGAACGTCGCGGAGGAGAGGCTCACCTTCACGACGGACCTGGACGCCGCGGTGAAGTCCTCCCTCGTGCTCTTCATCGCCGTGGGCACCCCCGCGGGCGACGACGGCTCCTCCGACCTCTCCATGGTCCTCGAGGTGGCCGAGGACATCGGCCGGGCCATGGACGGGTACAAGGTGATCGTGGACAAGTCCACGGTCCCGGTGGGGACGGCGCGGCAGGTGGCCGCGATCGTCCGCGGGCAGACGAAGCACCCCTTCGACGTGGTGAGCAACCCGGAGTTCCTGAAGGAGGGGGCCGCCATCGAGGACTTCATGAAGCCCGACCGCGTGGTCGTCGGCTGCTCCGACCCCCGCACGGCCGAGATCATGAGGGAGCTCTACTCCCCCTTCGTGCGCACCGGGAAGCCGGTCCTGGTCATGGACGTCGAGAGCGCCGAGATGACGAAGTACGCCGCCAACGCGATGCTCGCCTCGCGGATCTCCTTCATGAACGAGATCGCCCTCCTCTGCGAGAAGGTCGGCGCCAGCGTGGACAACGTCCGCCAGGGAGTCGGCCTCGACTCCCGCATCGGGCCGGCCTTCCTGTTCCCGGGGATCGGGTGGGGAGGATCCTGCTTCGGGAAGGACGTGAAGGCACTCCTCCACACGGCCGAGTCCAACGGGATGACGCTCCCGACGGTGAGGGCCGCCACGGAGACGAACGAGCGGCAGAAGCGGCTCCTCTACGAGAAGATGGTGAAGCACTTCGGCGGCCCGCCGAAGGGCCTGACGCTCGCGGTCTGGGGGCTCGCCTTCAAGCCGCGCACCGACGACATGCGCGACGCCCCGAGCATCGTGCTCATCCGGGCGCTCCTGGAGGCCGGGGCGAAGGTCCGGGCGGCGGACCCGGAGGCGCTCAAGGAGGCGCGGCGCCACTTCGGCGATTCGATCACATACTGCACCAAGCCCTACGAGGCGCTCGAGGGGGCCGACGCCCTGGCCCTCGTCACGGAGTGGAACGAGTTCCGCCACCCCGACTTCGACCGCATGAAGTCCCTGATGAAGACCCCGGTCGTCTTCGACGGGCGGAACATCTACGCCCGCCTGCACCTCAAGGAGCAGGGCTTCACCTACTACGGGATCGGGGTCTGATCCGGTCCACGGCCCAGCGCCCCGCCGAGGCCGCGAGGAACAGCGCGAACACGGTGACGGTGGCCGTGGGCCCCACGGGCCAGTCGAAGGCCGGGTCGGCGGCGAGGAGGAACCCCGAGGCCGCCCCGAGGAGCGCCGTGCCCGCGGCGACGGCGAAGACGCTCCCCACCCTCCGCGCGACCAGCAGCCCGGTCGCGCCGGGGAGGAGGAGGTAGGAGAAGACGAAGAGGGTGCCCGTGGCGTGGACCGAGCGGGCGACCACGAGGGCGAGTCCGCCGAAGAACGCGAGGTCGTGCAGCCGCGTCCGGATCCCGAGCGTCGCCGCCATCTCCGGGTCGAAGGCCGCGAACACGAAGCGGCGGAACAGCAGGGCGTGCGTGAGGAGCACCCCGCCCAGCACCGCGCCGAGGGGGGCGAGGTCGCCCCCGTGGATCCCCAGGACGTCCCCCGACACCAGGTTGCGCACCTCGTCCATCCCCTGGGCGCTCCCGAGCACGAAGAGCATCGCCAGGGCGCCCGCCACGCAGTAGGCGACCCCGGTGACGACCTCGGCGGGCATCCGGCGGCGCCCGGGGGCGGCCAGGAGGATCCCGAGCCCGACGACCTCGAGCCCGATGGCCATGACGTCGTGGTCGCGGGAGAAGGAGAGGAGCGTGCCCGGCGCGGTCCAGGGGACCAGCCCCGCGAGGAACGACAGCCCGATCCCCGCCGCCGCGACCTGGGGGAGGGCCACGCCGATGAGGACCATGCGCCGCCCGATGATGTAGACGCCGAGGACCGCGCAGGCCAGCGCGACGAGGAGGCTCCCGGCGAAGGCCGGCCCGAAGAACCGGACGGTCTCGAGGAGCGAGCTCATGGCCCCTCCGCCGGCATCCCGACGACGACCCGCCGCCCGGCCACCTTCTCCACCAAGACCGGGATCCCGTACAGCGCGCTCAGCGCCGCCCCGGTCAGGATCTCGTCCACCCCGCCCTCCCGGTGGCGCCCCTCGTGGAACACGAGGACCTGGGTCGCCTCGTTCGCCACGAGCGCGAGGGTGTGCGTGACGAGGAGGACGGTGAGGGACTCCTCGGCCCGGAGCCTGCGCACCAGGCTGAACAGCGCCCCCTCCGCCTCCAGGTCCATCCCGCTCGTGGGCTCGTCGAGCGCGAGCACCGTGGGCCGGGTCGCCAGGGCGCGCGCCATGAGGACCCTCTGGCGCTGGCCCCCCGACAGGTCGCGGTAGGAGCGGTCCGCCAGGGGGGAGAGCCCGACCCGCTCCAGCGCCTCCCCCGCCAGGCGGTACCGCTCCCGTCGCGCGGTGAACGGGAACACCGCGTCGGCCCGCGCCGCCATCAGCACGACGTCCGCCGCGGTGAAGGGGAAGACCGGGTCGATGGCGTCCTTCTGCGGGACGTACCCCACCCGGAAGCCCGGCGCCCGGGCGATGGACCCGGAGAGCGGGTCCAGGAGCCCGAGGACGGCCTTCACGAAGGTCGTCTTGCCGGAGCCGTTCGGCCCGACGATCCCGAGGACGTCCCCTCGCCGCAGCGAGAGGGAGATCCCCGAGACGACCGGGCGGCCGTCGTAACCCACGGCCAATTCCTCGACGCGGAGCACCTCCTCCCCGGCCAGGTCCATGTCCCGTGCCCCCGTCTACCGCGCCGCGGGGGCCTGACGGAGCGCGTCCGCGAAGGCCTTCACGTTCGCCCCGACGAAGGAGAGGTAGTCGTCCGTCCCCGGCAGCGCACCGGGCATGTGCGCGTAGGTCACGGCGCGGGCCCCGGCGTCCGCCGCGACCGAGGCCGCCGTCTCGGCGGGCTGGAAGACCGTCCGCCCCACGACGCGGATCCCCTCGGCCTTCATCCTCTCGACGATGGACCGGACGTGGCGCGGGGTGGGGGCGATGCCCGGCTTCGGCTCCAGGTGGGCGGCCACGACGAGGTGGAAGCGGTCGGCGAAGTAGGTGAGGTTCGCGTGGTAGTCCACGACCGGCGCGCCGGAGAAGGGCAGCATCTCCTTCGCCCAGCCGGCGAGCTTGCCCTCGAGCCCCTTCTCCTTGAGCCAGGCGGCGAGCTTCCCGTCCGCGAGCAGCCCCTCCAGGCGCCGGGCGGGCGCCTCCTTGAGGATCTCCCCGCCGAACATCGCCGCGTCCACGCGCCTCGCGAACTCCCGCGCGCGGGCGAGGAACTCCTTCTGCCGGGCGGGGTCGATCCCGGCGAGCTTCCCGGCGATCGTCCCCGCGACCGCCTTCGCGCGGACCGGGTCCATCAGGTAGTGCGGGTTCCCGTCGGGGTGGACGTCCCCCCGGGACCTGTCGAACTCCGTCGCGGGGACCTCGAGCTTCTCCACCCCCTCCGAGGCGTCGCAGTACCCCGGGGCCCCCGACTGTATCCGCGCGTTGCGGCAGTCCCGGACGATCGGGATCTCGTAGCCGATCTCCAGCTCCATCCCGGTCTTGACGAAGAGGTCCGCGTCGTGCGCCATGCGGATGAAGGAGGGGCGGGCGTCGAGGAAGTGCGGGTCCTCCGGACCCTTCATCAGGCAGCCCACCTCCACCGCGTCGCCCCCGACCTCCTTCGCGATCTCCCGCAGGTCGGTGGTGGTCGTGAGCACCCGGATCTTCCCTTCGCCGTCACCGAGGGCGGGAGGCCCCGCGGAGGCGACGGCGAGGGCGACGGCGAGGGCGAGGCGACCGTGCAGCGGCTTCATGGCTTGTCCTTTCCTGGAACTCCTAGAACCTGTGTGCGCCGTGGGTGCCGATGAGCACCTCGAACTGGAGCCAGATCGAGGTCGCGTGCCTGTCGAGGTGCTGGGCCCGGTCCCGGCTCACCTGGAGCCGGAGCTTGCTGAACTCGCTGAAGTAGTGCGTGAGGGCGAGCGACGCGCGCGTGCGGAGGTCGCGGAGCGGGTCCGCGTCGTTCCCCTCGCCCCGCCCCTCGGCGCGGTCGTAGCGCACGCCCAGGGTCCAGTCGCGGGAGAAGCCCCAGGCCGCCTGGGAGTACCAGCCCGCGTCCCCGAGGACCGTCCCCGGGAGGTGGGCGGGGGGAGCGGCCGGGTCGTCGAAGGAGGCCGCCCCGAACCGCCGCTCCATGTACTCGCTCTGCCAGACGAAGAAGGGGAAGCCGTGGTCGTTCGCCAGGGGCTTCCACTTGAGCGTGAGGTCCGCGCCCAGGATCCGGGTTCGCCCGTCGCCCCCCGTCGAGTTGGGACCGGTCGCGATCGACAAGCCCGGGGCGATCACCGTGGTCTCCGAGGCGTCGAAGGTCGCGAAGGCGCGGCCAACCCGGGCGAGGTCGCCGAAGGCGCGCACCGGGCGGTCCACGACCGGCCTCCCGCCGACCCCGTCCTCGTTGATGAAGGAGGCCATCGTCTCCCCGTTGGCGTCCTGGAGGGAGCCGCTGATCTCGAGGGGGAACTTCGTCGGCGCGAGCCAGGAGAGCCGCACGCCGGGACCGCGCATCCCGTCGCCGCCGAACATCCGGGAGTTCACCACGGGCTGATCGACGAACTCCCAGGCGTGGGGGTGCTGCGGGTTGAGCCGCCCGAAGTCGGTGAAGAACTGCCCGGCCTTCACCTGGAGCCCCGCGGGGAGCGAGGTCGTCGTCAGGTACGTCTCCTCGAGCTCCACCCCCGTCTCCCCCTCCGGCGTGATCTGCCAGACGATGCTCGCGTCCGCGCGGAAGTACGGATCGACGGCCCCGGAGAAGGTCGCCTCGATGTTCTGGGCGGTGAAGCCCCTCCTGTGCGGGTCGTGGCCGCCCGCCTCGAGGCTCCCGATCTCCCCCTCGGGTGCGGTCGAGGTCCCCGCGGTGAAGAGGCCGTCCAGCGAGATGTCGATCAGCTTGAGCGCGCCCTTCGGCTTCCCGAGCGTGGCGACCTTCTTCTCCAGGTCCTCGACGCGGGCCGCGTAGTCCTCGAGGGCGGAGGCGAGCCCCCCGGGGGCGGCCGGCGTGCCCCCGGCCTGCGCGGACTTCACCCTCTCGATCTCCTCGCGCAGCGTCCGCATCTCCTCGTCGTGCCTCTTCTGCATCTCGTCCATCCGGCGGCGAAGCTCCTCGACGCCCCCCTCGGAGGGGGGAGCGCCTCTCGCGGGCCCTGCCGCGGCGCAGAGCAGCGCGGCGGGCGCGAGGAATCGGACGATCGCTCGCATGGCGTGGTCTCCCGGCGGAGTCCCGTCTCCGGCCCCGCGGCCGCGGCGCGGCCGCCCGGGGAGGGAGGGGTGCGCCCCGCGGGGGGCGCCGCCGCCTAGGCGCGCGCGGGGGGCCCGCGGGCCGGGTGGGAGGGGAGGGCCGGGACGACGACCCGAGCGGCGGGCGCCTCGGGTCCCCTCGCCACGACGGGGATCGCGGGCTCCGGGCCGGGCGCGGGGGCCTTCAGCGCGAGGAGGCGTGCCGCCGCCCCGCACACGGGGCAGGTGGAGTCGTCGTGGACGGGGCGGGTCCGGTGGTGGTGCTCCGGGATCCGGCAGGGTCCGCCGGGGCAGGAGAGCGCGTCGGCCCCCGGCGCCTCCCGGGCGCACGGGTCCGGCCCTTCCCGGTCGATGACCCCCCGGGGGGCCATGCCCGCGTGCGGGGCCTCGAGCAACGCGTGGAGGGGGAGGACGACGACGACCGCCGCGGCGTAGAGCGCCGCGGCCGCCCAGGCGAGCCCCGGACGGGGGAGGAGGGACTTCATCGTCCGACATCGTTATACGGCCCGGCGGCTCCTTCCCCCCTCGATTCCGCGCTCGGGGGATGGCCGCGGCGCTTCTCCCCGAACAGCGCCCGCCGGGCCGCGGTGCGGACGGGGCCGTCCGGGTCCCCGAGGAGGCCGAGGAGGAGCCTCCGGGCGGCGGCGGTCCCTCCTCCGGCGGCCCGGAGCGCCGCGACGAGCGCGAGCCGGCGCGCCGGGTCGGCATCCGCCGCGCCTTGCGCGACGAGGTCCGCGGCGGCCCGGCGCGCC
>CAZKTF010000008.1:15454-35422 GCA_964555565.1 uncultured Planctomycetota bacterium | reverse complement strand
CCGATCGCGCGCGCGCCGCGGCGGCCGTCGCGACGGACCGGCTGCGGCACGAGGAGGTCGAGGAGGTGCGCCGCACGCCGGGCGTGCAGGCGCTGGAGCAGGTGTTCGACGTCAAGCTCGTCCACGTGGGGCGCAAGGCGGCCGAGCCGCCGGGCCCCGTCACGGAGGAGTGAACCGCGATGAAGGGATACGGCGGCGGCCAGGGCGGCATGGGCGACCTCGTCCGGCAGGCCCAGCAGGCGCAGAAGAACCTCCACAAGGTCCAGGAGGACCTCCGGGGGCGCGTGGTCGAGGGCCGGGCGGGGGGCGGCGCGGTGACCGCCTTCGTCAACGGGCAGCAGGAGCTCGTGAAGATCTCCATCAAGCCCGAGGTCGTGGACCCGGCCGACGTCGGGATGCTCGAGGACCTGGTCGCCGCCGCCGTCCGCGAGGGCCTCGAGGCCTCGAAGAAGATGATGCAGGAGGAGATGTCGAAGGCCATGGGCGGGATGCGCGTCCCGGGGCTGTTCTAAGGTCCCGCCCCGGGATGGGATCCCCCGCCGGCCGCCCGGAGTCGGTCGAGCGCCTCGTGGAGGAGCTCTCGCGCCTCCCCGGCGTCGGGCGGCGCACGGCGGAGCGGCTGGCCGACCACCTGGTGCGCGTCCCCGGCGAGGAGGCCCTCCGCCTCGCGGTGGCGATCCGCGACGTGAAGCGCGCCGTGCGGCGCTGCTCCGCCTGCGGGAACCTCGCCGAGGGGGACCCCTGCCCCGTGTGCGCCGACGACCGGCGCGACCACGCCCTCGTCTGCGTCGTCTCCGAGGCGAAGGACCTCCTCGCCGTCGAGAGGAGCGGCGCCTACCGGGGCGTCTACCACGTCCTCGGGGGACGCGTGGCGCCGCTCGACGGCGTGGGCCCGGAGGACCTGGCGCTGGGACCGCTGGTGAAGCGGGTCCGGGAGCAGGGGATCCGCGAGGTGATCCTCGCGCTCGACTCCGACGCCGAGGGCGCCATGACCGAGCACCACGTGGCCCGGGCCCTCGCCGGGACCGGGGTGCGCGTCACCCGGATCGCCCGCGGCCTGCCCTCGGGATCGACCGTGGACCTGGCCTCCCCGGCCACCCTCGGGGAGGCGATGGAGGGCCGGCGCGCGCTGGGGGAGGGGGAGGAGGCGGCGGTGCCGCCGGAGGGTCCGCGGGAGGGGCGGGCGGAGGGAAAGACCCGCGAGAGCGCCTGATTCCCTGCAAATCCCGAACCATTTCGGGAAAGGGATGGGCAAACGCCGTTCCGGTGGTTAGACTGCCCGGGTCGCGCACGGCCGGGAGGCACCGCATGCGGCTCGACATGTCGCTGCAGCAGAAGCTCCAGCTCCAACTGCGCCTGGCCCCGCAGATCATCCAGTCCATCGAGATCCTGCAGCTCGCCAACATCGACCTGAAGGACCGCATCGATCTGGAACTCGCGGAGAACGAGGTCCTCGAAGTGGACGACGAGACGACGCCCGCGACGGAGGTCCCGCCCGGCCCGGCGGCCCCCGCCGAGGCGACGGAGAACGGCGGGGGGGACGGGGACGGCGGGGAGGCGGCCGCGGACCCGGAGTTCGCGGAGACGCTGGAGCGCCTCGGCAGGATGGCGGACGAGGACCGCGTGTACGGCCTCTACCGCCGCTCGACGGAATCGGAGGAGGCCTCGGACCGCAAGCTCGAGGCGCTGCAGGCCACGGAGGCCCCGCCCCCCTCGCTCCAGGACCGCCTCTCGGGGCAGCTCTCCCTCGTGGAGGCGCCGGAGCGGGTCCTGAAGCTCGCCGAGGCCGTCGTCTACAGCCTCGACGCCGAGGGCTTCCTCCCGGTCCACCCGCTCGCGCGGCCCATCCTTGAGGCTACGGCCGAGGACGGCACGCTGCAGCGTCCCCTGGAGGAGATCGTGGACGCGCTTGCGCCGGCGAGGACGGAGGCCGCGCCCGAGTCCCCGGCGCCCGAGGCGGCCTACGGGTCCTACGGCGGCTACGGCGGCTACGGCGGGGGCTCCTGGTCCGGGGGGGCGCCGGCGCGCCGGCGCCGCCGCGACCCCGAGAAGGCCGCCGCCCAGCAGGCCGCGCGGACGAAGGACCGGGAGGAGGCGCGGGAGGAGCTCCGCCGGGAGGCCGCACGCGTCGCGCTCACCGCCGCGTCCCTCCGCCGCCGCCTGGCCCGCGAGGGCCGGACCGCCACCCTCGAGGAGGGGGCGCTCCTGTTCCCGCTCGTGGAGATCCTCGACCTGCTGGCCGGCGAGGGCTTCGAGGCCGGCCTCCCCGAGGCGGAGCAGGCGCTGCGCCTGGTGCAGGGCCTGGAGCCGCGGGGGATCGGCGGACGCACCGCCGTGGAGACCCTCCTCCTCCAGCTCGACGCGCGCGACCCCTCCTACGAGGCCAAGCGCCGCCTCGTGGAGCACCACCTGGAGGACTGGCGCAAGAACCGGCTCCCGCGGATCGCCCAGGCCATGGGGATGTCGCTCGAGGACCTGAAGGAGCTCCTCGAGGAGATGAGGGACCTGCGCGCGGGCCCCGGGGCGGCGCTCGGGAGCGAGCGCAGCACCTACCTCAACCCGGACGTCGTCATCGAGTGGGGGGACGAGGGCTGGCAGGTCCGCCTGGTGAACGAGTACTTCCCCACGCTGCGCGTGAACACCCAGTACCTCCGGCTCCTCGAGGACCCCTCCACGGACGCCAACCTCAAGGAGATGATCCGGAAGAAGATCGAGTCGGCCCGCTGGCTCATCGACGCGATCCAGCAGCGGCAGACCACGCTCCTCAAGGTCGTCCGCGAGATCGTCCGCCACCAGCAGGAGTGGTTCGACCACGGGGAGCTGACGCCCCTCAAGATGCAGCGGATCGCCGACGACCTCGGGATCCACGTCTCCACGGTCTCCCGGGCCATCGCGGGCAAGTGCGCCCAGACGGCGCGGGGGATCCTCCCCCTCAAGTTCTTCTTCAACGGGGCCACCCAGGGGGCCGACGGGAGCGTGGAGTCGCGCCTCTCGGTGAAGGAGCGGGTCCGCAAGGCGATCGAGGCCGAGGACAAGCGGACCCCGCTCTCCGACGAGGACCTGGCCGGGCGCTTCCAGGCCGAGGGCCTCAACATCGCGCGGCGCACCGTGACGAAGTACCGCAAGCAGCTGAAGATCCCGTCGTCGCGGGAGAGGCGGGTGTGGGAGTAGCCGCGCGGCTCCTCACCTTCCGGGGCGTGGTCGAGTACGAGGGCACCGGCTTCTCCGGCTGGCAGGAGCAGCCCGGGGCCCGCACCGTGCAGGGGGTCCTGGAGGAGGCGCTGCGCGCGGTCCTCGGGCAGGAGGTGGCGCTCCTGGCGGCCGGGCGCACCGACGCGGGCGTCCACGCCGAGGGGCAGGCGGTCTCCTTCCGCGCGGCCACGCGGATCCCGCCCCGCGGGATCGCCGCGGCCTGCAACGCGCGGCTCCCCGACGACGTCGCGTTCCTCGCTCTCGAGCGCGTCCCGGCCGCCTTCCACGCCACCCGCTCGGCCCGGTGGAAGACCTACCGCTACGAGATCCTCAACCGGCGCGAGCCCTCGCCGCTGCGCTGCCGGCGGACCTGGCGGGTCCCGGGCGCCCTGGACCAGCGCAGGATGGCGGCCGCGGCGCGCGTCCTCCGCGGCACCCACGACTTCCGGACCTTCCGCTCCAACCCGGGACCCGCCCGGGCCGGCGAGGACACCGTCCGCACCCTCCGCGCCGCCTCGGTCCGCCGGCGCGGGGACCTGCTCGTGCTGGAGTTCCGGGGGGACGGCTTCCTCCACCACATGGTGCGCAACATCGTCGGGACCCTGGTGCAGGTGGGGCGCGGGTCCCGATCCCCCGCGGACGTCCGCCGCGCCCTCCTGGCCCGCGATCGCGCCGCGGGCGGCCCGACCGCGCCCGCGTTCGGGTTGACGCTCGTCGAGGTCGAGTACGGCTCCTGAGCACCGGCGTTTGCAAACGGTGGCCTTTCACCCGTCGCGTCGCTCTCCAGCGTTTGCAAACGACCTGGCTCCGCGACACGCAGAGCTGACGACGGGGTCAGACCCCTCAGTTCCTGAGCACCGGCGTTTGCAAACAGTGGCTTGAGACCCCTCGCGTCGCTCCCCAGCGTTTGCAAACGACTTGGCTCCGCGACACGCAGAGCTGACGACGGGGTCAGACCTCGGGCGCCGGCGAGCGGCTCAGCACGCCGAGTGAACTCGGCGCCTGGGGTCTGACCCCTTGGCTCCAGAGCACCGGCTCCTCCGGGCACCTCGCGGGTGGGTGGCGGCGTCCTGGAAGTGCAGCCAGCACGGGGCGTGGAGGGGCGGGACCTTGTGCGTCGCGGGCCTCCCCGAGGGGTCAGACCCCGGTCGTTTGCAATCGCTGGGGAGCGGAGCGAGGGGGCGGAGGCCACTGATTGCAAACGCCTGAGGTCTGACCCCAGGTGTCTTGATACCATGGTGGAGGGCTGGAACAGGAGGCGAAGGCCGCATGAACGTCCGTTTCACCGGGCGCCACCTGGACATCGTCGAGGCGGACCGGGTCTACGCGCGGGAGAAGCTCGAGAACCTGGCCAGGTTCCACCGGCGCCTCGACGAGGTCGAGTGCCGGGTTGGGATGGACGGGGGGATCCTCGAGCGCGTGGAGCTCGAGGCCCTCATCGGCGGCGCCGGCCGGGCCGTGGCCGTCGAGGAGGGGGAGCACTTCCGCGACGTCTTCGACGCGGCCCTCAAGGGCCTCCGGCGCCAGCTCCTCCGGGAGAAGGAGAGCCGGGTGGACCGTCGGCGCCGCGGCACCCCGCCAATCGGGGGGAGCGGCGGCCCCGCGCGCTGGAACCGCGGGCGCGGGGCGGCGGCGCCATGAAGGTCTCCCGCGCGCTGCGCCGCCGCAACGTCTTCCCCGACCTCCAGGGCCGGAACAAGGAGGAGGTCCTGCGGGAGATCGCGGGACGGCTGCGGGAATCGGGGGAGCTCTCCGCCCGCCTCGCGAAGGAGGTCTTCGAGGCCCTCCTGGCGCGGGAGAAGATCGGGACGACGGGGATCGGGAGCGGGGTGGCCATCCCCCACGTCAAGCTGAAGGGCGGGCCCGAGGAGACGGTGGTGGCCATCGCCCGCTCCGTCGGGGGCGTGGACTTCGCGGCCGTGGACGGGGGGAAGGTCTTCGTGTTCTTCGTCGTCATCTCCCCCGACGACCGCGCGGCGGACCACCTGGCGGTCCTCCAGTCGATCTCGACGCTGGTGCGCGACTCCTACCGCAACCGGCTCCTCCTCGGCTCGAGGACCCCCGAGGACTTCCTGGACCTGTTCAAGGAGCCCGAGGGGGGATGACGGCCCCGTCGTCCTCCCCCCCCGCCGGGGAAGAGGTGGTGGTCCTGATGAACCGTCACGGACTCCACCTCCGCCCCGCCACCCGCTTCGTCCAGGAGGCGATGCGCTTCAAGGCGGACGTCCGCGTGGAGATCGACGGGCGGGAGGTGAACGGGAAGAGCATCCTCATGCTCACCTCGCTCGCGGCGGAGCGGGGCGCGCGCCTGCGCATCCGGGCGAGCGGGGAGGACGCGGCCGAGGCCCTGGCGGCGCTCGTGGGGCTCGTCCGCGCACGCTTCGGCGAGGAGGTCTCCGGGTAGCCGCCCGGAGCGAGTCCGTGGAAACACGCCAGGGATTCCCCGCGTCCCCGGGGATCGCCACGGCGGAAGTGTTCGTCCTGGAGGGCGAGGAGTTCTGCATCCCCGAGCGGCGCATCCCGCCGGGGAGCGCCGATCGCGAGGTGGAGCGGCTGCGGCGGGCCTTCGAGGAGGCGTCGCGGGGGATCGAGGCGCTGCGGGCCCGCCTCGCGGGAGGCGCCGCCGAGGTGGACGGCGTCCTCGAGGCCCACCTGACCATGCTGCGCGACCCCGCGCTCCACGCCGAGGTGGAAGAGGGGGTCCGCGGGAAGGGCTGGTCCCCCGAGTGGGCGCTCTCCAGCGTCCTGGAGGCCCACGCGGCGCGCCTCGTCTCCCTCGGGGACGAGTACCTCGCGCAGCGGGCGAGCGACCTCCGGGACATCAAGCGCCGGGTCCTCCGCGCGCTCCTGGGGGCGCGCGAGGAGGAGCTGGCGCGCCTCCCCGGCAAGGTCGTCCTGGTGGCGCGGGACCTGTCCCCCTCCCAGGCGGCGCTGCTGGACCGCGAGAAGGTGGCGGGCTTCGCCACGGACCAGGGCGGCCCCACCTCCCACACGGCGATCATCGCGCGGAGCCTCGGGATCCCGGCGGTGGTGGGCCTGGGCGACCTCTCGCAACGGGTGCGCCCGGGGATGCGGGCGGTCGTGGACGGGAGCCGCGGGCAGGTCATCCTCGAGCCCGACGAGGCCACGGTCGAGCGCTTCGAGGAGGTGCAGCGCCAGTACGCCCTGCACCGGGCCGAGGTGGAGCGGGCCCGCGCGCTGCCCGCCGAGACCCTGGACGGCTACCGGATCCAGGTCCTCGCCAACGTGGAGTTCCCCTCCGAGGTCGGCGCGGCGCTGGCGGCGGGCGCGGAGGGGATCGGGCTGTACCGCACGGAGTTCCTCTTCCGGCCCGGGGAGCCGCCCCCGGGCGAGGAGGAGCACCTCGGCGCCTACCGCGAGGCGCTGCGGGCACTGGACGGGCGCCCCCTCGTCATCCGGACGCTCGACCTCGGGGCGGACAAGTTCGCTCCGGAGGACGGGGCGGCGCGCGAGGCGAACCCCTTCCTCGGGCGCCGGTCGCTGCGGCTCTGCCTCGAGCGCCCCGACCTCTTCGTGCCGCAGGTGCGGGCCATCCTCCGGGCCGGGGAGCACGGGGACGTGCGGGTGCTCCTCCCCATGGTGTCCTCGGTCTCGGAGGTCCTCCGCGCGCGGCAGGTGTTCGACGAGGAGAGGATCCGCCTCCGGCGCGAGGGGCAGCACACGCGGCGCGAACTCCCCTTCGGCGTGATGGTGGAGGTCCCCTCGGCCGCCCTCACGGTCGATGTGCTCGCCCGGCACGTCTCCTTCCTGAGCATCGGGACCAACGACCTCATCCAGTACACCCTCGCCATCGACCGGGTGAACCCGCGCGTAGCGCACCTCTACGACCCGCTGCACCCGGCGGTCCTCCGGCTGATCACCAGGGTCATCCAGTCCGCCCAGGCGCAGGGCCGGGACGTCTCCCTCTGCGGGGAGATGTCCGGGGAGCCCCTCTACACGCTCCTCCTCCTGGGCCTCGGCCTCCGCACGCTCTCGATGAACCCCCGGTCGGTCCCCGAGGTCAAGCGGGTGGTCCGGGTCGGGACCATGGAGGCCGCCCGGGAGGTCGCCGCGGCGGTCCGGGAACTCCGGGAGGGGCCGGAGATCGGGGCCTACCTCCGCGGGAGGATGCGGGAGTTCGTGCCGGTGCTGTTCTAGGCGAACCCGGGGAAGTCCCTGCGCACCGTCCCGGGCCGGGGGTCCGGGGAGCGCGCCGGGTGCCCTTTGCGGGGCTTCGGCGCCCGGTGTCCGGTGCCCGGGGTTCCCCTCCCCCCCGACCCCCGCGTGCGGTATCTTCCTTCCGTCGGGACCCGGGGCCGTGGGTCGGCCAGGATCCCCCCGGGCGTCGCAAACCCTTCCCCGCGCGGGGGTTTTGCGTTGACGGGTGGGGGGAGGGGCGGGGTAAAGTCGAGGGTGGCGGCCCCGGAAGGCCGCCGGAAGGCAGGAGAGGGAGGACGATGTTCAACCGGCAGCGTCGGCTCATCGGCCTCGACATCGGGTCGAACTGCGTCAAGGCCGTCGAGTTCACCCTGAGCGGCTCCCTGCTCGAGGTCAGCGGCTACGGCCAGGCCGAGATGGTGTCCGAGGGGGGCAAGGCCGACGCCATCGTCCAGGCCACCCGGGGCTTCCACACGAAGCGGGTCGTGAGCTCCGTCTCCGGGAAGTCGGTCATCGTCCGCTTCCTCAACATGGCCAAGACGAGCGACGAGAACCTGATGAACGTCATCCGGGTCGAGGCGGACAAGTACATCCCCTTCGACGTGGAGGAGGTCGTCCTGGACGCGCAGCGCATGACCGACGCCGCCGGGGCCGGGGGGGAGGAGATGCGCGTCCTCCTCGTCGCCGTCAAGCGCTCCCTGATCGAGGACCACGTGAACCTCCTCCAGGGGGTGGGCCTCCAGCCGGACATCATCGACGTCGATTCCTTCGCCCTGGGCAACGCCTTCGAGCTCCGCGGCCGGCTCGCCGCGCAGATCGACGAGCAGGAGAAGACGGTGGCGCTCGTGGACGTCGGGGCGAACAAGACCAACGTCAACATCGTCCGCGGGAACGTCTCCTTCTTCATCCGCGAGGTCTACCTCGGCGGAGACGACCTCACCAACGCGATCAGCAAGCGCCTCGGGATCGAGCTCCACAGCGCCGAGAGCCTCAAGCGCGAACCGGGGGACAACGCCGACCAGCTCCGCGAGGCGGTGATGGGCTCCATCGAGGACCTCGGGAACGAGATCCACCTCTCCCTCGACTACTTCGAGAACCAGTTCGAGAAGCAGGTGGACGAGGTGTGCCTCTCGGGAGGGGCCTCCCGCCTGAAGTTCCTCGGCGAGGCCTTCGAGAAGATCTTCGAGAAGCGCACGCGCACCTGGGACCCGACCGAGAACCTCGTGGTGGGCGAGGCCGGGGGCGTGGACGTGGCGAAGATGCGGGAGAACGCGGCCCAGCTCGCCGTCGCGGTGGGGCTGGCGGCGCGGATCCTCAAGGAATAGGGCCGGGAGGACGGCGACATGATCCGCGTCAACCTGCTCCCCGAGGAATACCGCAAGGCGGAAGCCACGCCGCTCAAGCAGTACCTCGCCATGATCGGCGCCACGAGCCTCGCGGGGGTGAGCCTCGCCTTCCTGGCCTACGTCCACTTCGTCGAGCTCCCCGCGAAGCAGCAGGAGCTGGCCCAGATCGAGAAGGAGGTCGAGCAGCAGAAGGACCCCGACCCCTCGAAGGGCCTGCTCACCTACGTCCGCGCGCTGGACAAGGAGCTGAAGGAGTACCAGAGCCGGGTGACCACGATCAACACGAAGGCCCGGGAACGCCTCATGTGGTCCCGCAAGGTGGACGAGGTCTGGGAGATCCTCGTCAACCCGCGCATCCCCGGCCGGTACGAGGTGTGGATCACCACGCTCGCCTGCAACCTGACCGGCGGCGGGAGCGGGCCCCTCGGCGGGGCGACCCGGTTCGCCGGGTACTCGGCGGGGGAGACCTTCGTGCGCCTCTCGGAGTTCCACGAGGACATCGAGAGGAGCGGCTTCTTCAAGGACTACCGGGCGATGACCCAGCCCGGGGGCGCCGTGACGAAGCTCCCCGGCACGGACCGCGTGCCGGCCCAGGGGTGGACCTTCGACTTCTCCCTGGGGCTGAAGAAGCTGACGAAGCTCTACGAGGACCGCGAGGCGGCGGCCGCGAAGGCGGCGGAGCAGCAGGGCGGCACCGGGCCCCCGGGGCCCCCGAAGTAGCGGCCAGGCCGGGAACCGGGACAATCGTGGCGGGAACCGGGACGATCGAGGCGGGCACCGGGACGATCGGGAGGGGAGGCGCGGCGTGCCGAAGCTGACCGAGACCCAGAAGACCATCCTCATGCTCGCGGCGGGCGGGCTCCTGGCCGCAGGGGCGGGGGTCTGGATCTACCTCGACTACGGCACCATGGCGGAGCTCGACACGAAGATCACGGCGAAGAAGGACGAGTTCGAGAAGAACAAGCAGGAGATCGCCGCGAAGGGGAAGCTCGAGGAGCAGGTCTGGGCCTACAGGCAGATCGTGGAGGAGAACACCAAGATCCTCCCGCAGGCCGCGGAGGTCCACGAGTTCAACCGGGTCCTGGCCCGCCTGGAGAAGGACTCCAACGTGACCCTGGAGGCCCTCCCGCCGCCCACGGTCGCCCTGGGGACCACCGCCATCGCCCCGATCCCGATGCACCTCAAGCTGAAGGCCTCCACGCGGGCCTTCCTGCGGTTCCTCCACGGCCTGGAGAGCCACCCGCGGCTGGTGAGGGTCTCGAACTTCAGCATCACCTCCGCGAACAAGGCGCCGGTCGCGGGCCAGGAGGCGGTCCACGAGGTCTCGCTGGACTTCGAGACCTACCAGTACAACCCGGCCAGCGGCCTCGTGAAGGTCGCCATCCCGGCGGCGTCCGTCAAGGAGATGCAGGGGGGGGACCCCGGGCGGGCGGGCAGGGTCAAGGACACGGTCGCGAAGGCCGGGCGGCCCGCCATCGAGCAGTACAAGCTCCTCACGGGCAAGGAGGGCCGGCGCGACATGTTCCTCGACCCGCGCCGCGCGGCGGGGCCGGTGACCCCCGTGGACGGCCAGCAGCCCGACATCGGGACCCGGGAGGCGGACGAGCTCAGCCTCCTCGTCACGGAACTCGACTCGGTGCAGAACTGCTTCGACATCGTGAAGGCCGCCGACGCGGCCAAGGAGTACCTGCGCCGCGCCACGGCGATCCGCAACCTCGATCGCGCCCGCCAGGAGTACACCTCCGAGGTCCGGAAGGTGACCGCCCGGACGCCCGCCTTCACGAACCGGGACATCGAGCAGCGGTTCCAGGACGAGGTCCAGAACAGGTACGACAGGCTCACGGTGGAGATCGAGCGGTACCTCGGCCCGGCCAACCCGGACATGGGGATCACGCAGGTCCGGCTCGCGGACGCCCGCCAGTTCGTGAAGGAGATCGAGGACCTCGCGGCGGCGCGCCAGTGGGACGCGGCGACCGAGAAGTTCGTCCAGCTCGACACCTACCTCAAGGACCCGCGGACGAAGGTGATGGCGGACGCGGAGCAGGAGGTCGCGAAGCTCCGGGACGTCGGCGAGAGGGTCATGCTCCAGTCGGCCTTCATGAAGAAGGACCTGCGGCTCCAGGGGGTGGTCCGGCTGGAGCGCGGGTCGGCGATCATCCTCAACGGGAAGACCCTCAAGGCCGGGAAGGGGGCCCTGGACGAGGAGACCACCTTCCTGCGCGTGGCCGAGGACGGCAGGCTCATCTTCAGCTACAAGGGTCGCGAGGTGGACTACGTGCCGCCGAAGGAGAAGGACCAGAAGATCAGCGCGAAGGATCTGAACGAGGACTGAGGCCTCACGGACGCGACGGCAGGGGCCGCGCGGGCGGCCGCGACGCAGGCGCTCGGGAGCGCGACCACGAGGGCAGCCACGAGGGCAAGAGGGCGCACATGCCCGCAGGAGGCACGGAGATGAGCAAGCCTGGGACGAGGATGGCGGGGACCCTCACGGGATTCGCCGCGGCGGCGCTGCTGTTCCTGGCGCCCCTGGCGCGGGGCCAGGACGCGGGGCCGGCGCCGGCCGCCGACACGGGCGGACCGTCGTCGGGCACCTGCACGTTCGACGTCAGGGACCTCCCGATCGACCGCGCCCTGATCTACGTGCGCAACGCAGCGGGCGGGGTGAACATCGAAGTGTCGCCCGAGGCCATGAACGAGAAGGTGACCCTCGCCCTCAGCGGCGCGGAGTGGCGGGATGCCCTCGAATCGATTGCCCGGCGGTCCGGCTGCACCGTTGAGGAGGTAGGGCCGCGCCACCTCCTCGTCGCGAAGCCGCCCCCGGTCGATATCCACATCAAGCAGGCTGAGATCTCCCAGGTCATCAACCTCATCTCGAGCCTGTCCGGGGCCAACATCGTCTCCGACCCGGAAGACGTGAAGGGGATGGTGACGGTGCACCTGACGGGGGTCCCGTGGCGGCGCGCCCTGAACGTCATCGTGGGCTCCAAGGGCTTCCTCGTCGTGGAGGAGCCGGGGGGCATCCTGCGCGTGGTGTCGCCCGGCAAGCTCCGGCTCGAGGTCGAGACCCGGATCTTCCAGCTGCGCTACCTGCGTCCGCCGCCGATCTTCAAGCCGAAGCTGGCGGACACGGTGTACGTGGAGGCCTCCGGCGCCGCCGCGGGCGGGGGCGACGTGGAGAAGAGCTTCAACATCATCGTGTCCCTGCGCGAGGCCCTCAAGCCCGAGGGGACGCTCAACTACATCGCCGCGTCGAACTCCCTGGTCCTCACGGGGACGAAGGTGAAGCTCGCCCAGGCCGAGAGGATGCTCCAGCAGCTCGACGTGGAGCCGCTCCAGATCTTCGTGGACATGCAGTTCGTGTCCACCTCGAACGAGGACTTCTTCAACGTCGGGGCAGGCCCGGACAGCAACGGGATCCTCGGCTCCATGGGCCTCGCCAGCGTCACGGGGGCGATCGCCCTGCCCTTCAAGGTGGGGCCCGGCGGCTTCGAGTCCGCGGTCATCCCGGTGCCGGACCTGCCGCTGCGTTCCTCGCTCACGCCCTCCTTCTCCTACGGGAACCTGGACTTCAGCAAGACCGCCTACTTCCTGCGGCTGCTGCGCAACGACACGCGGAGCCGGATCGTCCAGGCACCGAAGCTGTTCGTCCTCGACAACCAGGAGGCGACGATCTTCGTCGGCGACACCGTCCGGTTCGCCGAGTCGAGGGCGGAGGCGGCCCAGAACGGCGGCCTCAAGTTCTCCATCGCGGAGGCGGCCGGCTCGCCGGTGAGCGTGGGCTTCCAGCTGATGCTCGTGCCCCACGTGATCCCGGGCACCAACCGGGTCATGATGACGATCATCCCGAACCAGAAGGACCTGGTCGGGAGTTCGACCACGCAGCCCGGCTTCGACGAGTTCACGATCGGTTCCGGTGTCGATGCCCAGTCCATCTTCCTGCCCCGCACGCGGTCGAGCACGCTCGTGACGACGCTCATGGTCGAGCACGGCGTCACCGCGGTCCTGGGCGGCCTGATGAAGGACACCGAGGGGAAGACGGTGCACAAGGTGCCGTTCCTCGGCGACCTGCCCCTGCTCGGATGGCTCTTCAAGACGGAGGAGAAGTCCAAGACCAAGGACCAGCTCATGATCTTCCTCACGCCCTGGCTCGTGAGGGACGTCGCCAAGCAGCGCGAGGCGATCGAGAAGGAGCTCCTGCGGCGCGAGCCCACGATGGACCGGGAGTGGGAGCGCCTGACGGGGCCCGCGATGGGGGAGGCCCCGGCGACGGAGCACGTGCCGGCGAAGGCGGAGCCGGAGAAGAAGCCCAGCGGGCCGAAGTAGGCGCCGGACCGGATACGACGGACACGGCCCCGGCCGGGAACGGCCGGGGCCGTTCGATTCGGGGCGCGGCACCGGGCCTCGGGTCCCCGGCCGCGGGCAGGCAGGGCGGGCTCTCTGCGCGCGTGTACCATGCGCCTCGCATGACCGCGCCGGTCCCCGCCGCCGACCGCTGGAACCGGGTGCGCCTCGTCCTCGGCAAGCGCGGCCGGCTGAGGTTCCTGGGGCACCTGGACCTGGCGCGCACCGTGGACCGGGCGCTCCGGCGCACCGGGCTCGAGTTCCGCTTCTCCGAGGGTTTCAATCCGCGGGTCCGCGTCTCCTTCCCCCTGGCGCTCGCCGTGGGGACCGGGTCCGAGTGCGAGCTGGCCGAGGTCCAGGTGGCCGCCCCCGCGGGGCCCGGCGAGGTGGCCCGGGCGCTGGGGGCCGAGCTGCCGGCGGACCTCCCCGTCCTGGCCGCCGAGGCGGCCGAGGCGGGGGAGCGGCTGCGCCCGCTCGAGGCGGAGTACCGGGTGGTCCCTGCGCCCGGGGCCGCGCCGCTCCCCGGGGCCGGGGCCCTCGCGTCGCTCCTCTCCGGGGGACCGGTGCGGGTGGAGAGGAGGGGGAAGGAGATCGACCTGGGCTCCTTCCTGGTCGAGGCCCGGGCGGAAGGGGACGGGCTCCTCGTCCGGTTCCGGTTCGGGCCGGACGGCTCCACGGCGCGGCCCGAGGACCTCCTCCGCGCGCTGGGGGCGGACCCCGCGGGCGCGCGGGTCGTGCGGTCCGCGGTCCGCGTGGAGGTCCGCCGCGGGGAGACGCGCGAGGAGCGGCGCTATGGCGCGTAGCCTCCTCTTCGACCTCCGGGACCCGGAGGAGGGGCGCGCCGCGGTGGTGGAGGACGGGCGGCTCGCGGAGCTCGCCGTCGAGAGCCGCGACCGGAAACGGCTGGCGGGGGACGTCGTCCTCGGACGGGTCGTCCGCCTGGAGCCCTCCGTCCAGGCCGCCTTCGTCGACATCGGGGCGGACCGGCCCGGGTTCCTCCACGCCGGGGACGTGATGCCGCTCTACGCGGACCGCCCCGAGGACCTGACGGCCTTCGAGAAGCGCCCCCGCGGCGCCTCCCGGAAGATCGGCGACCTCCTGCGCGAGGGGCAGAAGGTCCTCGTGCAGGTGACGCGCGACGCGCTGGGGCGCAAGGGGTCCACCCTCACGACCTACGTCTCCATCCCGGGGCGGTGGCTCGTCCTCATGCCGGCGCTGGAGCGCCTGGGGGTCTCGAGGAAGATCACCGACCCGGAGGCCCGCGATCGGGCCCGGGAGGCGCTGGCCTCCCTGGAGCCGCCCCCGGGGATGGGGTTCATCGTGCGGACCGCGGGGGCGGACCGCCCGGCGGCGGAGCTCCGCCGGGACCTGGACGCGCTCAAGGCCCTGTGGCGGGGGATCGGCGAGCGCTGCCTCGCGGGCGAGCCCCCGGCGACCCTGGTGCGCGAGGGCAGCCTCCTCGTCCGCACGCTCCGGGACTGGCTCGCGGCCCCCGTGGACGAGGTCCTCGTGGAGGGCAAGGAGGGATTCCGGGAGGCGCGGGACTTCCTGGCGGAGGCCTCGCCGCCCTGGGCGGGGTCGCTCCGCCTGCACGACGCGCCCGTCCCGCTGTTCCACGCGAAGGGGATCGAGGCCGCCGCGGACCGGGTCCTCGAGCGCCGCGTCCCCCTGCCCTCGGGGGGCTTCCTCGTGATCGATCCCACCGAGGCGCTCGTGGCCGTGGACGTCAACTCGGGGAGCAGCACCGGCGCCGAGGACCTCGAGCAGACGGCGCTCCACACGGACCTCGAGGCGGCGGCGGAGCTGGCGCGCCAGCTCCGCCTGCGGGACCTGGGGGGCGTGATCGTCGTGGACTTCATCGACCTCCGGGAGGCGGAGAACCGGGCCGCCGTGGACCGGGCGGTCGCGGAGGCCCTCCGGGACGACCGGGCCCGGATCCGCCTGGCCCCCATGGGGGAGTTCGGCCTCGTGGCCATCACCCGCCGCCGACAGGGACCGAGCCTCGCGCAGCTCCACCTGGAGACCTGCCCCGTCTGCCGCGGCCGGGGCGCCGTGCGCACCCCCGCGAGCGCGGGGCTGCGGGCGCTCCGGGAAGCCCGCGCGCTCCTCGGCGGGAAGAAGGCCCGCGGGGGGGTCGAGGTCCGGGCCCACCCGGAGGTCGCGGCCTGGCTCCGGGCGCACAAGGCGGAGGCGCTGGAGGAGATCCGCGGCGACGGCCGCGAGGTCCGCGTCGAGGACGACCCGACCCTCCCGGCGGGTGCGGCGCAGGTCGCGTCGTTGAAGTAGCCACGCACGGGGTCAGACCCCGCGCGCTTCGGAGATCCGCGAGAGTGCGCGACGTCCTCAGCGCGCGAGGTCAGACCCCTCGTTTCTCCTTCAGCGTCCTTCCGGGGCGGCGCTATCCTGCGCGTTTCTCGTCCCGAGGGAGCCCCTCCATGCCTGCGGCCACCTACGCCATCGTCCGCGACCGGGGACGCTCCCTGCGCGTCGCCGAGGGGGACGTGGTCCGTCTCGACCTCCTCCGCGGCGCGAAGAAGGGCGACCGGATCACCCTCGACCGGGTGGAGTTCGTGGGCGGGGAGTCCCCCCGCGTCGGCGCCCCCGTGGTCTCCGGGGTGCGCGTCGTCGCCGAGGTCCGCGGCGAGACGAAGGGGGAGAAGCTCATCTCCTACAAGTACAAGAGGCGCAAGCGGTACGAGCGGAAGCGCGGGCACCGGCAGCACTACACCGAGGTCCGCATCGTGAAGGTGGAGGCGTAGTCCCATGGCCCACAAGAAGGGGCAGGGCGCCAGCCGCAACGGCCGCGACAGCAACCCGCAGTTCCGCGGGGTGAAGACCTACGGCGGCGAGCACGTCCGGCCGGGTTCGATCCTCGTCCGCCAGTGCGGGACCGTGTTCCGCCCGGGGCGCAACGTCGGCGTGGGACGGGACTACACGCTCTTCGCCCTCCGCGACGGCGTCGTGCGGTTCGACGCGGGACGCAAGGTCTCCGTCGTGCCCGCGGCGGACGCCGCCGTGAAAGCCCCCGCCTAGCCTGGGAAGAGGTCGGGCTAGCGCGCCCGGCGAGGGAGTCCCCCATGTTCCGCGACGAGGCCCGTGTCCGGGTCCGCGGGGGCCGCGGCGGCGACGGCATCATCGCCTTCCACCGGGAGAAGTTCATCCCCAAGGGGGGCCCTTCCGGGGGGGACGGCGGCCACGGCGGGAGCGTCTTCCTCGAGGCCTCCCCCCAGGTCCACACCCTCTGGGAGATCGGGCGGCGGCCTATCTTCCACGCCCCCCACGGCGCCCCGGGCTCAGGCGGGAACCGCCGCGGCGGGAACGGCGAGGACCTGGTGCTCGACGTCCCCGTGGGGACGGTCGTGCGCGACGCGGCGCGGGGGCACGTCCTCCGCGACCTGACGAGCCCCGGGGACCGGATCTGCGTGGCGAAGGGGGGGCGGGGGGGGCGCGGGAACCGCGCCTTCGCTTCGGCCACCCGCCAGGTCCCGCGCGTGCGCGAGGAGGGGACGCCGGGGGAGGAGAGGGAATTGCTCCTCGAGCTCCGGCTCATGGCCGACGTGGGGCTCGTGGGCCTCCCCAACGCGGGCAAGTCCACCTTCCTCTCCCGCGTCTCCGCGGCGCGGCCGAAGGTCGCTGCCTACCCCTTCACGACCCTCGAGCCGGTCCTGGGCGTCGTGGCCCTCCCGGGCTGGCGCGAGGTCGTGCTGGCCGACCTCCCGGGCCTCATCGAGGGGGCGAGCCGGGGCGCGGGCCTCGGGCACCGGTTCCTCCGCCACGCCCGCCGCACGCGGGTGCTCCTCCACCTGGTGGCGGCCCGCCCCCCGGCGGCCCCCTCGCCGGGCGAGGCGTGGCGGGTCGTGCGCGCGGAGCTCGCGGCCTACGACCGCACCCTGGCCGCGCGCCCCGAGGTCGTGGTCCTCACGAAGTGCGACCTCACCGGCTGGGAGGCGGACCGGGAGGAGTTGGAGGGGGCCTGCGGCTCCCGCGTGTATCCTGTCTCCGCCGTCGCGGGGCGCGGCCTGCGCGAGGCGCTCGCGGCCGCCGTCCGCCTCTTGGAGAACGGGGGCGGGGGGCCGCGGGGGCCCCGGCGCCGGGGCGCCGCCAAGGGGAGGTGAAGGGTGGCGGAGTTCGACCTGGACAAGTGGTTCAAGGTCTGCGTGGAGCGGGAGGGCTCCGACCTCTTCCTCCAGACCGGGTATCCCCCCATGGCCCGGATCAACGGCGCGGTGATCCCCGCGGACGACCAGGTGATGACCGAGGAGTACGCGAAGGCCCTCTTCGAGAAGATCCTGGGCAAGCGCCAGCAGGAGGTCTTCTGGCGGGACGGCGAGACCGACTCCTCCTACGAGATCGAGGGGCTGGCCCGCTTCCGCGCCAACGTCTTCATGGCGCGCCAGAAGATCTCCTTCGTGTTCCGCTACGTGAAGTCGCGCATCCCCACGATGGAGGAGCTGAACCTCCCGCTCCCGCAGATGCTGAAGCTCGCCGGCCTCAGGCGCGGCATCGTCCTCGCGACCGGGATCACCGGCTCCGGCAAGACCACGACCCTGGCGTCGGTGATCAACCACATCAACGTGAACACCAGCAAGCACATCGTCACCCTCGAGGACCCGATCGAGTTCATCTACAAGAACGAGAAGTCGCTCATCAACCAGCGCGAGGTCCGCAACGACACGATGGGGTTCCGCGAGGGGCTGAAGAACGTCGTCCGCCAGAACCCCGACGTCATCCTCATCGGCGAGTGCCGCGACCAGGAGACGATGGAGGCGGCCCTGGCGGCGGCCGAGACCGGCCACCTCGTCTTCACCACCCTGCACACGGTCAACGCCATCCAGACGGTCGAGCGCATCCTGTCCTTCTTCCCGCCGCACCAGCACGCCCTCATCCGCCAGCAGATGTCCCTGACGCTCCAGGGGATCCTCTCCATGCGGCTCATCCCGCGCATGGAGGGCTTCGGGCGCGTGCCGGCCATCGAGATCCTCCTGGCGACCCCGCGGATCAAGGAGCTCCTGCTCGAGGGGCAGACAAAGGCCATCGGCCAGGCGGTCTACGAGGGGAACGAGTACTACGGGACCCAGACCTTCAACCAGGCGCTCCGCAACCTCTACAAGCAGGGGCTCATCTCGTTCGAGGAGGCCATGATCAACGCGGACAACCCGGACGAGCTGAAGCTCGAGCTGCGCGGCATCACCAAGGGAGCCAAGGGCACGGGCGGGATGCCCTCCGGGAGATAGGGAGGGCCCGGGCCCCGGAGTCGTCCAAGAGGCAATGACCCTCACCACCCTCCGCCGCCTGGTCTTCGCCGGGAACGCCCTCGCCGTCGCCGCGGCCGGGGCCGCGGGGTGGCACTCCCTGTCCCGCGCCGAGGAGTCGAAGCCCGTCGCCTGGGACAAGAAGTTCGTCCGGACCCCGGCCGGGACGATCGCCTCCGCCTCCGCCCCGGCGGCCCTCTTCGACGACTACCGGAAGGCCGCGGGCTGGCCCCAGGGGGACAAGCCGCCCCCGCCGCCGCCTCCCGAGGACCCGAAGTCCAAGGCGCCCCCGCTCCCGGAACTCAAGGAGAAGTACGACCTGCGGTGCGTCTTCTTCGTCGCCGACGCCCCCCGCTTCTCCAGCATCATGATCGGCCTCAAGGGGAAGCCCTCGGGGACGATGGGAGTCGGGACGATGGTGCCCGCGGACCCCGAGGTCCCCGACGGCCCCAGGCTCAACTACAGGCTCGACGGCGCGACGCTCACGACGGCGGTCTTCCACGACCTGGTCTCCGAGGAGGAGGTCGTCCTCGACATCCAGGTCGCCGGGGGGGGGACCACCCTCGGCGCGGCGCCGGGGGCGCCCGGTCCGGAGGGGAAGACGACGTGGCAGCGCTCGAAGGACGCCCCGGCACCCCTCGTCCGGCTCCTCCCCAGCTCGAACCCCGCCGCGGGGACCTACGAGTACGAGGCCTGGGCGGAGGAGGGCTCCCCCGGGTGGTTCGACTCCTGGTCCGACGAGGAGGTCAAGAAGCTGAGCGCCGTCCCGCGCCCGGGGCCCGAGGGCGGCGTCGTCCTCAAGGGGGTCCCGGCCAACAGCATGGCGGTGGGCATCGGCCTCAAGCAGGAGGACGTGGTCATCGCCGTGAACGGGAAGAAGGTCTCCTCCACCTCGCAGGCCATCGACGTGGGGAAGAAGGACTACGAGGCCGGCCAGGGCACCTTCACGGTGCAGGTGGACCGGAAGGGGCAGATCCTGAACTTCACCGTCCACGTGCCGAGGAAGAAGCCCGGGAAGTAGGCCACCCGTGGGCGCGGTCCGGCTCCTCGTCGCCGACGTCGGGAACACCGCCGTCAAGGTCGTGGCCTTCGACGCCGCGGGGGCCGTCCTAAGGGCCTCCGTGCACCGCCGCCGGGACGAACTGGTCGCGGCGGGGCGCGCCCTGGCCCGGGCCCGGGTCCCGGTCGTGGTGGTGAGCGTGTCCTCCCGCCGCCTGGCCGCGCTCGAGGCCTGCGCGCGCCGGCGCCTCGCCGTCCTCGGCCGGGACCTCCCGCTCCGGGTGGCCAACCGGACGCTCCTCCCCGCGCAGACCGGCGGGGACCGGCTCTGCGCGGCCGCGGCGGCCCACGCCCGGGCCGGCGGGGCGGCCGTGGCCCTGGGGGTCGGTACGGCGGTCACCGTGGACCTCGTGGACGCCTCGGGGGCCTTCCTCGGGGGGGCCATCGCCCCCGGCCCGTCGGTCGCGGAGGCGGGGCTCGCGGCG
Source organism: uncultured Planctomycetota bacterium (assembly GCA_964555565.1). Taxonomy (GTDB): domain Bacteria; phylum Planctomycetota; class JAJSAM01; order JAJSAM01; family JAKLKS01; genus CAZKTF01. Next base: position 15,649 of record CAZKTF010000008.1, on the reverse strand, counting down.
GCGGCCCCGCGGCTGGCAGCAGGTACGGAGTCAGACACCTTTTTGTTTTCCTCCGGCTCCTCCGGGCGGCGGAGCAGGGCTGAAAACAAAAAGGTGTCTGACTCCGTACGTCTTCCCGCCCGCACCACCGGAGCGGCGCTCCGGGCGGGCACGCTCCTCGGCTTCGCCGGCCTCCTGGACCGGCTCGCGGAGGAG
>CAZKTF010000008.1:0-15444 GCA_964555565.1 uncultured Planctomycetota bacterium | reverse complement strand
CCTGGGCGGCGGCGTCCCGGTCTACCTCCACGGCGGGGGCGCCCCTCCCTTCGGTCCGCTCCTCCGCGCGCAGGTCGTGGCGGCGCCGCACCTGGTGGCCGAGGGGGCGCGCGTCCTGTGGCTCCGCGCCGGCGCCTGACCCCCGCCGGAATCGCCGCCGCTCCCCGCGCGTTCGCGCCGCATACTCTCGCGCGATGACGCGCCCGCTCCTCTCCGTGTCCGACCTCTCCGCCGAGGAGATCCGGGGCCTCTTCCACCGGGCGGAGGAGGCGGCCGGCGACCCGATGGAGCTGCGCCGGGTCCTCAACGGGAAGCTCGTGGCGGGGCTCTTCTGGCAGCCCGCGGCGCGGGAGGAGGCGGCGCTGCGCGCGGCCTGCGCGCGGGCCGGCGCCTCCTACGCCTCCGGCCCCGACCTCCTCCCGGGGTTCCCGGACGCCGACCTCCTCGAGGGGGCCGAGGCCGCGGGCTCCGTCGCCGACGTCCTCGTGGTCCGCCACCCCTTCGAGGGGGCCGCGCGCGCGGCGGGCGCGGCCGCGGGGGTGCCGGTCCTCAACGCCGGCGACGGGGCGAGGGAGGACGTCGTCCGCGGGCTCCTCGCCCTGCGCGACGTCTTCGCGCGGCGCGGGGACCGCGGCCCCCGGTCGGTGGCCCTCTGCGGGGACCTGCGCCACAACCGCCTGGCGCACTCCCTCGCGTCGGGGCTCTCGGCGCTCGGGACCACGGTGCTCCTCGTGCCCGCGCGAGGGGCCGAGATGCCGGAGCACCTCCTCGCCCGGACGGCGGGGCGGCTCGGGCACCAGCCGCTGCGCTTCGAGGCCCAGTCGCTCAGGACGATCCTCGACATGGTGGACACGATCGTCCTGTCGCCGGAGGTGCCCTACCAGCACCCCCTGTTCGCGGACCTCTCCGTCCCGGGGGAGGAGGAGCGTCGCCGCGCCCGGGCCGCGGTGGAGTCCCTGGACGCCATCTTCGTCGCCGCCCCGCGCGCCGAGGACGGGGGCCCGCCCGCCGCAGCGCCGCCGGGGGCGTCCGGGGAGGGGCACCCCTGGCTCCGGGAGGAGGGCAGGGTCGTCTTCGACCCCTTCCGCCGCGGCGGCGGGCCGCCCCCCCCCGTCCCGGGGGCGCTCCGGGCCGAGGCGGCCCGGGAGGTCCCGCTGCTGGCCGAGATCCTCGTCACGATGCTGGGACCGTCCCCGCGGGTCCCCGTGTCCCCGCCGGGGGGCCGGGCGGAGCCGGAGGGCACGGGCTCCCCGGAGGGGGTCCGCTGCGCCGGCCCGAGGTGCGTCGTGCGCCGGGAGCGGCGCGTCCTCCCCTCCTTCGAGGTCGCGCGGAGGGACCCGCTGGTCCTCGACTGCCGCTTCTGCGGGGTCCCGGTGCGCCCGCGCTACGCGGGGAGCCGGGTCGAGCGCCGCTACCACCCCGTCCGATCGGCCGAGGTCCGCAAGGTGCTCCCGCCCAACCTGGTGTACTTCGGGACCCGGCGCGAGGCGGAGGACGCCGGCTTCCGTCCCGCGCAGCGCCTCCCCGCGCCGAAGGGCCTGGAGGACCTCGGGTGACGGCAGGGCCCGATCCCCGGGCCGCGCGGATCCCCGCGTGAACCCGCGCCGCGAGGTCCGCCACCTCGTGCTGCGCGGCGCGCGGATCCTCGACCCGGCGCGCGGCCTGGACGCGACCGGGGACCTGCGCGTCGTAGACGGGGAGGTCCGGGGCGGGGCCCCCCGCGGGGCCCCCTCCCCCGAGGTCGTCCCCTGCGAGGGGCTCGTGCTCGCGCCGGCCTTCGTGGACCCCCACGTCCACTTCCGGGACCCCGGGGACGGGCGGAGCGAGACCGTCGCCTCGGGCCTCGAGGCGGCCGAGCGGGGCGGGTACGCCGCGGTCCTCGCCATGGCCAACACCGAGCCCCCGAACGACCGCCCGGAGGTCACCCGGGCGATGCTCCGGGCCGCCGCGGCGTCGGGCTCCCCGGTTCGGCTGTACCCTGTGAGCGCGGCTACCCGCGGGCTCGGGGGGGAGGAAGTCGCGGACCTGGAGTCCCAGCGGGCCGCCGGGGCGGTCGCGGTGTCCGACGACGGGCGACCGGTCCTCGGGGACGCCGTCATGGAGGAGGTCCTCGGCCGCGCGGCGGCCCTGGGCATGCCGGTCCTCTCCCACTGCGAGACCCCGCCGCTCCACCCGGCGGGCGTCGCGCACGACGGGCCCGCCGCGCGCGCCCTCGGGCTGCCGGGGATCCCCGCGGAGAGCGAGACGAGGATGGTGCTCCGCGACCTCGCGCTCGCGGAGAGGCTCCGCGCCCCGGTGCACCTGTGCCACCTGTCCGCGGCGGCGTCCGTGGAGGCGGTGCGCGCGGCGAAGGGCCGGGGGGTCCCGGTCACGGCGGAGGCAGCGCCGCACCACCTGGTCCTCGACGAGGGGGCGCTCCGGCGCCCGGGCCCGGGCGGCGGACCCGACCCGTACCTCAAGATGAACCCGCCGCTTCGGGGGGTGGAGGACCGGCGCGCCCTGGTCGCCGCCCTGGCGGACGGGACGGTGGACTGCGTCGGGACCGACCACGCGCCCCACGCGGAGCCCCGCAAGCGGGTGGCCGGGTTCCTGGGCGCAGCCTTCGGCGTCATCGGCCTCGAGAACGCCTTCGCCGTGCTCCATGACCGGCTCGTGCTGCCCGGGCTCCTCCCCCTGACGACGCTGCTCCTCCGGATGGGGGAGGGCGCGGCGCGGGCCGCCCGCGTGCCGCCGGGGTCGCTTGCGGAGGGGACGCGCGCCGGGCTGGTGCTCCTCGACCTCGAGGCGAGATGGCGCGTGGACGCGGCGGCCTTCGCCTCGCGCAGCCGGAACTGCCCCTTCGACGGCGAGACCCTGCGCGGCCGCGTGGCGGGGCTCGTCCTGGGGCGGTGGGTCCGCGCCTGAGCGGAAGCGCACGGCGGCTCGCGTGCGGTTCCGCACGAGGCAGGATAGGGTCGGATTGGTGCCTCTTCGCGGGCGGCCCCTGCCCTTTGCGGGCTCGGCTCCCTAACCCGCCCCGGGGAGGGCGGTTCCGGTGGTGGGGCACGCCCCCCGCGGGGGGCCGATCCCCGCCCGGGGGGGGCATGCGCCTTGCGTCTCTCCGCGCGTGCAAGTACTCGGCGCATCGCCGTTTCCGTGGACGCACCGTCCCGGGATTTCGCTGGACGGTCGGTCCGAGGCGCTCCTAGAATCCCCCTGGCTCCCGCCCAGCCAGGCGCCCGGACTACCTGGCTCCGGACTACCGAGAGCCGGACGACCGGGAGCCGGACGACCCGGAGATTGTGTCGTGCGGACGGACCCCGCCGGGCGGGGGGTCCCTGGGCTTCCTGAGACCGGAGGAACCACCTGATGCGCAGCGTGACCCGCGCCACTCGCACCCTGTCCTTCGCGCTGGCGGCCGGCCTCGGCTTCGGGCTCCTCGGCTGCGGCGCCGGCGGCGGCGGTTCCGGCGACTTCGCCAGCTGGGGGCCCCATCCCGATCCCGGCGAGTCCGCCCTGAAGGTCACGCTCCTGGACGCCCAGGGGCGGACCACCTGGGAGCGGAACGCGCCGCTGGAGTTCCTCTTCAGCGTGCCCCTCCATCCGAACTCCCTCGAGCCCAAGCGCCAGCCCGAGAAGGCGATCCAGGTGAGCATCATCACGGCGGGCGGCCGCATCCCCGCCCGGGGCTCCTTCTCTTTCAAGGAGGAGGACGCCGGGCCCGGCAAACCCGCGAGGACGAACTACCGCAAGGTGATCTTCGACCCGACGAGGACCAGCGCCGGCGTGGCGCTGGGCTGCGCGGACATCCCCTTCGGGTTCCAGGCCTTCACCACCTACACCGTGTCGGTCCCCGCGCCCCCGGCCGCCGCCCGGTTCCTCACGTCGCGCGGCGGGAAGCCGATCAGCGAGTCCTTCACCTCGTTCTTCACCACGAGCGACAAGTACGTGAGGGAGTTCGTACAGCCGAGCTTCATCGGTTTCCCGGCCCAGAGCCCCCCGACCGGCGCGCTCGGCTTCGACCCGCCCCCCTTCGCCGGCGGCCTGGTGGCCTACAACGCCAGGGTCCTCATCGTGTTCGACGAGGCCATGGACCCCATCTCCTTCGACCCGGGCACGAACATCCTCATCAAGAACGAGACGCTCTCGAACCCCGGGCAGACGGTCCTGGTCGGCGGGACCTTCACGAGCGACGCCTGCGGACGCACCTGGAAGTTCACCCCCGCGTTCTCCTTCGGCGGGCAGGGCTACACGATCGCGGTCATCCTCACCGGGAACCTGAAGGACCTGGCGGGCAACCCGCTGGCGAACCCCAAGACCATCCGCTTCAACACCGAGGTAAAGCCGGGGGTGCCGACGGTGAATAACAAGATCGAGAGCTTCGACAACCAGACCATGCGGGACGCGCCCAACACGACGGCGGACTGGGGCGTGGGGACCCCGGGCCAGTTGAAGGGCGGCGCGGTGACGAGCACCAGCGTGATCGTCAAGCTCGACACGAACCTCGGGCCCCCCTACACCGGCGGCGTGCGCACGCAGGTGCGCGACCACCCCTTCTTCGACTCGAGTTCGCCCTTCCTCAACACAGTCGGGCACGACCTGTGGACCTACACCCAGGCGGAGCTCGGCGCGGCCGGCGCCATCACGGACATCGGCTGGGGGCCGAGCAGCAACGCGCTGTTCGCCTCGACGCACAGCCGGGTCACCGTCATCGTGGGCCACGCCTCCAACGACGTGGCGGGCACGAACTTCTCCAACAACTTCGACGTGGGCTCCCCGGTCACGGTGACCGACGCGCTCTACGTCATCCCGCAGCGGGCCAACATCGAGCCGCCCGGGCTGGACACCGGGTACTGGCCCTTCCCGATCTTCTCCTCCTTCTTCGAGTACAACGGGAAGAACAACCTCGCGGTGGACGTGAACTCGACCCAGGGGACCAACTACCAGATCACGCGCATCTACTTCGGCCCCATCGGGTTCCCCAACCGCCATGCCTGGGGGGTCGTGGACAGCACGCAGGGGGTCGGGAACGAGCCCGTCGTCACCGACATGAAGTTCACGAAGAAGCGCCGGACGACCGTGGCGCAGTCCCTCTTCTACGATACGTTCCAGATCAACCCGGACTACAGCACGCCGATCGAGAGCCCCTTCGCCCAGGCGGCGGGGACCAGCCTGGGCTTCGAGTTCGAGGGGGCGGAGGGCATCCTGTTCCCGATCCCCGGGAACCCCAACAACGTGATCCCGAACCCCTCCACCTTCACGGGCTGGGTCACGAACATCGACCAGCTCGACGGGTACCGGTTCTTCCGCTTCCGGGCCACGCTCATCGCGAACGTCTCGAACAACACGGTCCCGATCCTGAACAGCATCACCTTCCCGTACATCTTCTGATCGGAGAGAGAACATGAAGCGGATCACCGGCCGGGGAGTCCTCGCGGCGGTCGCGGCCCTGGGGCTCCTGGCCCCCGGCTGCGGGACCGCCGGGGGCGGATCCCCCAAGGACCCCGATCACGCCAACCTGTACGCCCGGAGCTTCAGCCACCCGAACTACTCCGGCGTGCGCCTCGACGAGGACGTCACGCTCCGCGTGTCGTCCCCCGTCGCCGAGGGGAGCATCAACCCCGACTCCATCCAGATCCGCACCGGGGCCACGGGGGGGGTGGCGCCCTTCGGCGTGTTCGTCCGCGGCGTCTTCGCGGTGGACACGAGCACGGGGAACCGGATCGTCATCGACGAGGACCAGCTCACGCCGAACCTGATCCTTCGCTTCGAGCGGACGGGCAACTTCTCGCGGATCTCGGACGGCATCCGGATCGACCTCGGGGCCAACTCGCTGCTGAACGGCGTGCGCAAGCCCCTCTTCGACCGCAGCCGCGAGGCGATCGTCACCTTCGTCCCGGAGGTCCCGACCCGGGTCGCCCTCGACGACACGGGCTACCTGCCGGCGTCCACCTACACGGTCGCGGTCCCGGCCTACCCGTCCACCAACACGCTGACGAACGTCGCCGGGGACTCCCTGCAGGCCCTCGACAACCGGGTCTTCACGTCCTCCTTCACGACCGTCCCGGCCACGGCCCCGGCCCTGTTTCTCGGCGGCGAGGGGTCCGGCGTGCCGCGGGTGATCGGCACCGACCCGGCCAACGGCATCCCGAACGTCCTCCTCGACTCCCGCCTCCGGATCTGGTTCAGCCAGGCCCTCGACCCTCGGACCGTCGTCCCGGCCCAGTTCAAGGTCGAGATCGTCTCCATGCTCCCGCCCTACACGGTCATCCCGGTCTCCGTGTTCCTTGGACAGCAGCGGCTCGGGAAGTGCGAGGTCACCCTCACGCCCGTGAGCCCGCTCCCCTCGAACGCGATCATCCGCGTCACCCTGAACTCCGGGATCGAGGACCTGGTCGGCCAGGCCCTCACCCAGAGCATCTTCTCCTTCTCCACGGGGCCCTTCGGGACGATCGAGCCCCCGGACCTCGACGAGGAGTTCGTGGACGTCCTGACCCAGGACTCGGCCCTGACGACGGCGAACTGGAACAACTCGAGGCCCTACGTGGGCGGGGTGGCCGGCGAGCTGACGGCGGCCTTCGCCCCCTACGCCGGCGACGGCACGGACGGGGCCTTCTCGGCCCCCGTGGGCGTCGTCACCACGCTCAGCACCGGGACCTCGATCCAGCGGGTGTACAACTACACGACCTTCACCGTCCCCATCGGCGCGACGGTCATCGCCTCCGGGAACTACCCGCTCGTCGTGCACTGCCAGGGGGCGGTGGACGTCTCGGGGACCCTCCAGGCGAGCGGCCAGCGCGGCAACGTCGGCTTCACGGGCAACGGGAGCCAGCCCACGGTGGCCAACGGCGGCGCGGGCGGCAGCCCCGGCGCCGGGGGCGCCGCCGGCGGCGACGGGGCGTTCACGGTCATCGGGGGCGGCGGGAACTTCGACGGCGTGAACGGCGTCGCCTACCAGACCTCCGCCGCCGCCAAGGGCGGCTTCACCGGCGACAACGAGTCGGTGTACAAGAGGAAGAAGGCCAACGCCACCGACCAGGTCTGCTCGAGCCCCTCGAACTCCAACGACCAGTGCCGCAACCGCGAGGCGGGCGGCGGCGGGGGCCGCGGGGCGAGCGGGGCCAACGCGGGCAACTTCCTCTCCTCCGGGCTCTCCCGCGACGGGGCCTCGGTGGCCAACGGCGGCGTCGGTGGGAACTCCTTCGGGAGCCCGATCTTCTCCGACGCCTCGATCAACGCGACCGTCCAGGTCAAGGACCCGAACTCGGCCGGCCTCCGGAACATCACCCTCAACGGCATCCCGACGCTGGTGGCCCTCCAGGGCGGGTCGGGCGGGGGGGGGGGCGGCGGCGAGGATGACATCGCCGCCTCCGTGAAGGGCCCCGCCGGAAACGAGGACGAGGGCGGCGGCGGGGGCGGCGCCGGCGGCGGCGCGATCCAGCTCGTCTCCTACACGAACGTGACGATCTCCGGGGCGATCCGGGCCAGCGGCGGCGCCGGCGGGAACTCCTCGCTGGACCCCGCCCAGAGCGACTTCGGCCAGGGCTCGGGCGGGGGCGGCGGCTCGGGCGGGGCGATCTGGGTCCAGTGCCGCGGGACGGTCACCGTGAACAGCGGGTCGGTCGTCCAGGCCGTGGGAGGCGCCGGCGGCTCGGGGTACTCCGACGGTACCACGACCGTCTTCGTGGGCGGCACCGGCGGCGCCGGGATCATCCGGTTCGAGGACGGGGACGGGATCGTGTCGCAGCCCGCCGGGGTCACCCCGACGGCCACCACGGGCACCTTCACGCCGCTGCTGGACCTGGACTCCGTGGCCTGGTGCAACTGGCAGAACACCCTGATCTTCACGCCGAAGTTCCCCGATCCGATCATCGACGCGGACGTGTTCCCCTCGCTGCCCTTCAACGGGACCATCCGGATCTACCTCGAGGGCGCCCCGGAGAACGTCGGGACCGTCGCGATCGAGGACCCGGACACCACGAACTCAACCGGGCTCATCAAGGTCTACGACTCCACGACCGGCGGCCTCGTGGCCGGGGCCTCGGCCGCGCTGAACAACAACAAGTGGTGGAGGTTCAAGGTGGTGTTCCACGTCGATGGGTTCCACACCTTCAGCGACCCGATGCCGACGGTGCGGAGGATCTTCGTCGAAGTCACCCCTTAGCGTCATCGAGCCGGACACGCGGGCGCCCGGGGTCCCCCGGGCGCCCGCTTTGTTGAGGGAGAGGCCCGGGACCGGGCAGGATCGCGGGAGGCACATGGGACGCGCCGCGGGTCCGATCGAGCGGAAGATCGCCGGGGCCATCGCCTGGGCGGGGGCGAAGTACTACCTGCGCAAGCCCGACCAGCGCGAACTCCTGGAGGTCAAGTTCCCCACGCTGGACGCCTGCGCGAAGGCCGCCCTCAACGAGATCTACTTCCGCGCGGGGAGCGAGAAGGGGGGCCGGCTCACCAGCGTCAACCTCGAGCTGACGAACCACTGCAACCTCCGCTGCACCATCTGCCCCGTCAACTCGACCATGCGGCGGCCGAAGGACTTCATGGACCCGGCCCTGTTCCGCAAGGTCATCGACGAGAACCCGGGCCTGGACTTCGCCCTCACCTTCCAGTGGGGCGAACCGCTCCTGCACCCGGAGGTCTTCGAGCTCGTCCGCTACGCCGCGGACCGCGGCGTGCGCCCGATGCTCACGAGCAACGGGACCCGGCTCCAGCCGGCCCGCCGGCGGCGGCTCCTGGACTGCGGGCTGGAGCGGGTCACCTTCTCGGTGGACGGGACGAAGGACACGCACGAGAAGATCCGGGGGTATTCCTACGACCGGCTCCGGGCGGACATCCTCGCGCTCCGCGAGGAGAGGGACCGCGCCCGCGCGCGCCTGCGCATCGACGTCTCCATGGTCGTGGACGAGGCGACCGAGGCGGGGCTCGATTCCTACTTCGAGGCGTGGCGGGGCGTCGCCGACCGGGTACAGGCGATCCCGAAGTTCGTCCCCGCCGAGCGGAAGACCGCGTGCCGCGAGCTGTGGCGCGGCGCGGCCGTGGTCCTCTGGGACGGCAGGGTCTCGGTCTGCTGCGCGGACTTCGAGGGCAGCGCGGTCGTCGGGAACGCCTGGGAGACGCCGCTCGCGGAGATCTGGAACGGGGAGGCGATGCGGGAGTTCCGCCGCGCCCACGTCTCCGGGCGCTTCCCGAAGATCTGCGCCTTCTGCGGGGAGTTCGACAGCCCCCGGGTGTCGAAGCGGTTCTCGTGAGCGGGTCGCGCGCGGCCGTCCGGCGGCAGTACGGGGACATCGTCCGGCAGCGCGCGGCGGCCGGGGACTGGGGCTGGCTCGCCCGGCGCGGGCTCCAGGCCGTGGGGATCCTCGCGGGGGAGCGCCTGGGGCGCCCGCTCGCGGGCCCCGTCCTCGGGACGCTGGTCGTCACCTACCGGTGCAACTACCGCTGCGTGTTCTGCGGGCTCCCGCAGCGCGCCGAGCGGCGGGCGGGCGAGGGGTGGAAGGAGTTCGACACCGCGGGCCTCCTCGGCGTCGTCCGGGGGTTCGCCGCGGCGGGGACCGCCGGGGTCGGGATCACGGGGGGGGAGCCCTTCCTCCGGCCCGACCTCCCCGACATCCTCCGGGAGGTCCGCGCGCGGGGCATGGTCGCCCACGTGAACACCAACGGCCACTTCCTCGCGGGGGCCCGCCTGGACGGCGTCCTCGCGGCGGACCCGGACTCCATCAACGTCTCCCTCGACGCCGCCGACCCCGCGGTCCACGACCGGCTCCGCGGCGTCCCCGGGTCCCACGCCCGGATCCTCGAGGGGGTGGGGCGCCTCCTGGCGATCCGGGGGAAGGCGCGCCGGCCGCGCGTGGCCATCACCTCGGTCTTCCACCGGGACAACCTGGACGGGGCGGAGGCGCTGGCGCGCCTCTGCACGGAGGCGGGGGTGGACGGGCTCGGCTTCATCCCCGCCCACGAGTACCGGGACGGGGGCACGCTCGACGAGGTGGCGCCGCGGCGGGAGTACGCCCCGGAGGCGGAACGCGCGGCCGAGGGGCTCCTGTCCCTCCGGGAGCGGTACCCGGTCCTCGAGAACTCCGCGTCCTACCTCTCGCTCTTCCGGCGGGCCTTCTCCGGCCTGCCGAACGGGGTGCGCTGCCACGCCCCCTACGCCTCGCTCGTGGTGGACTGCTACGGGCGGGTCTTCCCCTGCGTCCCGGTGAGCGAGCTCGACCGCCCGGTGGCCACGATCCGGAGCGGGGACGAGATCCCGGCGCTCTGGCGCGGGGGGCTGGGCGAGGCGCGGGAGGCGCTGAAGAACTGCCAGGCCTGCTACTGGAACTGCCACATGGAGCTGAACGTCCTGCTGGCGGGCCCCTTCCGGAGGATCCCCGCGGCGAAGGCCGGGGGGGCCCGCCCGTGACCCTCGACCTCGCGCGCTGGATCGACCGGTTCCTGGGCCGCGTCGCCTGCGCGGTGCTGGGGGGCGCGCGGGCGGTGCGCGAGGCCGTGGCCCCGCGGCAGGGCCTCCTCGGGGAGCCGGAGCGGATCCTCTGCATCAAGTTCTGGGGCCTCGGCAACCTGGTCCTCCTGCTCCCGGTGTTCCGCGCGCTCCGCGCGCGCTACCCCGGCGCCCGCATCGAGCTCCTGACGCTCTCCCGCAACCGCGACATCCTGGAGGGGGTCGAGGACCTCGACCGGGTCCACTTCGTGGAGGACCGGAGCCTCGCGGCCGTGGCCTGGTCCTACCTCCGCGCGCTCCGGGCGGTGCGGCGGGCGCGCCCCGACCTCGTGGTGGATTTCGAGCAGTTCGCCCGCGCCTCGGCGGTCTTCGCCTTCCTCTCGGGGGCGCCCCACGCCGTCGGGCTGGAGACGCCGGGCCAGGGGCGGGGGGCGCTGTACCACGCGCGGGTCCCCTACGACGACGCGAAGCACGCCTCGGAGACCTTCCTCGACCTGGCCCGGGCGGCCGGGGTGGGCCGCAACGTGCGGTACCGGCCCCTCCCGCCTCCCGTGCGGCCCTCGGACCGGGAGGAGGCGGAGGCCTTCCTGCGGGAGGCCGGGCACACCGGCGGGCCGGTCTTCCTCCTCCACCCGGGCTCCGGGGACAACTTCCTCGGGCGGCGGTGGCCCGCGGAGAACTTCGCCCACCTGGCCGACCACCTCCTCGAGCGCCACGGAGGCAGCGTGGTGGTGACCGGCACCGCGGCCGAGGCGGACCTCGTGGAGAGGGTCCGCGCCGCGGCGAGGCGGCGCGGGCGGGTCTTCCCCGCCGCGGGGCGCTTCGGCGTCCGCGGCCTCGCGGCCCTCTGCGGCCGGGCAACCCTCGTCGTGAGCAACGACACGGCCCCTGTCCATCTCGCCTCCGCCCTCGGGAGGCCCGTGCTCGGGATCTACGGCCCCAACACCCCCCGGCTCTACGGCCCCCTCGCGGCGGGGAGCGTGGCCTTCTACCACCGGACCCCCTGCTCCCCCTGCCTCACGAACTTCAACCACAAGACGTCGCGTTGCCGGATGCCGGTCTGCATCCGGAGCGTGCGCCTGGAGGAGGTCGCGGAGGCGGCCGACCGCATCGTCGCCGCGGGGACGGCGGGGTCCGTCCCGCCTCCCGCCCGGGTGCAGGCCCGCGAGGTCCCGGGCCCCGGGGAGGACGCGTGACCGGCCGCCGGGCGGACGCGGTCCTCCTCGTCCTCGCCTTCGCGGCCGCCGTGGCGGGGTTCCTGCCGGCCCTCGGGCACGGCTTCGTCTACGACGACCACCGGTTCGTGGAGGGCAACCCGGGGATCGACGCGGTGGCCGCGGCCCCCTGGAAGGCCCTCGACCCCGCCACCACCGGCCTGGACGGTGCGGAGCCCGGCATGTGGCGCCCCCTCCGGACGCTCTCCTTCGCGCTGGACCGGCTGCTCCTCGGCCCCGGGCCCTTCGGGCACCACCTCGTCTCGGTCCTCCTCCACGGCCTCGGCGCGGCCCTGGTCTTCGCCGCGGGGCGCGCCCTGGGACTCGGGGGCGCGGCGGCCCTCCTCGGCGCGGCCGTCTACGGGCTCCACCCCGTCCAGGCCGAGGCGGCGGCCTGGATCTCCGCGAGGGGGGACCTCCTGTGCGACGCGCTCCTCCTCGGGGCCTGCCTGGCCCACCTCCGGGGCGCGCGCCTGGCCACGGCGTCCATGGTGGGGCTCGCCTTCCTGGCCAAGGAGTCGGCGGTGGCGGCACCGCTCCTCCTCGTGGCGGCGGACCTGGCGGCCGGGGGACCGGCCCGGGTCCGCGCGCGGATCCGGGGCCCGGCCTTCGCCGCGCTGGGGCTCCTCCCCCTCGTGATCGCCCGGTGGGCGGTGCTCTCCGGTTCGGCCCCCTTCGGCCAGGACGCCGGGCTCGGCCTCGGCCCGGCCGACGTCGCGCTGGCGGTGCCCTCGATGCTGGCCCACTACGCGGGGCGGGTGCTCCTCCCGTCCCCGGGGACGTTCGACCTCCAGGTGGGAGCGACCGTCGGCCTCACCGCGGGGTTCCTCGCCCTCGCCGGGGGCCTGATCTGGATCGGGAGGGTCCGCCCGCTCGCCCGCCTGGCCGGGCCGGCCCGGGCGGGCGCCGCCTGGGCGCTCGCGGCGCTGGTGCCGGTCACCCTCCTCCAGGTCGTCTTCCCCCTGAAGATCCTCGTGGCCGACCGGTTCCTCCACCTCGCCCTGGCCGGCCCCGCGCTCGCCCTCGGGGCCGCGGCGGACCGCCTGGGCCCGTGGGTGGCGGGGTGGGTCGTCCCGGCCGCTCCGGCGCTGCTGCTCGCGGCCCTCCCGGCGCAGGCGCGCTGGGAGTCGGACGAGCGGCTCTGGTCCCCGGTCCTCGCGGAGGTCCCCGGGAACGCCCGGGCCCTCCAGGGGCTCGCGGCCGCGAGCACCGACCCGGCGAAGCAGGCGGAGTACTACGCCGCGTACCTGGAACGGGCTCCCGGGGACGCGGGGGCGTGGTACCGGCGGGGGATCGCCGAGGAGGCGCTCGGGAATTCCGCGGCCGGGGAGGCCGTCGCCCGGGGCCGGTTCCTGTCGGCGGCCCACGGTCTCGGGGAGGCGGTACGGCTGTGGGTGGAGGGGGGGGCGATCGGGGGCCGCGCCCGCGGGCTCACGGCGGCACGGCTCGCCCGGGCCTGCGTCCTCGCCCGCCTCGGGGGCACGCGTGCCGAGGTCGCGGATGCGGCCGCCTCCGCCTACGAGGCCTGGCGCGGCGAACCCCCGGCCGCCCGGGCGCGGCTCGAGACCCGCGTCCTCGTCCTCCGCCGCTGGGCCGCGTCCACGGGGGACGCCGCGCTCGTGGAGGCGCTCGCGCGCCCCCCGGTGACGCCGTGAGGCGCCTGCTGGCGCTCGGGGCCCGGGTCCTCCGGTCCAACTTCGGCGTCAACCCGGCCCCCTTCAAGCTCACCCTCATCGTCACCTGGACCTGCGACTGCCGCTGCAAGATGTGCAACATCTGGCAGCGCCCGAAGCCCCGCCCCTTGACCGTGGAGGAGGTCCGGACCTTCTTCCGGAAGAACCCCGGCTTCTCCTGGGTGAACCTCTCGGGGGGGGAGATCTTCACGCGCCGCGACGCCACCGACCTCGTGGCCGCCGTCGTCGAGGAGGCGCGGGACCTCTACCTCCTCGACTTCCCGACGACGGGCCAGCAGACGGAGGCGGTCCTCGCGGGGGTGCGGACGGCGCTCGAGCGCGGGGTGCCCCGGCTCCTCGTCACCGTGAGCCTCGACGGGGCCGGGGAGGAGCACGACGAGGTGCGCCGCATCGAGGGGGCCTACGGCCACGCCGTGGAGACCTTCCGGCAGCTCCGGGCCATCCGGCGGCGGGGCTTCGCCGCCTACTTCGGCGTGACCCTCTCCCCCTTCAACCGCGGGGGGCTCCTGCGCATCGTCGATCGGGTGCGCCAGGACATCCCCGGGGTCTCCGAGAAGGACTTCCACGTGAACCTGGCCCAGGAGTCCGCCCACTACTACGGGAACGTGGGGATGGGCACCCCGGGGCAGGACCTCCTCGCGGACATCGAGGAGTTCCTCCGGAGGAAGGGTCGCGGGGCCGGCCCGGTGGACCTCCTCGAGCGCATGTACCAGAAGCGGCTCCGCTCCTTCGTCGAGACCGGCCGCACCCCCGTGCCCTGCCGGGCCCTCAGGTCGTCCATCTACATCGACCCCACCTGGCAGGTCTACCCGTGCACCATGTGGGACTCCCCCCTCGGGAACCTCCGGGACACCGGCCTCGACCTCGGGCCGATCTGGAACTCCCCCCTCGCCGCCGAGAAGCGCGCCGCCATCGCCGCCGGCCGCTGCCCCCACTGCTGGACCCCCTGCGAGGCCTACCCCTCCCTCCTCGCCCAGGTCCTGCGTCGTGGCGAGGCCCCGCCCAAGCCTGCGACCCTCGCCACGCGGGAGGTCTGACGCGCCCCTCATCCGCGTTTGATTGGCCGCTCGCGGGACGCACCCCACAATGGCGCCCCCCGTGAGCGCCCCGAAGATCCGGATCGGCGACCGACTCGCCGGGACCTGGGAGGTCACCGCCGCCCACCCCGGGGGGATGGGGGTGGTCTACATCCTCCGCGGGCCGGGCGGCGAGATGGCCGCCGCGAAGACCGTCCGGGACGACGCCCTCGACCAGGCCCGGGTCCTCCGGCGCTTCGGGGTCGAGCTCCAGACCTGGGTGGCGCTGGGCCGCCACCCCAACCTCGTGGAGGCCCGCGGCACCTTCGAGGAGGCCGGGCGCCCCTTCCTCCTCCTCGAGTACGTCGAGGGGAAGACGCTGGGGGAGTTCCTGGCCGCCGGGGGGCCCCTCCTCCCGGCCGAGGCGCTCGACTACGCCCTCGGGGTCGCGCGCGGGATGCAGCACGCCGAGGCGAGCGCCCGGACCCCCGGGGGGCGCGGGATCGTCCACCGCGACCTCAAGCCCTCCAACGTGTTCGTCACGCCGCAGCGCCGGGCCAAGGTCTCCGACTTCGGCGTGGTGAAGGTCTTCCACAGGGAGGGGTCGCTCACGGACGAGGGGATGGGGCTCGGGACCCCGTACTACGTCTCGCCCGAGCAGCTCCGCGACGCGCGCACGACGGACGGGCGCGGCGACGTCTACTCGACGGGGGCGATGCTCTACGAGGCGCTCGCGGGGGAACCGCCGCTCCGGGCCGACTCGGTCGAGAACCAGGTCTACAACATCCTCCGGGTCCCGGCCCCCTCCCCGGCGGCTCGCAACCCGCTCGTGTCCCCCGAGGTGGATGCCCTCGTCCTCCGCTGCCTCGAGAAGGACAGGGAGCGGCGCTTCCCGAACTTCGCCGCCCTGGGTGCCGCCGTCGCGGCCGCGCTCCGGGTCGAGGCACGCCGCCCGCTCCCGGCCGGGGCCACCCTCTGTCCCCGCTGCGGGCACGTCTCGCTCCGCGGGGACGCGGCCTGCGCGCTGGACGGGGAGACGACCCGGCCGGCGGGGCCCGCGGACCGCTACCGGCCCGTCGAGGACCCGGGGCCCGCCGACG